>CAIQQO010000115.1 GCA_903873965.1 uncultured bacterium
CCGCCTATGACTTGAATGTTGCGTTGGAGTGACAAGCGGGTCGTTTCCTGGGTGCGGAGCCAGTTCTACTTCGCAGACTTGTATCTGATCACTGGCAAAAACCTGTTCGATAAACGTGTTGAGTGTGGCCAGGTCAGTTGCCGCCACGAACATGCCCAGCCGCCGGTTGACCAAGGCGACAGGCGGCACACCCAGCATGCTGGCGCTGGCCTGGTTGGATTGAATGATGTTGCCAGAATGATCCAGCAGCAAGTACCCGGTTGGCGCGAACTCAAACAGGTCGGCATATTTCTCGCGCGCGGCTCCTAATTCCGCATGCATACGCAACAGTTCTTCGTTCTGCAATTCCAACTCGATCTGGTGCAATTTCAGTTCATTGACGACAAGACGCAGGTCTTCCGCAGACGTGAGGGCGGGTTCTGCGCGCATACGCGCCGTCAAACGCTCTTCTGCCTGATGACGCAAGTCCGAGGCACTGAAGCGATTGTGCTTATCCATATGAATTCCAGTCAATGATAGATTATATCGAGTTTCTCGTATCATTATCACCCCGTTTGGCAATTAATAGGTCAGATCAGTCCTTGGTTGTTCGACTTTCATGTTCGTAGCCCAATCGTCAGGTAATCGAACGAATGTTCTGGTACACTATAGCGGTCAGTTTTAGTTGTGACGGTTGTAAGAACCAATAGGAGTATTGAGATGGCTAAGTTTGTTCTTCTTTATAGTGGTGGCAGTGGGATGGCGGCGACGGAGGCTGAGCAGGCCGCCGTGGTTCAAGAGTGGACCGCGTGGTTTACCAGTCTGGGTACCGCGCTGGTCGATTATGGCGCGCCGTTCATGCCGGCAGCGGCAACCGTGGGAACCGGTTCAGCCGTGTCGGCAGAGGGTTACACGGTTATTCAGGCCGACAGCGCAGAAGCCGCTGTTGCCCTGGCCAAAGGCTCGCCGCAGATCAAGGCCGGCGGGGCTGTGACCGTATTTCCCACCATCCAGGTGATGTAGTTCGATCTCACAGGGCGCAGAAGCCGCAGGCAACTTGTTGTCTGCGGCTTTTTTGTTTTCGCTAATCGGCAATCTCTATTACGATATGCTTATCAATAGCGTGAATAGCGTCAGTATCGGAGGCAAACGAATGAACATCGAGCGCGTGCAGCAGACTATCGGTCGACAGACTGTGGTGATGACATCGCCGCCGCAACGCATTCCCGACAGCAAGGTGGTGGATGCGCCACTGCTGGGCAACGGCGATGTGGGTATTGCCATCGCGGGCGATGGATCAAAGCAAGAGTTCTTTGTTGCCAAGAATGACTTCTGGCAGCAACCGTACCTGGGTGAGACACGCGAGCAACGCCTCGATCGTTTGCTCGAAGAGCATGTCGGGCTCAGTTGCTTTACGGCCGCCGGGCCGCGCCCGGTCGGGCGACTGTGCGTGACCGCTGCCGTGCTGGAGGGCGCTTCATACCGCCAGGAGCAGGACATTCTCAACGCCGAGGTGCGCGGCACTTTTCAGCAAGGTGATGCAGTATTAAAGACGTGCTCGTGGATGCAGGCGGATCGTAACATCCTGTTGACGCAATTGTGTTCAGAAGGCGACGCGCCCATCACGGCACTGGTCTATCACCATATGGGCGCTGTCGATATGGATGGCTTCGATCATGAAATGTTCAATGCCGATGGCGCGCTGTGGATGTCGCGTTGCGCCAACACGGCCAATGTGCCCGACAGAAGAATCGCCGGCATGTTGACCCACGTGGTGACTCCCGGAGTCGAAGTGACGTGGACTCCGGTGAAGTGGTCGGTGGAAGCGCTCACATTCACGCTGCACAAGGGTGACTGCGTGTTGCTGGCCACGGCCATCGTCAGCGATCTGGATGCCGCCGCAGATGGTGTGTTGCCGGCGCGTTTCGGGCTGAAGTCGCACGAGCTGCTGCGCTATGCGCGCCAGGTGCTGGCCGACCTTACTTTGGCGCGCGTCGCAGCACACCAGCGCACTCATCGCCAGTGGTGGCTGGACTTTTGGCGTGAGTCGCTCATTCACATCGGCGATCCGGTTGTGGAGAAGTCGTACTATGTTTCCATCTACATCCTCGCCTGCTGCATCCGGCAGGGCAAGGTGCCGCCCGGTCTGTTCGGCAACTGGGTGACCACCGATTATCCCGCGTGGACGGGATCGTACACGGTCAACTACAACTACCAGTCGCCGCCATGGGGGCTGTACACGGGCAACCATGTCGCGATTACGGCATCCTATTGCGATCCCCTGCTCGATGCCATCGACATCTGTCGCGTGTTCGCGCGCGAGAAACTGGGACGGCGCGGATTGTACATGCCGGTGGAGCTGGGGCCATGGGGCATGGTGTGCGCGACGCTGTTCTGGAGCCAGAAAAGCAACGCCACCTATTGCGCCGTAAACCCGCTCATGCACTTTTACTGCACATGGGATTTGGACTATGCCGCCAAAATGTATCCGTACCTGATCGAAACAGCCAACTTCTGGGAAGACGATTTGCAGTGGGTTGAGGGGCGCTATGTGATCGAGAAAGACTCCGCCAGCGAGGCGTTTGCTGCCGATGAGCTGAACCCGCTGCTGTCACTGGGCTTGATTCGCATGCTGTTCACCGGATTGTTGTGCATCAGCGCGGAGTTGGGGCGCGATGCCGACAGGCGCGCCAAGTGGCAGCATATCCTCGATCATCTCAGCGCGTTCCCCACGCATGAGCAGGACGGCCGCACTGTGTTCAGCCTGACGGAGTGCAATGGCGTCAAGAGCCGCGTGGACAACACGATTCAGATTCAGCCGATCTATCCCGGCGGGCAGGTCGGGCTCGATTCAGACCCGGAACTGTTGCGGGTTGCGCGCAACACCTTTGAGGTGATGCCGCGCTGGGATGACTTTAACGGCTTCGGCACTTATTACACCGCGGGCGCGCGGCTCGGCCATGACCCGGTGGCACTGCTCGATCATTTGCGCGAGCAGTGCGTGCTGCACGCACTGCCGAATGGCTATATCTGGCATGGCGGCGGCGGCATCGAGGATTGCAGCGCGGTGCCGACGTGCCTGCACGAGATGATGTACCAGAGTCATGAGGGCGTGCTGAGGTTCTTCCCGGTCTGGCCGCACGGGCGCGATGCGTTCTTCATCCAGTTGCGCGGCTACGGGGCTTTCGTGGCAACGGCACAGATCGAGAATGACGAGGTGGTGTTTGTGGTCATTCAGAGCGAGAAGGGCAGGCTATGCACGGTGCAGAACCCGTGGCGCGATGCGCCGGTGCGCCTGTATCGCAATGGCAGAAAAGAGGATGCACAACGCCTCGGCGGCGCGCGCATGACGATTGAGACAGAGCCTGGCGATGTCATCATGCTGCTGCCAGACCGCGATGAAGGTGACGCCTTGAACCGCATTACGGCATACCTTGATCTGATCGGCTGAGTGGACTGACTCGGTCAACCTACATCACCATGAAGGGGCATCCATCGGCGGATGCCCCTTCACTTGATGCATTGATTTCTACTTAAAGAACCGCCACAGCCTCAACCTCAACCAGCGCGGCGCGCGGCAGTTTCGCGACTTCAATCGTTGACCGTCCGGGTGGATTCTCGGTGAAGTAGGTGGCGTAAACCGCGTTCATGGCGGCGAAGTCACCCATGCTCTGCAGGAACACGGTTGTCTTGACGACCTGGCCCAGGCTGGCGCCAGCGGCCTGCAACACGGCGCTCAGGTTCTTGAGTACCTGGTGCGTCTGCGCCTCAATCCCACCTTCGATGACCGCGCCTGTGGCGGGATCGAGCGGAATCTGGCCGGAGCAGAATACGAAACCATTGGCGACAATGGCTTGTGAATAGGGTCCGATAGCCTTGGGCGCGGACTCAGTTTGAACGACAGTACGTGACATTGTGATAAAACTCCTTGACTTTCAATCTCGTGTGTTTACTTCGCCGCAGTCGCCGTTGGGCGGGCAAGCGGTCCAGCGAGTGAACCTGATGTTGTCGTTGCCACCGGCGAGAACGACGCCATGGCGCTGATGATCATACTCATAATCAGAATCACCGTGACGATATACAAAATGGTGCGATTGCGGCGAGACAGATTTTTCATTAACATGGCAGATCTATTGTCCTATAAATAGAAAATACGGTCGGCATTGGCAGCGAGTTGAGCATCGTTGTACGCTGCGCCACCCTCGATGTTACCTGATAGATAGACGGGCGGTGTGATGCCGCGCGCAACCAGCCGTTCAATCGTTTCGGCCATCAGCGCGTGCATGAGGGCAACGCTGGATACACCTGAGACGGGCGTGAACTTCTGCGGCACGCCTTCCAGCGACAGCGAGGCATCTCCGGGCGGCACGAGGTTATCGATGACGATGTCGACAACGTCAATCAGCTTCTTGCCCAGCTTGTTGCGCGGCGTCACCGAGTCCGAGAACGCCTGCGAGGTCACACCGATCACCGTTGCGCCCAGCGCCTTCGCTCGGAGTGCGGCTTCTACGGGCACGGCATTGCGGCCTGACACCGATATCAGAATGAGCACATCGCCGGGCTTGATGGGCGCGCTTGCCAAAGCGATCTCGCCGTAGCCTTCCAACTGTTCCATCTTTGAAGTGAGGGTCGGAGGATGCAATTCGAGCAACAGCCCGGGCGCGATGATCGGGTTCAGCAACATCAATCCGCCGGCGCGGTAGTAGATATCGAGGATGGGCAACAAGGAATGGTTGCAGCCGAATCCAAACAGCGAATGGCCGGCGGCGATAGACGAGGCAATGGCCTCCGCCGCACGTTCAATGTTTCCGGTCTGTTTGTCAATCAGTTCGCCCAGTAGCGCCTGCATATTCTGCAGATATTTTTTTGCCAGCATAGTCATGGACTCCAATAAATTGTGATAGATAGATTGTAATGGCTGTATGCCCCGGCCCCGGCCAACGCGCGCTGTATGAATCACATGTTGTGCGGATCGGGTGCTTCCCGGCCACGGCCAACGCACGTTGCGTAGATCGGGTGCGGGTTGCGGCCGGTGAGTTTGTGTAATTGTCGCAAGGGCATGCCGAGCCACATTGCCATCAAATCTCATGTAGGTTGAGTTTCGTAAGGCAATGCTTCGCCCCTGCGATGATACAGATTCGGATTCGGACGCAACAATCCGTGTTACGGTTGTGCGCCCAGTTTGGCGAGAGCAGCCTCGATCTCGGCGCGAAGAGCGGTGTCAGAGGTATGCTCGAAGGCAAACTTATAGTCAGCAATGGCCCGTTCCGTGTTGCCTTTCTTGCCATAGGCTTTCCCGCGCGCGAAGTAAATGTCGATATACCTGCCGAGGTTTAACACCGCGTCATAGTCGGCAATCGCTTTGTCCATATCACCGAGATCCATATAGGCATTGCCACGATTGACGTAGGAGGTAACGTTCTTTGGATCCAGCTTAAGGGCTAGGTCATAATTCGCGATAGCCGTCTTGATGTCACCTTTGAGGTAATAAGAGTAGCCTCGGTTGTTATAGGCAACAGCCAATGATGGGTCGAGTGTGATGGCCTGATCATTGTCGCGAATGGCCTTATCCAAGTCATTATTTGTGAGGTATGAGAGACCTCGATTCAGGTAGGCACTGGCGAGGTCTGGCTTGAGTTTAATGGCCTGATTGAAGTCAGCAATGGCGCTAGCCGTATCCTTCTTGGCATTGTAGGCAGTGCCTCGATTGCTGAAAGCCTCGGCAAAGTCCGGTTTGAGCTTGATTGCCTGGTCATAATCTGCAATCGCTTTGTCGGGACTGCCCTTGACGGTACACAACCCGCGGGCATTGTACGCAGCAGCATTTTGGGGATTCAGCTTGATGACCTGGTTGAAGTCCATCAGCGCGCTTGCTGTATCACCATTCTCCAATAAGATGGCCCCGTGATAATAGTAAGCATATTCGAAGTTGGAATCGAGCTTGATCGCCTGGCCATAATCTTTTAGCGCTTTGGAGGTATTGCCGCTCTGTTCAAAGGCAAGCCCACGGGAAAAATAAGCTTTGGCAAAGTCCGGCCTAAGCTTGATGACCTGGTTGTAGTCCGCAATCGCCGCTCCCGGTACTTTTTTGGAAACATAGGCATTGCCGCGTTTGAAATAGGCGTCAGCATCATCCGGATTGAGCTTGATAGCCTGAGTGCTGTCCGCTATGGTCTTGTCCAGATCGCTTGTGCTGCCGGAGGCAGTATCGCGATTGGTGTCAGCAGGAGTGCTTACGGCATCCAGGGCAATGGGTTTATTCATGAAAGCCATGGCGGCAACCGAGCCCATATAGACCCATCTGATGAGAATGCCGAAGAACGTCACGGTAACGATGATGACGACAATACTCACCGCCCACGCAATCGGGCTTGATAACAACTTGGCGAAGACAGGTTTGGGTTCGGGATTCTCGACGGGATTTTCTAGCTGGTTCATGTTTTATCTCTCGGTCTCGATTGTAACGATCGCAGTTGCGGAAAAGTTGCCATTTCCTGACAGTTTTTCTGACAGTTTTGAAGCGCCCTTTGATGAGTACCGAGTATTTGCCAGCGTTGTGTCATCGGCGCGGGATATGGCGAACTGATAGTTGATCTTCAGAATGCTATTAGTTGCGATCATTTTTCATGTCGAAATGGCCGGAGGTTAACAACATGGGGTGACATGTCCATTGCAGTAGAATACCTTTAACCGGCTATCGTAGCGGGTTGGGTCGGTATTCACTCGGGTAGCAGTGGAAAGCAACAGGTGGTTTTATGCCAGATCAAATTGACTTCACGATTGTGACAGTCATGTTGGGCCTAGTCGGCCTGTGTCTTTTGGTGGCGCTGAGCGTACCTAACGTGGATCGGGCGCTGCGCGAGAAAATGCAATCCGTCAGGAAGGTCGTCAAGGTAAGCATCACCAAAACGAGCGGGTACGCGAAACCTTCGGGTGGTGTATTGAGCACTACTACGGTGTTCAGCGTTGGTCCCCGCCGCACAGGAAACTCCCGCTTATCACTTGGATTTCTCAACCTGTATGGCGCATGCGATATTTACGCCTTTGCCGGCTCGTTATGCTATTTCCGATACATTACGGTCTTTGGCCGACAGTTTTATACCGATGCCGGCCATATTTACAACCTCGGGCATGAAGTCCCTGATCTGGGGATCGAGCCGATGTATGTCCTGACCTCTGCAGAAGTGGTGGATGATCAGTTGGTCGCCGCGTGCGGCGCAACCGCACCTGCGGGTGGCCTTGCGTTTGGCGGTACGACTATCACAATGACGCTGGACGACCCCACGCTCATCAATCACTTGTTGATCAATCTGCAAAAAGAGGGCGTTTTCGTGAACACCGAAGCTCATCAACGGAAACGCATGCGCAAGCCGAGATCATAGGTTTCAACCGGCGTGTTTTATAGTACGATTGTATTCTCGCGCTAATCGATGGTTCGCATATGGGCGTGGAGGAATAATGCCAGATTCACCGATGCAGGATCTAAATAACCCGGTTGCTCGCCAGATTGTGGAGGGTGAACCACCCGGGGAAATCATTGAAAAACTCGTCATTCGTGGCTGGCGCTACGATATCGCGCGCGGTTACGTCGAACACCTCGTTAAGAAATATGACCTCGACCACAGCGAGGACCGCACGCCGCAGCGCATGTTGCGCACGTTGCTTGTGCGCGGCATGTACACTGCCATGCTGGTGATCGTCGCCGCGGCCATCTGCGCCGTGAGCCTGAGTATGCCGCCTTCCGTGATCGGCGTCAGTCTGTTTGCGATTGGCGTCATCGTGCTTTCACTGGGCATGGTCTTCATTTTGCTGAAATAACGGTCCTGTGAACCTGCCAAGCCGGCATGGGGACGGGCGCAACGGGTAGAATGCACCTATTGGGTCTGGAGGTGTTATTTGGCGGTGAAGCAGTTTACGCAGAGTGTGATGTTCATTCATGGCTTGTTTACCAATTACCAGTGCTGGGATGAGTGGGTCAAGCATTTCATGGCAATCGGGTACTTGCCCATCGCGCAGCCTTGGCCGGGTCGCGACAAGACGGTGGCCGAGTTACGCGACAATCCTGACGACGCATTACTGGCGCGGCTAACGCTTGAACAGGTGATCGCTGAGCATGTGAACGCCATTCATCTGTTGCCCGAGCCTCCCATCTTGATCGGGCACTCCATGGGTGGTCTCATCGTACAGATTCTGCTCAATCGTGGCATCGGGGCTGCCGGTGTTGCCATCCACTCTGCGCCGCCGCAAGGCGTCATCTCTACGCAATGGTCGTTTCTGCGCAGCAACTGGCCGTTGATCGACCCGTTCATTCCGGCAGAGCGCCCGTATCGGATGACGTTCCCTGAATGGCAATATGCCTTCACCAACGGCTTGCCCGGCGACGTGCAACGCGCCTCGTATGACAACAGCGTGAGACCCGAAAGCCGCCGCGTGGCGCGCGGCGCTCTCAGCGGGGTCACGCGGGTGGATTTCTCACAACCACATGCTCCGCTCCTGCTAGTAGCCGGCGGTTCCGATCACATCATTCCTCCGTCGTTGAATCGCAGCAATTATGCGCGCTACAAGGCATCCCATTCGCAGACCGATATCGTTGAATTCCCCGGCCGCACACATTATGTTCTGCAACAACAGGGCTGGCAGGAAGTGGCCGACTACGTTCTGTCGTGGTTAGGCCAATAACCAAATGAAAGAACTCTTAATCTCTTTTAATGACATGGACTGACAACGTGGGTATGATCGACCCAGTGATCAGCAATAATGTCAGCGGGAAATACGGGCAAGGCAACCATGAGTGCGCGCCGTCCCGTGTGGAGAATATGTATGAATAGGCAAGTGGCGATGGTAATAGCAGGTGTCGTAACCACACTCGCAGTGATTGGCGGCACGGTGGCTACTGCCCAGAGTGGTGTGTTATCAAGTTCTACGACAACGATACAGGCCAATGGCGATATTAACGTTCCCAAATCAGAAGCCCAGGCAGCGGAGCAAGTGCAGGCGCAGGTTGTGGAAACACCCACGGCTCAGCCCACCGATGTGCCGGAGATTGAGATCATCACCCAGACGCAAGTGATTCCCATTCAGTACATCACGCGCACGGTGATCATTGAAAAAGTCGATGCCACTCGCGAGGCTGCGTTGATCGGGAAGCTCAATGATGCCTATAAGCAAATGAGAGATCGGGATGCTGCTTATCAGGCCAAGCTGCAGGATGCCTACAGCAAGCTTGCCGAAGCGCAGGCTGCCGCACAGGTCGCTGCGCAGGCTGCTGCAACTACTGATGCCGCCGCAGCCAATACCGCATCCAGTCCGCCGCCTGCAGCAGCGGATCAGCAGCCACCGGCAGCGGAAACGACGCCGGTTCATGAGGAAGAGCATCACGAAGATGAGCATAAGTCCGAGGATCACAAATCTGAGGATCACTAGAAACACACGTACGGCGTGACGGGCATCTTGTTTTGACTCACGATGTCGTATTCCGGATGAAACTAATAAGGTATAGCACGGGGAGCAGGTAAGGTTATGCGGGCACATCAAAACACGATTTTGGCAATGAAAGTATCGACGCTGTTGATGAGCGTCAGTGCGGTGGCACTGGTGATCATGTTACTCACCAGTAACGCGGTGGCCAAGCAGAACAGCGAATCCGCCGTCCCCATTGAAGTGATGAGTGATATCGCGCCTGTTGCGGCAGCGCCCATCGTCGACACCGCGCCTCCACCGGTGAAGACGCACAGCAAACTGGTGATCATGCGCGTCATTGCCATCACGGCCACGCCCGACACCAGTGCGGCTACCAACGCGATGCGACTGGCACAGCAGGGGCGCAGCGCGATTGCCGTCGGCGGTCAGCCGGTTGATGGCAGCGTCGCTTCCGCGTCATCGGGCTCATCCTCAAGCAGCCTCGATATGCCCTCAGCGCCTGCGTTGACCGACATCAGCTCGATTGCGGCGCCGCAAGCGGTTGCCCAGGCTGCTGCGCCGGCACAGTCAGGTACAGTGGCGCAATCAGCGGCAGCAGCGCCTGCGCCAGCATCCAAACCCGCCCCTGCCCCAGCGCCGGCTCCCAAGCCAGCGCCGAAGCCGCAACCCATTGTGAAAACCAAGACCAGTTGAAAACTATAGGGCGAATGAACCACTGTCTCTGAACAAGGGTTCGTTCGAAAATCCAATGGCAATACTTAACACTCGCTCTACCTTCCATCAGCCAGGCGCAGATCGTGACGCAGCGACGCCTGTCAGCCCAGTGGGCGCGCCGCACAAGGTCGCAGGCACCCAGCCGCAAACGACCTCCACAGTGGTATCGCGGACTGTCGCGCCAAAACTGGCGCCCGCGGTCACAACCCCACCGATTCTGGCTGACATTGCCTGGTGGATCACTGGCGCACTCGCTGTCATCGTCGTGATGCTGGCGGTCAGTGTGGCTTCTTTGATCCGCGCGGCCACGGGCGATCTGACGATGGCGTGGTTCATTTCGCGCGGGGCGGGC
>CAIQQO010000116.1 GCA_903873965.1 uncultured bacterium
GGAGCAACTCTAGCTTCTTTCAATGGAGATACGTTAAATTTACTTGGCATTGGAGGGCAGTATGAAGGAGGTACTTCAGTAAGGTACGCTTTAACATGCAATGTTCAGTGCGTATGGATGTACTCCACCATATTGGACGATGCACAGTCTGCCCAGGTTTGTGCAGCAATGGCGGCTTATTAACGAAGACTTTTAGCCCAAAGGCAGGTATGAAGTATGATGCGGATAGGATCACTCGCGTACATGCAGGCAACTTCACGAAGTGTGGTTTCATACCTCATACTTCATAATTCAAAATTCCCATGAATGCAAGCGATTTTACACAGCCTTCTGGTCTCTTGGTCAATGAAACCTGGGGTGATCAAACCTATCTCGCGTTTGTTCCGCATCCCCTGCCGCCATCATTTTGCTATGACCCTGCGTTGGTGAAGGCATTGACCGAGGCCGTACACAAGCTGGGTGAACTGGCAGGATTAGGGCGTTTGATTCCCAATCCCAGTCTTTTGGTGAACCCATTCAAACGACGAGAAGCCGTCCTGTCATCGCGAATCGAAGGCACCCAGACCGACATACTTGATCTATACGCCTACGAAGCGGGTCAACTTTCCTTGTTCCGCAACGAAGAATCAAGTCAGTCTCACAACGATGCACGTGAAGTTCACAATTATGTGCGGGCGTTGAATTACGGGTTGGAGGCACTGCAGAAGGAACCATTGACGATGAACATGCTGAAGGCCATGCGCGTTATCTTGCTTGATGGTGTGCGCGGAAGTAATGCGGCCATTGGAGAGTTTCGCCGCATCCAGAACTACATCAGCGGTGATGCAGGCGGATTGTCTGCTGCAAGGTACGTGCCGCCACCTGCGCGGGAACTCATGCCTGTATTGGACGCATTCGAAAAGTACATCCATACCGAAAGTGACGACCCGCCTCTGGTGAGGATGGCCTGGCTTCATTATCAATTTGAGGCCATCCATCCCTTTATCGACGGTAATGGCCGCATCGGTCGTTTGCTGATGACACTGCTCTTCATCGAATGGAAATTACTGCCGGCGCCATTGCTCTTCCTTAGCGCCTATTTCGAGAGCCATCGCGGTCAGTATTATGACTTGATGCTCGACATCAGTCGACGAGGCGCATGGCGAGAGTGGACTCTGTTTTTCCTGCAAGCTGTGGGGGCGCAGGCTGAGGCCGCTGTTCTCGCCGCGAAGCGGTTGCTGGATATTCAACAAAACTGGCGGCAGCGGGCTCAAACAACAGACCTTTCAAAAACAGCGGTTCAGGTTCTCGAACTGCTGTTTGAAACCCCATTAATCAACGCCAGGATCATTATGGATCGTTGCAGTGTAAGCCAACCGACAGCAAGCGCTGCCATCAATAAGCTGAAAGCGGTGGGTTATCTCAGCGATATGCGATCAAGTGTCCGTAGCGGATGGTATGTGGCTGGTGACCTGTTACCCATCGATGAATAAGCAAACTTATACTATTATGTACTCGTATAAGGTTTTGGCATTTTTCTTATACTCACTGTCAGCGTCCTGGCAAAATGAAGCTGCTCAGCCGGAATAAATGGCGATCTGTACTTGATTAACAAGAGATCCGGGCCATTGCCGGCCATGGCCCGTATGGCCATCCCGGCCATAGGCTTGACAAGAAACCATAGTAGCTCGGTAACATTCCCGCTATGGATTCGTACAACCTACAGGAACTAGTCGATAACCGACTCCAATCGCAGGCGGAAGTCAAACAGAAGATTGAAGGGCTGCTGGCCGAGACGGAAGCCTTTCAGGCAGCCACCAGTGTGAAGATCGCCGATCTGACAGTGATGAGCCATCAGTATCAAGGTCAAATCGCGCTCTTGCAGGCGCTAATGATCAAAGGCGCTGTCGTGTATCTCCCTGTCAGCGCACCATTGCCGGAAGAATTCAATCCGGCGAACGTTACGCAGGCAAAAGGCTGATGGTGCAAGGCGTTGATGTCTCGGGGTATTAGCTCTTCGTGGACTGGACGCTGACTCGCGAGCGCGCAGACTTCGCGTTCATCCGCATCTCTTACGGCATCAAACTCGATGCCTGTGCGGTGCGAAACTGGACCAAGGCGAAGGAATCC
>CAIQQO010000117.1 GCA_903873965.1 uncultured bacterium
GGAGCAACTCTAGCTTCTTTCAATGGAGATACGTTAAATTTACTTGGCATTGGAGGGCAGTATGAAGGAGGTACTTCAGTAAGGTACGCTTTAACATGCAATGTTCAGTGCGTATGGATGTACTCCACCATATTGGACGATACGCAATCTACCCAGGTTTGCGCAGCAATGGCGGCTTTTTAATGAAAACTTTTGGCTCGAGGAGGAATTATGCAACCCGACTCATTTGATAATCTGATAATAGCAATCTCTGCCGTAGTTGGTATTTACTTTCACATAAGAATATTGTTTACTCAGGAAGTACGTTCCATAAGAAGAATAATTGGTGTTCTGGCGGTCATATCGCTGGGCATCTCTTTTACGGCAAACACGCTATCGGTTTTCCCTTTGATTTCAAGGGCAGAATTACAGGGTATTTATACCGTATCCAATTGGATGACGATACCGACGATCATGTCACTGGCTATGTCCGACTATGGTTACATAAAGTTGATGAATTTCAATATGGATAAATTCATAGGTTGGAGGAAGAGTGGATATAAAGGATCTAGCATTGCTGGGCAGCTTGTTAATCAACCTGCTGCTGGGGATACTGGAATTAAAACCGAAACGAGTGACAGCTGATTCAGCAATTCTCGATGCTGCAAACACACTCTACACAAACCTCAAGAATGAGATGACCGATACAAGAGACAGGCTTTCCAAAGCAGAAAAGGAAATCGAGACTCTGAAAGCCTTACTCAAGGATAAGGAGATGGAGCATGATTTGGCGATTGAGATGAAGGATAAGGAGGTATCCAAGATGACTTCCGCCTATTTTGAGCAGGTGCAGAAAACTGAAGACTCTCAAAAACGGATGGGATCAAGGCTTGACATATTCCGGAATCAATTGCTTCTGAACGGCCTGGTCCCGATGGAATTCAACGAAAAACCGAGCAAGCCCATTCCCGACGTGGAGGCAACCCCTTGATAAAAACGGGAGTGGACATCAGTGTCTGGAACGGTTCGGTAAACTGGGATGTTTTGTCGAAGAAAGCGGATTTCGTCATGATCAAGGCGTCTGAAGGCGACTTAACAGACTCAGCGTTCGCGCATAACTGGGCCAATGCGCGTGCGGCAAAAATGAGCCGTGGCGCCTATCTGTTCTATCGCTGCGGCGTGAGTCCGGTGATCCAGGCTCAAACCTTCCTGACTGCTCTCGGCGGCGACCGTGGCGAGTTGCCATACGTCGTCGACGTAGAAGACACGGCCGCCAACCACAGGCCCTGGACAGAGGACATGGTCAACGATCTGCGTCAATGCCTCGCCATTCTTGAAAATAACCGTGGCGCGAAGCCGCTGATCTATACGGCCAACTGGTACTGGCATACCAACATTGTTTCAGGCGGGTGGGCCACAGCCTATGGTCTGTGGATTTGCGACATCGTGACCCCGCTGACAGATGGGAAGCCCATCCTGACCGGCCAGTGGGAGAAGGCGGCAATGTGGCAATACTCGGGTGATGGGAATGGGCGTGGCGCAGATTATGGTGTCCAGTCACGCGATATTGATCTTGATATTTTGTTTGAGGAGGTTTCTGGCATGGAATACGATTCTCCGGTTGGCACGGCAGAAGACCGCGCCGGGATAACGGTGTGGCCCACGGGCTGGGTAGACGCGACGGGATATGCCGCCTGGTATACCGCGACTGGCGTTGGGTGTTATCACACGGGCGCGGATCTGAATCTCAACATTCCTTTCTGGGATGCCGACAACGGCTCGCCGGTATATTCCGTAGCCGACGGGCTGGTTGTGTACGCCGAGCGTAATTCGCCGTGGGGCGTCGACAACGCGATTGTTGTCATCAAGCACGCTGCAACATGGAGCCGATACGCTCATGTGAGGAATATCACCGTCCGCGCTGGTGACAATATAATGCGCGGCCAAAAAATCGCGATGATCAGCAATGGAGGAGGGCGCTACCCCAATCATCTGCATTTTGACATCGCCGCAATCGACTTAGGCACGACCCCGGGTGACTGGCCAGGTGCTGATCTGGATCGGCTGAAGAAAAGCTACCTCGACCCGCTTGCCTATATCATCGAAAATCACAAACCGGGCAAAGCACAATCAGAGCAGGGCGATTACGAAGTATTAGGGATTGGGAGAGTACGCGTAAGAGCAGCCCCAGGCACAGCCAGTTCGATTATTGGGGCAATCAGCACCGGGAAAGTGGTTAACGTAAAGGCAGTCAGCCAAGGATGGGCTCGCGTCGACCTGGCGGCCGGTGGATCACTCGTGCGGATGGATACAGAGATCGAAATCCCCCTATGTGGATTTATGTCTGTGGATTGTTTGAGGAAAAAATCATGAGGATTAGAACCACAAGCGCAGTAAATGCGCGCAATGCGATCGGAGTTATCCTGCAAGGGACAAAGATTACCTACGCGGAGTCCGGCGTCAACGGATTCATTCGCACGGATGTCATGGTTGGGGATAAACCGATCTCGACAGTTCTCGCAGCAAAGCGGCATTTCGCCGTGGACGACCAGGCGATGACGGCAGTAGCGCTTGATGGCGTCAATGCCCGTGGCCTGGTCTGCACGATTCCGGCTGGTGTAGAGCTGGATTGTGAGGAATCAGACGTTCCCGGTTTCTACAGAGCGGTTATTTCGATTGGCGGGACGGTGCTCCCGACGATAAGCGTCCTGATTGCCGCGCGCTATACGGAACGCATCGACCAGATTACACCGCCCGTTGTCCCCCTTGCGGACAATATGTGGCATGCGACATACTGGGCAAACAACTCACTCAGCGGAGCGGCGATCAAGTCAGATATTGTCAGCAGCGAGCTTGCTTTTGACTGGGGGACTGGATCACCAGACACGTCCGTACCAGCTGATCGTTTCTCGGCGCGATACGTCCGTGAATCTGAGTACGCAGCGGAAAGATATCGCTGGACCGTCACGGCGGATGATGGATTCAGGCTGTGGATAGACAACACCCTGATACTGGACCAATGGCGCGAACAGCCGGCGACGCCCTATCAGGCCACCGTGGAACTCGGTAAAGGCGTCCACAAGGAAGTTGTTGAATATTTTGAACAGGGCGGCCGCGCCTCGCTATCCGTAAAGCGCGAAGTGGCACCCATAGTCGTCACGCCGCCATTAGTGACCACGTATCGGAGAGGCATTGGTTTACACATGATGCAGGGCTGGGGTGTGTCTGATCAAGCCGGGCAGTGCCGTGACTTCCTGTATATGGACGATATTGACTCATGCCGGCGCATGGCAGACAAGCTGGGTAAGACAGCCGCTCTTGACGGGCGCGGCCTGATTATGCACCGCCATTACTTTGACCACTGGCCTGCCGCAGCCGAGGTAATGGAAAAGAACAACGTCGGGATCGATTCGCGCATTATCACGATCGTCAGCAATGAGTGTGAATTCCTCAACAAGCCAGGGGCGGAAGGAATCCTGTATCACGCCGAGCTTGACTTACACGTGGCAGAGATGGCTGCCGACGCAGGGTGTCACGTAGCCGTCGGGACGTATGCAGTCGGCAACCCGGATATTACTGATTACCGAGTCATTGATGCGCTCAGAAAAGGTTACGCAGACTGGTGGAATACTTTTGAAGCCCGCAATAAAGCGCGCGGCAAGGACGTCAAGCCTGTATGGGACCAGCATGAATACTCGCCCTACCCTGACCACATTTTTAACACATGGGAAGGCGATATTACTTTTGTGACAGGACCTGCGCCAACGGCACTTGTTGCACAGAACAACTACCTTGTGGATTATTACGTAAGCAACGGCCAACCGATCGTGCAACCTCAGTCCGGGCGCGTGGTTGAGTATGCAGGGCGCAACAATACACCGGTGTGGCGATTGCGCCCTAATGACGGACAGGGCGGGAGCGGGGCTGCTACGAAAACCGTTCACATCTGCGAGACGGACTGGCATGAGACACGCCCGTCGTTTCTGTTCACGCTATGCGGGTTCAATCTTAATTGTGGCGCAATGGTATCCAGCGAAACAGGCCTGGATCAAGGTGGCAAAGGCGGGTTCGTAGGAGCAGGGCTGTACGCCTTAGACGTTAACCGCTGGTGTAAGAGATTCAAGGATATATGGGCGCGCCCAATCCATGATGATTTCGGAAATTACAAACCAATGCCAAAGGAAGGGAGTACGCTGTTTATGGCTGGCAACAGCCCACGCTGGGCGTCCTACGATGTCAGAAAATACATTGCCGAAATGACAAATTTATTTGCATAACTATTGCAATTCAGTGTATATTTCGGCGAAAATAGCCGGTTTTTTACAATAGAACAAAAAGATTAACGAATTTTAACATTGACAGCAGAACGGATTTATAGTAAATTTCAAATCCACCGGTACAGGTTTTGATGGTATAGAGTCATGAATATACATTTGCCTCATGTTTTGCCATGATCAGCCAGAAGTTTCGGCTAGGGCAAACCCAAAAAGTTCATGCGTATCGTGACTAATGCGAGATGTTTAAGTATGAAAACGACAATGAGAATCTGTATGAGTTTCGACCTTGACGTCGGCTCAGTTTCCCCTGTTACAGAAGACCGTTACGGAGTTATTGCGGACAATCTGGCTAAATTGATTCCGGAAGGAATCATCATGTTCGAAGGAAAGGAATCAACTATCCCCGGCCCCATCGATGTCTCGGTTAACCCGACTGAGGCCTTGATGACTCCCGGCTAAAACCCACTCTGGCGGTCGGTGTGAGTCATAAACAACGAACGATAACTGTTTATTATCGTTCATTGCGCGCCGGACTGTCAATTGTTGACAAAACGACTGTCAAGTCGTAATATGGTTCAATGGCGAAACAAATTGACCTAGGGGTTACCAGGCTGGCAGTCAGCATTACGGCAGTTCAGCAAAACTCCGAGATTGCAGACATGCTGGCGTTGCCGCGTGCCTGCCCCGCAAAACAGATCGTCACTTGCACTTGTATCGCGTACATTCGCGAACTAATGGACGACCCCGCCAGCAAAGAGCGATATGCGCAATTTGTCACTGCCTTTATGAAAGACAACGGTCTCACCAACCAGACTTTTGTCTATCCGTTCAAGGATAAAGGATAGTGCATCCCCGCGCCGCCGACCCTGGACCGAGCAGAGAGGTTTTAGTTCAACTCTACGAGGAACTCTTGCTTGCTGTTTCCCAGATTTCTGATATCGTCGGCGTAAGTGATCAGCGTATATGCGAGTTACTGAAAGAGTATAAGATCGGCCTGCGCGAAAAGGGCGCGGTGAAAGACAATAAGAATAAACGTACTGCTATCGGCAAGCGCAACAGCCTGGACGGGCTATTTGTTCGTTCATCTTGGGAGGCTAATTTCGCTCTTTATCTACGCTGGATGAAGCAGAACGGCCAGATACGTGACTGGAAATACGAGCCAGACACATTTGAGTTTCTACCTATCAAGCGTGGGACTCGTTTTTACACACCTGATTTTCGGGTCATCGAAAACGACAATTCTGTCATCTACTATGAAATCAAAGGCTACTTTGATCAAAAGTCCAGAACACGTATGCGCCGCATGTCAAAATACTACCCTAAGATTACGGTTGTAGTAATTGATCACGACGCGTACTATGCCTTGGCAAAACAGATGAGTCATTTGTTGCCAGATTGGGAGATTGGTAAGCGATGAGAATAATTGCAATTGCAAATCAAAAGGGTGGTGTTGGCAAAACCACGACTGCCGTGACCCTGGCGCACGCTTTTGCGCTAGGCGGCTATCGAACACTGCTCGTCGACCTCGACCCGCAGGGAAACGCCGCCACGATGCTTGGGATGGATGTTCAGCCGATGCTGTATAACTTGTTGGTTCTCAAACATACACCAGGCCAGTGTATCCAGCCGACAGGTAGACCGAATCTGGATATCCTTGCGGGAGACAAGTCGACCTCAGAGGCGAAAGAGGCCATCTCAGGAAAGTTCAGACGGGAAACGATATTGGCCGATAGGCTCAGACCGGTCTACAACCAGTACGACTACGTTTTTCTGGATTGTGCACCGTCGCTGGACATTCTGAATGTAAACGCGATGACGGCCGCCAACTCAGTCATCATTCCGGTATCCGTCGAATTTATGAGCCTGGTAGGGTTGCGCGGTTACATAGATACCCTGGCAGAGATAACGCAGCATGAATACCAAATCCATGTCAGCGCGGTCCTTCCGACGTTCATGGAGAACGTCACAACCGAGGCAAAGACAACGATGTCGCAGCTGCAGGAAAAGTTCGGCAATCTTCTGGCCCAACCGATAAGGCGCGACCAGCGGCTCAAGGAAGCACCAGCGGAGGGCAAGACGATTTTTGAGTATGACCCGCGATCGCGCGGCGCACTTGACTATACAGCGCTCTACAAGCAATTAACAGGTGGTACATCCTATGGCGCCCAATCGTCATAGTGTCTTGGATGGCGTGCCGGCACCGATCAAGCGCGAGCCAACAGTTGAGCCGAGGGCTGATCCTTTGGCTCAGCCGATCGACGCAACCACTAACAGGATGCTCAACGGTAGACGCGCGCCGCGCACCCACGGCCGTCGTGTGCCAGACAAAAAGCGGCGTGTGTCATACGACCTGCCAAAGGAACTTGTCCCATTAGTCAAATGGATGGCACTTAAAGCCGGTGTGTCTGAATCGCAGGCAGCCACGTGGCTTATCGCAGCAGGTCTTAACGCAACGACCTTGAGCAGTCTGCAATCCGCGACGACCCCTTCGCGGATTCCAATTCGCTATATAAATTCCATACCTGAATTTGACTGGGAAGTGCTTGCCGAAGCGGCTGAAATTAACTTCGCCGAGGCAATGACCAAATTCGGCGATTAAACGTTAAGCGACGCCTTTTGCCTTAAACGGCGTCGCTTAAGGACGCTGGCATCTTGTGCCTGCGAAATTCCGATTGCCACCGGCTCGCATTGCTGATTCCGTGCCCTGCCGCCCCACCCCGGATTTGACAAGAAACAGCCCTCTGGTGACGCTTTTGTCAACTTCACAGATTGGTAGCCAACATTGGCGATTAAACACCTAGAAGCACTCTTTTTTGACCTTAAGGGGCGTCGCATTGTGACGCCGCTATGCGGTGTCACAAGTGGTGTCGCATAGTGACGCCGCATTGTGACGCCCCATAATGGTGTCGCATAATGGTGTCGCATAGTGACGCCACTATGCGGTGTCACAAGGGGCGTCGCATAGTGACGCCGCCACAAATACGCAGGTTTTAGCCGTATTTGTGGCGAATATCCCCACCCTACTTGACCTCGTCATTCCCATATGTAAAATGGATAGGCGTCCCGAGCTCCCAAGGTTTGGGCCAATCTCCCCCACCCGATGAGACGCCCTCCCATCGGGTGCTTTTTTATTCGCGGATTGACAAAAGTGGTACAAAGAGGTACAATTAGACCATGACCAATAATCTCTATTTCGGTGATAACCTGAACGTGCTACGAGAAACCATTACGGCTGAGAGCGTCGATCTGATCTATCTCGACCCGCCGTTCAACTCCAACCGTAACTACAACGTCCTGTTCAAGTCACCTAAAGGCGAGTCAAGTGAATCCCAGATTACTGCGTTTGATGATTCATGGCACTGGTCTACAGTGCATGGGAGTCAGGCTGAACGCGAGTACGACGAGATTTTGCACCAGTCCAACACCGACGCCGCCGAAGTCATCAGCGCCTTGCGCAGGGTGTTGGGCGAGAACGACATGATGGCGTATCTGGTCATGATGACCAACCGGTTGCTGGAATTGCATCGCGTGTTGAAGCCTACGGGTAGTTTGTACCTGCATTGCGACCCAACTACTAGCCATTATCTTAAGATCGTGTTGGACACTATATTCGGCCCCATCAACATGGGGAACGAGATAGTGTGGCAACGCACAAACGCTAAGGGCCTTGCGTTTACTCGCTTTGCGAACAATCATGATGTGATTTTTAGGTACACCAAGTCAGATAAATGGATATGGAACCCACAATATGCGCCACATGATCCCAGTTATATCGAGGCCTTTTATAAATACTCCGACCCGGAAACTGGTCGCCGTTATCGCCTTGCGGATATTACTAACCCGAACAAAGATCGACCAAATCTAACATACGAGTTTCTAGGCGTGACGCGAGTGTGGCGATGGACAAGAGAGCGTATGCAAGAAACCTACCAGAAAGGGCTAATTGTTCAGAATAAGCCCGGTGGAGTACCAGCACTGAAGCGTTATCTTGATGAGCAAGAAGGGAATCCCATTGGCGATGTGTGGACGGACATTCTTCCGGTTCAATCACAGTCAAATGAGGGTCTCGGTTATACCACCCAAAAGCCTCTTGCCCTGCTGGAGCGGATCATCAA
>CAIQQO010000118.1 GCA_903873965.1 uncultured bacterium
ATGCTCTAGCGGATCCTGGGGAGGATTTTGCCGAAACTTTTGCATGGTATGTAGGAAACAAACAAATATCTTCAGTTACGTTATCTACTAAGGGAGAAGCAATGCGCGAGCCTTCTCAGAATCGCAAAGATGCGTTAGCTCTGGCAGTTCAGGCATTGCCTTAGGGGTAACATGAATATTAATAACAGAACACTTCTGTTTGTTGTGGAATTATGTGTGAGTTTGGTGGGCACAAGCTGCAGTTCAGAACGAAACCATGCCATACCAGTTCCATCCCTGCCCCAGACTCCAATTAGTACACAGATCACAACACCAGTGATAAAGCCGACCCCTGAAGCAGATTGGCAAAACCACTGGCTGCGACACATACCATGCCGTGCCCCATGCTTCGAGGGGATAACTCCAGGCTTAACCACAGCCAGCGATGCAGTTAACGTTCTGAATGCGAGCGATGTCGCAATTAATGTAAAAGCCCGGTCAATCCCGGGCGAAAAAAATGGCGCAGTGACGTGGTCATGGGCTTCGCCTTCATATAGTTTATACTACAATGATGCACTTTATCTGACAGATGATGAAATCATCACGCAAATACGCCCTGATCTTGGGACATTTAAGCTTGGTGACATCATTAAGTCATATGGCCAACCAACGCATGTCAGCGCCAGAGCATCTTTTTCCAGTCCACTTGACAGGGAGCCGGATTACACAAAGGGTCCAGACTACATGCTTGCATTTACTTGGGCAAATGATGGTTTTCAGGTTGACATTGCAGCACGAATGGCATTCAAACCAGTCTTAACAGACTCCTTGTCCCTAAACCGCATCGTCTTTTTTGATCCTTCACATCCACCTACATATGTCCAGTATGAAGATAGTAAACCATGGCATGGCATGACCTCATTCGATGACTATTGTGTTGATAAATGGGAAGGACGAGCGTGTAGTGATCGAGGACTTAAATAAAGCTAGCACAGGTATCGCAGTCACGAGCACATTGGGCTTCACAACTACCTTCATATACGACGCCGACGGCCAGCGCGTATTGCGCAAAGACCCAGCCGGCGCAACCGCCTACGTCGGCACGCGCTTCAAACAACTGCGCACCAGCGGCGGCATCACCAATACGAGCTACTACTACGGCGGGGCGCAACGGGTGGCGATGCGAACCGGCGGCAGCGTGCGCATCGCGTGGATACACGGTGACCACCTCGGCAGTGCCAGCCTCACGACCAACATCAGCGGGCAGGTCGTCAGCGAGATGCGCTACTACCCCTTTGGCGAGGTGCGCTGGCAGAATGGCAGCACGCCAACGGGTCGCACGTACACCGGGCAGATGGCGGAACCGACTGGGCTTGGCAGCCTGATGAACTACAACGCGCGCGAGTATTCGCCGGTACTGGGGAGGTTTCTCAGCGCGGATACGATTGTGCCAAACCCTGGGAGTTCTCAATCGCTCAACCGTTACTCATATGTGGAGAACTCATCTCTAAAGTATACCGATCCCTCGGGACACTGCCCTCAACCGCCGACTAATATCGGGAGCGGGAATATCATCTGCATCGCAGGGTTTATACCGACGAAAACCTCTAAGGCACTAGGTTACGACTATCAAGGTGAC
>CAIQQO010000119.1 GCA_903873965.1 uncultured bacterium
ATGAACCTTCCTGGTAAACGCCCACGTTGCGAAGCATTGGCGTAGTACATGGTCAAGTGCCATAGGTTGTCCAGGTAGTCATCGCCGAAACTCATATAGGATTGTTGCCAGAAAGCACGCCATGCTTCATTGTGCGCTGTGGATAGGGAATCAAATGTTGTTGATGTGACAATGTTGAGCTGTTCCTTGACCTGTGCAATGGAATCCCCAATTGAAGGCGATGTCACGCTTGCAATGACACGGAACGATGCATTCATGGCCAGTTGCAGGCGTGCCGTGGCAGCATAGGTGTGGTTGCGCGTATATGTTACGTCACTGCCGCCATTCATTACCTGCACCTGGCATCCAACTGCAAAGGCGCCTGTTGTCAGCGTATGGGACAGATAAATGCCGGTTACCTCAGCAGCTGTTGTGGTACCCTTCAGCCCAATCGTGGTATCGCGGTTGATCTGCGAATACCAGTGGCCAAACGTACGCGATCCATAACGTTCAATGCTGACTTCCACTGACGCGACTTCCTCGGTTGTAATATCGCAACACATAACGCCGCTGTCATGTGAGACAAATGCCGTCAGGGATACATTGCCGAGTGCGCTTTGCGCCGTTATGTGTAGTCGCGCGTCGGCCAGGCTGATGCGTGCGCGAAAGTCGGTCAGATAGAACGCATCAAACACCGGAACGCCAAAGTCAATGATGACGCGGCAGGCGTGCCGTTGCGCCGAACTGTAGTCCTCTTCTTCTGCTGCCCAGTTGCGAAAAGTCGTGAATGGGGCTTCATCCCACAGATCGCATTTGTTTACAACCAAAATGAGGCGCGATTCTTCGCACCAGGCGAGTACTCCCACATCGCCATTGCCGATGGGCATGCCCTGCATAGCGTCAACAGGCGGTGTTAGATACACCACATCATGGCGCGCGACCCGTCCCGGCCATTCAATCATCCATTCATTCGAGTTGAGATTAAAGGTAGTCTGCATCAGGCCTCCAGTGGGGCATTATCGCCTTGAAGAAGAGATTGGAGAACTGGGGATTACAAGAAACCGCAGAAAGCACTGAGCATTCAATCGGTCATTACCTATTTCCAGTCTCGCGTATCATGGTGCGATCAATGACATCACGATCTGACTCAACCTTGCCTGCCGAGACTGTGCGCCTCGACACCCGTCGCAATGTAATCGCGTATACCGGAGACACCATAGGCTTCTTTACCGGTATGTCCTTTATCCCGGCTACGACGGTTCTTGTCGGGCTAGCCAGCCTACTCACGTCGGACAAAACCTTGATTGGCATCATTGCCATGTCGTGGGGCGTGGCATCACTCTTCCCTCAACTGATCGCTGCACGGCTAGTGCAGGGGAAACGCCGCACTAAACCGATGATTATTCTCTACAGCACCATCGGCCGCCAAGCCATGCTGTTATTTGCGTTGTGGTTGTTATTCACCAACGCCAGTTCACCAGTGCTGACCGTGATCCTGATGATCGTCGCCATTGTTGTGTTCAACATTCTCGACTCATTCACCGGAATTGCGTGGTTTGACATGCTCAGCCGTAACCTATCACCGCGCGGGCGCGGGCGGATTCTGGGTAGAGCGCAGTTCCTGGGCTCGATTACAGGTATCGGCGCGGGTTTTGCTGTCACGCGCATGCTTTCGTCCGACGGATTGCCGTTTCCACAGAACTATGCCGTCGTCATCATCTGCGCATGGATCGGCTTTATCGTCTCGCTGCTCTTTCAGTTTGGGTACGAGGAGAATCCGGCTTCAGACGCTGAAGCAGCCGCTGCTGCGGCGCGCTCTGGATCGTTCGTCGGCGCCGTCGTGGAGGGGTTGCGCACGGATCCCGTATATCGTCGCGTGTTGTTTACACGCATTCTGACCGGCTTGGAGGCGATGACCGCGGCATTCTATGTCGTTTACATTAAAGAGCGACTGAAGCTTGCGGATAGTTCCATTGGTGTTTTCAGCATTGCTTTCATCGTTGGTGGGATCGTGGGTATCGCGGTATTCGGCTGGCTCGCGTCGCGTTCGGGCGCACGAAGCGTTGTCCGGTTGGCCGCGGTGCTGCAGGCTGCTGCGCCCGTCATCGCCTTTATCGTGTCCATTATCCCCGGCATCGAATCAGTCCCCATCCTTGGGTATGGCCTCTTCACCCTGATTCTCGCAGTAGATGGTGCGGCCGCACGCGCCTACGTCCTGGGCTTTTGCGGGTACACGATCGATTGCGCACCAGCTCATCAACGTTCGATCTACGTTGGCGTCCTAAACACCCTCGGCGGTTTAGTCGGATTGGCGCCTGTGCTGGGTGGATTATGGTTGAACATTGGCGCAGGATTACCTCTAGCTTACACGGCGATGTTTGGTGTAGTAGCGATCATTGCTGCTGTAGGTGCGGTACTCAGTTTTACCCTGCCGCATATTGAGCACGGTGCTGCGTGATTGGCCGCCGGGTGTCGGCAAGGTATTCTCATGGGCACATTAGAAGATGACACACATGTAGATTGCGTTTTTGCTCTGAGGCCGTGAATCATATAATGCAGATATGACTCAGACATCCACTATTCCCCATCTGCGTCGGCAAGGTACAGCGATGCAATTGATCGTCGATGATCAGCCTTTTCTTGTCATTGGCGGCGAACTGCATAATTCCAGTTCGTCCAGCCTCGAGTTTATGGGACCGGTTTGGGAGCGACTGGTATCACTTCACTTGAACACAGTACTTGCTGCAGTGTCATGGGAGTTGATCGAACCGGTCGAAGGTCAATTCGACTTCGCCCTGGTTGATCAACTGATTCAAGAAGCACAGTGGCGTGACTTGCGACTCGTGCTTTTGTGGTTTGGAAGTTGGAAGAACGGCGTGTCGAGTTATATTCCAGCGTGGGTCAAGCGAGACACTGCCCGATTTCCACGTGTTCGGCCCACTGGGGGGAAGGCAGTTGAGGTGCTTTCTACGCTGGCTGCGACAAACCGTGACGCCGATGCGAAGGCGTTTGCTGCACTGATGCGGCACCTGCGTGAAGTTGATGGCACAGCGCACACCGTCATCATGGTGCAGGTCGAGAACGAGGTCGGTGTGTTGGGAGGTACGCGCGACCGATGTGATCTGGCTAATCAGGCCTTCCAGAGCGCGGTACCTGCTGGGTTGATCGAGCATCTTCAGAACTACCGTGATGAATTGAACCCAACGTTATGGCAACGTTGGCAATCGAACGGGCAATGCGCGATCGGCAGCTGGGAGGAAATTTTTGGTTGCAGTCATGAAACCGATGAATTGTTTATGGCGTGGCACTATGCATGCTATGTCAACGCTGTTGCTGCAGCCGGCAAAGTTGAATATAACCTGCCCATGTATGTCAATGCATGGCTGAATGGGCCTGGACAGATTCCCGGCAACTGGCCGAGTGGTGGTCCGCTACCGCACGTTCTCGACGCTTGGCGCGCCGGCGCACCTCACATCGATATGTTTTCGCCGGATATTTACCAGCTTAACTTCGATGAGTGGTGTCGTAACTACAGGCAGCGCGGTAATCCGATCTTCGTCCCCGAGATGCGCCGCGATGAAGAGGGCGTTCGTAACGTGTTCGCGGCCGTGGGTGAGTATGACGCCATTGGGGTGTCGCCGTTTGCCATTGATTCACTCGACCCTGAAACCCCGGGAGCCCGTATGCTCATACACAGTTATGACCTGCTGCAACAGTTTGCCCCCTTGATTCTCGAACATCAGGGCATGGGCGACATGACCGGCTTCGTGCTTGACGCGGAACATCCTGTTGTGACGCGGGAACTGGGTGGCTACGAACTGCGCATCAGCCTGGATCAGGTCTTTAGCTATAAAGCTGAGCGTGGGTGCGGTATCGTGATTGCCACCGGTTCGGATGCATTTGTCGGCGCTGGATACGGTTTCTGTGTCGCGTTTCGTCCATTGACGCCGGGACCGGCGCAGGCCGGGATTCTAGCGGTTGATGAGGGGACGTATCATGATGGCGAATGGATGTCGTTCCGAAGGCTCAACGGCGACGAGACGTGGGGCGGCGATTACTGGCGTTTCCCGGCAGATGTGCTTGCGCCGATGGACGGCACGTATCTTGTCAGCGCCGGGACAGCTATCGCGCGTTGTAGCGTGTATCGCTACGAATAAACTCTTCGCCCTGTCTTGAATGATTCGATGGCGGTATAGGCGAGTTGTAACGCCCTCTGACCGGTGCTGGCGTGAATGGGCGGCTCGCGGCCATCACGAAATGCCTGCAGCAGGTCGTCCGCGTGCAGATCGAAAGTGCGGTGAAATTCACGGTCGCGGTCATTGAAGTATCCGGCCTGCCACACTTCGCCGACTTCGCTGCCGGTGGCGTGGAAGGTGTAGCGCCGCACAGTGTCTTCGATGAGTACACGTCCTTTGCTGCCATTGACCTCAAGCAGGTGCGTATCCGGGTAGGCATAGGACGAGTCATAAGAGCCAACCAGGCTGCCGACAGCGCCGTTTACGAAATGTAATGCCAGTGCTAGCGTGCGGAAGCCATTGCCGGTCTTATCAGTCATTTCAGCCATAATCGACTGGATGGGACCGCACAGGTGCTCAATCATGTCGAAAGCGTGGCACTGTGTCTCGATCAGATTGGCGTGCGGGTGATCACTACTGCCTTCACCGCCAAAGCGCCACGTGGCAAAGCTGATGTCGCCGACGCGCCCCTGCTCAATTGCGGCATGCGCCATCTGTACTGGACGGGCATAGCGATGATTGAAATTGATGGCGAAGAATAGGTTGCGTTTCGCTGCCTCATCGAGCAGCTTGAGTCCCTCGTCCAGGTTAAAGACCAGCGGTTTTTCAACCAGTAGCGGGTAACCGGCCTCGATCACTTGCAGCGTAGCGGCAAAGTGTCCCTGATTAGGTAGTGACAACCACACCATGTCAGGATGCTCAGTCGATAGCATGGTATCGATGTCGCTGTATGACCGCACTCCAAACTCATCTGCGCGCGTACGGGTTTTATCAGGATTGCGCCCTGCGATGGCACAAAAGTCCACGTCGGGTCGTGCAGATAGAATACGTGCGTGTTGCCAACCCCATCCACCAGCGCCGATCAAAGCGACCTTGATGCGCGAAAGGGGGCTCATTGTTCCACCACGACTTTGCCAGTGGCACCGGCAAAAAACAGCGTGAAGGCAGCCTGAATATCAGCGACTGGCATGCGATGGGTGATGATTTGGCTGAGATAACCGCGATAGGCGTGAAATAACTCAAGGTTGTGCGCCAGTTCGTTGTAACGGAAGTATTCGCTGCCAATAACAGTATGTTCCGGCGCGATCAAATCGCGCGAGACTTCCAGTGTTAAACCTTCGCCGTGTCCCACACAGACCAAACCGCCTCTCTTTCCGACAACTTCCATGGCCATTTGCCGCGCAGCACCTTTGCCGCTGGTGTCAATGGCGCAGTCGACGCTAGTTAAACCATAATCGCTTAGCCCAGTTTTCAAGTCGGTCAGTGCGACGTTCACTGGTATGCCACCGAGTTGTTCAGCCAGGCGCAGGCGATAGGGCGATACATCGGTGATGGCTATTGGAAACTGTGCGCCATAGGTGATTTTGGCCATCGCCAGTACGCCAAGTCCGATCGGACCTGCGCCCGTAATGAGGAGATTCTCGCTGTCTGGTCGAGTCAGTCGCGCACGTTCAAGGGCATGGCCACCTGTGCCCATGATATCCAGCAGCATTGTGACTTCAGCCCAATCCCATTGGGATGCAGGGTCATCGGCGCCGGGGCCTAATGGGAAGAAGATATTCTCGTGGATTAGTTCGAAGGGACCATAACCGCCATCGTGACTGAATCCCATGTCGGCGCGTTTGTCAAGGCACTGGTTAGTCCATCCACCGCGGCATGACCGGCATTCGCCGCAATAGTCCATCAGGAAGATCACACCGGGTGTGCCGATGGGGGTTGATGTACCGGCGCCAGCCGAGATTACGGTTCCCACGGCTTCATGGCCGGGCGTGATGGTCGAGCCTTGGTAGAACTGACCGCGCTCTGATCCACACAGGGCATTAGCTTTGATTTGGATGACAAGTTGCCCTGGGCCTGGTTCAGGCATGACCTTATCAATAAACTGAATCGTCCCGGAGCCGACGAAGCTGGGGGATCGCATACTGGCGGATGTCATAGGATGTACTCCTGTAGAAGAGTATAGCCAGAGATGGGAAAAAGTCGCGTTACGCAATAACAACCCCCGGGGTAATTAGCCCCGGAGGTCCCCCCGGATGCTGATTGGCGCCGCATCAGCAAAGACCGCCCCCCCCAATGCACAGTCATTGACTGACGCGGAGTCAGACGGGAATAGATGCCCCAAGTCCTTTACATCTGTCTGCGTGTGCGATGTGGCAACTGTGCTCCGATGTTTCATAGGATAAGCTGACGGCACTGGGAAATGCAGGTAGTGTCATTATGAAATTTCATAATGAGCGGTTTTCCTCTCTGGGGGCTATACTTCCGCACATGGACCCACGTCATTTCCCATACGATCGCTTCCAGTGCCTGAAAGAAGACAAAGACCGTCGCCTCATTGAGTTTATCAACGCCAAGACGGTAACGGATGTGCCTGTCGTGGTGCGTGCGCCATGTAATGTTTGGGGCAAAGTATCACAATACCGCGAGCAGTCACTTGACATGCAACTTGATTCCATGGCGCTTTCACTCAACATTCCTTCGGATTTCCTGTTTTCGTATTTGGAACCGTGGCATGGCGTAGGTGTGTTTGCCAATATCTTCGGTTGTCCTGTTAACTGGAATGACTATGATGCGCCACAAACCCATTACCGCTTCCACTCAGTCGACGAGTTAGGGGATTTGAAACGGCCGCACATCATGGACTGCGAACTGGCGCAGATGGTTATCGAGACCATCCGTTACTTCCGGCGAGTCACTGGTGATGCGATTGACATTGCACTCACCGATACGCAAAGTCCTAACGACTCGACCAGCCTGATTCTCGATACATGCGAGTTCTTTACTGCCGGCTTGTCCGAACCTGAAAGGATCGCGCCATTGATGGATATGGTCACGGATGTCATGATCGATTTTTCAGACATGCAACTGGAAGCGATGGGCGCAACTGCGACGCATCCAGGTCATATCATGCTTTCGTCACGCGGCCTGTCCGGTATCTCGATATCTGATGACAATATGGCAGTGATCTCGGCGCCATGTTATCGCAATTCGGCGCTGCCCTATAACAATAGGTTGAGCGAGCACTTTGGCGGGATCGCGGTTCACACCTGCGGTAACTTTATCCAAAACTATGCTGTTGCTAAACAAATCAAAGGTCTTGCGGCGATCGACTGCGCCTTGTCGGGTGTTGATCCACAACCCAATATTCCTGCCAAACTAGGCGCCGCATTTGCGAATACAGGTATTGTGATCAAGGCTCGCATAGGTACTGAGGAAGAGAACTGGCGTGACCTCGAAGACATCATTCGTCCGGACTTGAAGCTGATCATACAGGTCGAGTCCGACGGGAATGTGGCCAATGCAACGCGCCTGTATGAAGCATTGAAAACGCGTTGTCGAGAGATCATGGCGCGCAAGCTCGCTGAAATGACTATGTGACAATCGACATACTGACTACTTATATTGTGTTTCTATGAAAACTTCATCTCTAGTACTGACACAAGCCGAGGCTCCCACAGCTTTTCCCGCCCCCGGCACATTCCATGTGACTCAGCGCGTCACATTACTTAGTTCCACACCCAGTGCGACGATTCGCTATACAACTAATGGCAGTACCCCTACTGCAGTCAGCCCGATCTTTGATCAGTATAAACTGCCAGTGCTCGATGCGATCAATGTGGGCGACGTTGGTCAGAAAACCAGTTACGTGATCAAGGCTATTGCAACCCAAAAGGGTACAGCAGATAGCGATGTTGTGACTTTCGACTACACAATCGATCGGCGCTCTAAAGATGTCTATCTTGCGCGCGACATCAGCTCCGGGTTGCGTATGGTCATCGATTTCGACGACACCAAGATGGTGCTGATCACCGGCAGTCAACGCGCCTTACTGATCGATGCCGGCCTGGGCGGCGGCGATTTATGTGGGTACGTTGAGTTGCTGATTGGCGACTTGCCACTCGATGTCGCGATCACCCATGCCCATCCCGATCATGTAGCCTGCATGGCGCAATTCCAGGGCACCTATAACGTCTATATGCACCATGCCGATCTTCCCCTGGTACGCAGGTTTAATGAACAGATGGGGTTAGGCATTGACACCGAGAAGGTCATCGATTTGAGAGAAGGTTTTGTGTTTGATCTGGGCGATCAACAATTGACTGTGTATGAGGTACCCGGTCATACGCCTGGCAGCATTGTGTTGTTTGACGAAGCCACCGGCGATCTGTTCGCAGGCGATGCACTCGGTAGTAGTCGTCCTACTATCGTTGATGCGTTGTGGATGCAACACAAAGGCATGGCACCCATCGATGAATACCTTTCGACAGTGCAAGGCTTTCGTGCCAAGTTGCGGGGCAAGATCAGAAGGATTTTCACCGGCCACAATGATGTGCCGATTTATGGCGAGACCTATCTCGATAATCTTCAGCAAGCTGCACAGCATCTGGTAGATGAAGGTGACGCGGTTCTCACGCCATCGCTGCGTCCGACTGATGTGTGGCAAGTTGTCGTTGGCGATCGTATGACAGATCCGAACTGGATTGCCATCAACGTCAGAAAAGGGCAATTCCTTACGGCATTACCGCATCGACTGGCAACCTTGAGTCATCTTCATTTGAGCCTTGGAACACTGACAACCGCGTTCAAACCGTCCATTTTTATGTATTCGACTGTGGTCGCGTCAGATGAGACGACCATTGAAGTGACGCCTACTGCAACATCGACACGGTATCGCGCTTTATCGATGAATGGAACAGCCGTCGTATCCGGAACTGCATGCCGAATGAGTTTGAACCCGGGTGAGAACGAGTTCATGATCACAGTAACCTCGCCCGACGGTAGTGCGGTTAACAACTACAAACTGAACGTCACACGTTTGGCCTGACTGTAACCATGACTATGCGGGTACAACTTTCCGTCGCTGAACATGTCGCAATCCTGACCCTCAATCGCCCGGAGGTGTATAACGCGCTTGACCTTCCAACAGCGAAAGAACTGGTTGATCAGTTGATGACCATTCGCGCTGACCCGACAGTTCATTCCATTATCCTAATGGGTGCTGGCGGCACATTCTTTCTACTGCGTCTGATCGGGTTGGCGCGAGCTATGGAGATAGCGGCTTTCGATGAACCTATCATGGCTCAACAAGCGTTGCTATGGTGGCTGATCACAGGAGTTGTGCCTGATTCGAGCGTATTGGACGAGGCGTTGGCGATGGCTAATAGCTTGTGCCGGAAATGGCTACATTCGTTTGGATGGATTAAGTCTACTCAACACTGGAAGGAGAGGCAACGTGGACGGGACGCAGGTATTACAAGGTAAAGTGGCGTTGATTACAGGTGCGGCCAAGGGTATAGGCTGGGGTTGCGCCCAAGTGCTTGGCAGGGCGGGTGCCATTGTGGGGTTGGTTGACATTGATTCCGATAGTCTTGCGAACGCGGAACGGCTATTACGCGACCATGGTGTGACGGCGATGTCGTACTGTGCCAATGTGAGTGTGTCTGATGAAGTTGATCGTACTGTCTACCAGCTTGTTGAGAAATATGGTGGTCTTGATATTGTAATTAACAATGCGGGAACCCATGATGGTAAAAGCATTGAACAAGCCACTGAAGCCGATTGGGATCGCGTCATCGACACGAACCTTAAAAGCGTCTTTCTGGTTTCCAAAGCGGCATTGCCGCATCTCAAAACATCTGGCGGCGCTATTGTTAATATGAGTTCAATGGTTGGTTTGGTGGGCCAATCCAATGCCTGCGCTTACGCGGCATCGAAAGGCGGCATCATCGCTCTGACAAAAAACATGGCTCTCGACTTGGCGCCGTATCGTATTCGTGTGAATTGCATCTGCCCTGGCTGGGTGGAGACGCCGCTGGTGCAGACTTGGTTTAGCTTGCAACCAGATGAGGTTGCTGCACGCAATTACATCTACTCAGTACATCCTTTGGGGCGCATCGCGACGCCCGAGGATATTGGCCATGCGGCGCTGTTTCTGGCTTCCGATCAAGGTTCGTTTGTGACGGGTGTTGCACTGCCGGTCGATGGTGGTGTCGCGTTGGGATACTAAGGGGACGATTCGTGGGAAGCTATCGCCAAGGCAGCTTTCTCGGTGGTCGTCTACTATGTCAAGAGGTGATTTGGAATGAGTAAGGTTCTTGTTAGTGAACATGGCATTGTTTGCCGTCTGCCGGGTGAACGGTTCTCATATTTCGGTTGGCCCACGATTGCGCGGCTCGATGATGGCATGTTGATTGTCGCCAGTTCCGGTTTACGATCCGAGCATGTATGTCCGTGGGGAAAGACTGTGCTCAACACCAGTAGCGACGACGGGCGCACATGGTCGGCGCCGCGCGTCATCAACGATTCACCATTGGATGATCGTGACGCTGGCATCGTTAACCTTGGCGGCAGGCGCGTTCTCGTATCGTGGTTTACGACGGCTAATCATTCTTACGCGCAAGAAAAATGGGTGCGGGAATGGCTCGGTGATGACGAAGTGGACTCGTGGTTGCCAACACTTGATGCGATAACGCCCGAAATCAGTGCGCAAGGGCTTGCATCATGGATTATGCTGAGTAATGATCGCGGTGAAACCTGGAGTGCACCGATCCGTGCCCCTGTTTCTTCGCCGCATGGGCCGGTCTTGCTTCGCTCAGGTGACCTGTTCTATATCGGGAAGTCGTACATGAGCGGCTTGAGTGATATGGAAGTCGGCGCCATCAACACGGCGCGCAGCCGCGATGGTGGATTAACGTGGGAACGACAAGGTTCGGTGCCGATACATCCGGGCACTGATTTCGCGAATTATCACGAACCTCATGTGGTGGAGTTGCCAGGAGGCCGACTGGTAGCTATGATACGGGTAGAAGACCACAAAGACCATCCACTGGCGCCGGCAGGTGTAGTGAATTTCAGTGTCATGCAGACTGAATCGGATGATGGCGGCGCCACTTGGGCTCCGGCGCGCCCGATGGGCTTTCATGGCTCGCCGCCGCATCTGATCCGCCATTCGTCCGGTGTTCTTGTCATGACCTACGGGTATCGGCAAGCGGCCTTCGGCCAGCGTGTCGCCTTCAGCCACGACGATGGCATCACCTGGGATCATGACTGGATCATCCGCGATGATGGTCCCGATGGCGACCTGGGGTATCCCTCAACGGTCGAACTTGGCGATGGCAGCCTACTCACGGTGTGTTATCAGAAGGTGGCGGACGACAGGAAATGCTCGTTGCTGTGGTCGCGCTGGCGTATGGGGCAGGGATCCGGGGACAGGGATTAGGGATCAGAGGTCAGAAGTCGGAGATCAGAGGGCAGAATTGGATGTCTGACTTCTTCGAGAAGTCAGACATCTTCGGTCGGATGCATGCCCTATGCTCTATTCGCTAATATCTGCCTGGCCCGTCATGCCGGGCAATAGCATCTTGTCGGTTGGGTCAAGTGTAATCAAAACGGTGTAGAGAGCTGCACCGCTCAAAGTGCCGGATGAAGGCACCAGCACGGCGCTGACTTTGCCTTTCAACTCGTCTGAGTATGACTTTAGACGTATGGTGACTGGTGCGTTGACTTTGATGTTGGCCACATCACCCTCGATGATGTTGCCTGAGCTAAACTGCAGCCCCGACAAATCGACCAGTGTGAATGCGTTACTGGAAGCAGTTTCACCGACCGATACATTGACTGCTTGCACGACACAGTCGCACGGCGATACTAGCGTTGCTTTGCTCAGGGCGGTTTTTGCCAGTTCCAGCGTTGTTTTCGCCTGACTGACGGTAAGACTATCTACCTGCGCCTGCTCTGTGGTCACGCCTTCATTCAGCGAAGCCACCTTGTTTTTGGCGGTAACAACAGACGCATAAGCCTGCGTCAGGGTGTCCTGCGATACCGGCTTCAACAGGTTCAGGTAGCTGTCGCGCGCGGCCACCCAGCTTTCAAACGAGTTGCCATACGAAGCTTCACTTTGCTTGCACCGGGTCGTCGTTGTTCCATTGGAGCCGCTGCAATCAATGTCGCGCTTCGACTGTGATGTCAGGTAGCTAAGCCAGGCCGACTCCATGTTCATGCGCGCCGACTCGATTGCCGTTGCTGTGTTGCCAGATGCGGTCTTGCTGTAACCGGCATAGGCGGCGCTTAACTGCGCCTGCGCTGCCTGGATTTCTTCCGCAGTTGCCGGCGCATTCTGGATGGCGATGTTGGCTTGGCTGATCTGCAGCGCCAACTCGGCATCGGCTACCGCCTCTTTGAGCGCGGTGTCGTCCAGTGTAGCCAGCACATCACCCTTTTTTACGGTGTGCCCCGGCTTGGAATTGACCGTTAATACCTTGCTGCTGGTTTCGAAACCTAGCGAAATCGTTGGCGATTTCAGGACAAGTGTGCCTTCGACAGACACCGATGAGGTTGTTGCTACAACGCGTGTTGCAATCGCCGCCGGTCGTTGCCCGATGGTGCTGGTCGTGGACTGTGTTGTGGCAGTCGTACCGGTTGAGCATGCAGACAGCGCCAGTGCGACCACCGGCGCGAAGCGCACCATAGTCGTCAAGAGCGAGTGATTTTTGTTGAAGTTTTTCATGTTTCTCCTTTCGAAGCAGAATTCAGTAGACAACCTATTTGGTGATGCTGATCTCCGCTTGTCCCGTCATCCCCGGACGCAGGTCTGCATTGGCCTTATCTACGCTCAGAATGACTGTATAAAGCGCCACGGTGCTCAATGTGCCCGATGACAAGGGCAATACCGCGTCAACTGTGCCGGTGAAGGTGTTGGTGAACGCCTTCAAGCGAATCGATGCCGGTAGTCCTGCCTTCATATTGACAACGTCGCGCTCATTCAGGTTGGTCGTCTGGAAAGTGATTTCTGACAAATCGAGCAAAGAGATGGGCGATCCGCTGCTGGCGGTGGCGCCCAAACTGAATGGCACCGACTGAACCACGCAGTCGCATGGTGATAGCAGTTTTGCCGATAGCAACGCACTTTGCGCGCGCTCGACTTTCGTCTCGGCCTGCTTGATCTGCAGGTCATAAATGGCTTTTTGCTGGTCACTTACGCCGCTTTGCAGCGTTGCCAGACTGGTTTGAGCCTGCACCACATTCGCCCACGATGAAGTCAGATCGGTCTGACTGGTGGGCGCCTGCGCGTCGATGTAAGACTGGTTCGCGGCTGTCACGCGCATTTCGGCAGATTGCACGCCCATATCGGCTTGTTTGCACTCGGGATCTCCCAGTGCTTTTCTCCAGTCTTCGTCACTGGAGTAGCCGGGTTTCAGGCCGCAGGTTTGATCGCGGCCCAACTGTGAACTGTACAGTGAGTTCTTCGCCTGATTCAGATTACGCAAGGCCTGTTCCATTGTGCTGTCCGATGGGCCGGCCTTGAGCGCGTTATAGGAGGCGTAGGCCGAATTCAACGCAGCTTTGGCGTTGTCGATGTCGGTTTGCTTGGCTGGAGCCAGACTCTTGGCGATCTGGGCTTTCTGCAATTCCAGGCTTTGCTGCGCTTCCTTAATCGCGGTGTTAAGTGTGGTGGTATCTACTTCGGCCAGCACATCGCCTTTCTTCACCGATTGCCCCGGCGTGACGTAGATCGCCGTCACCTTGCCGCTGGTATCGAAACTGACGTTAACGAGCGATTTTGTGAGTGAAAGCGAGCCATCAGCCGCAATGCTCGTTGTTGTGGCGACTGCGCGCGTTGGCAGCGGCGTCGGGGCCGCGTTCTGGCTGACCTGGCCGACTGGAATTGCGGCGGTTTGCGCGCTGCCGGTCGTTGAGGATGCCTGTGTCGTACTGGTCTGGCACGCTGTCATCAGTAGCCCTGCGATGAGCAGGCCGATGGGTGCGACTTGGCCGAGTGAATGTTTGTAAGTTTTCATGATGTTTTCCATTCCTATTGGCGACTCAGGTGGTCGTGGCGATGTGTCATCGCTTCGGCGACCTGAATCGCTCTATGGTTTGCTGGTTTATCGTTCGCGCAGGATCACAATGGCCTTCTGGCGGATGATGGGTTGAGTGGCTAATGCCCCGCTGAAGACGGCCGCGAAGCACACCAGTGCAATGATGAGTCCTGCGGTGTTGCCGTCAAATGCCCACAGGAAAGGCTGGTCGCTCTGCAATCTCTGGCTCAACACGAATGCGTAGCCCAGGATGGTTCCTGCCGTGATGCCGGCAATTCCCGCTGCCAGCGTGGTGATTACGGATTCGCCGATGAACACCCCTCGCAGCGAACCTTTGGCCGCGCCGATTGCTTTCAGCATGCCGATCTCAAGACGCCGACCCATGACTGCGGTATACATGACCGCGAGCACGCCGACGATTGCGGTAACCATAGATAGGCCGGTCAGTAGAACGATGAACACGCGGCTTTGCGTGAGTGCTACTCGCGCTGTCGCGACAGACTCTGAAGTGGCGGTCAAGCTCATGCTGTTGTTCGAACCCAGATAACTGCGAAGTTCGCGAATCAGCATGTTCTGGTTAACGCCCGGCTGCACGGTTGCGAGTAAGCGGCTGAGCACATTGGCTGTCTTGTCGACTGCGCCGCTGGCAGGGTCATTCTTCAACTCGCGATACGTGTCGAGGCTCATCAAGACGCCGCTGTTATTGGCGTCGCTGCTGTTGCGCGTAAAGTAGCGGCTGAATCCCGGGAAGCGCGAGGCAACCGCAATGATCTTCATGCTGATTTGATGATCTGTGCCAGTGCCTTGCACCAGCAGTGTGTCCCCAACGTGCAGGTCAAGCGCCGTGCTCAACCCTTGCGAGATGATGGCTGCCGATGTGTCCGATACGATCTTGGTCAGCGCCGTTGCGTCGCCTTCAGAGAAGCGATAGAGCGACGTATAGAGCACCTGATTCAGGTCGCCATCCACGCCGAGATAACTCACGTTGGCTGTCCGCAGCTTGATGCGGTCGCTAACCGTCATGTCTGACAGGTTTTGCGCCACGCCAACGACAGTACCAATTCCGGGCTGGTCTTTCACCGCGGCGACATCGGAGGCGGTCAGGTTGGTTTCTACGCGCGTAAAGCGCCGGAAGAACTGCGAGTCGCCCGATGATGAACTGGTTGTGGCAATCAATGGCGCGCCATTGCTGAAGTTGGAGTCCGTCTCCAGGTTTGCGTCCTGCAAAGCCAACTGGGTTGCCAGCAGGCATGGTAGAACCGCGCTCATCACAACCATCAACGAGATCAACGCATTGCCGCCCTTGCCGCGCAAGGCATAGCGTCCAGCAAAGAAGGCTGACCTCGGGCTGATGACGCGATAGATCACGATCAGCAGGCGCTCCAGAGGCGTGGTCAGGAAGTAGAACAATAACGCGATGCCGACGACCATCAGCAACAGCGAGCCGGCACTCAAAACGACGGTTCCGGTCATGTTGCCCGGCGACATCACCGTGGGCAGGACGATCAGAATAATGCCGCTGAAGGCCAGCATCACCAATCCTGCAATGAGCAAGCCGCCATTGGCATGACGCTCGCGCAGTTTGCCGAGGTCTTCCAGCGTAGGCTGGTCGGCTGCGGCAGGATTGAGCACAACCATCACCTTTGTGTTCGCTGCAGTGCGCGCCGGACTGATGGTTGCCAGCGCGAGCACAGCGGCTGTGATGGCTGTCGGGATAAGAACGGTCTGCAATGTCCACGTGGCGCGCACGCCCGTGGGCAGATCGAGGTTAGACAGAACGATGGGCACGATCAGGTAATCGTTGATCGCTCGACCGAGTAGCAGGCCTAGCACAACACCAACTACGCCCAGAATAAAGACCTCAAGAATGACGACCTCGTACAGGCGATGGCGCGGTGAACCCAGCACGCGCAGGACTGCCAGATCGTGCTTTTGCTCTGATACGGTGGTGTTCATCAACGCGTTGACCATCAAGCCAATGATGCCCATGCTTAACAGGCCGTAGAGCGTGATGAATGTCTGGGTAAAGGCATAGCTGGATGAAGAACTCTCCAGGCTGGTGTATTTCGGCAGGCTTACGGTAAAGTCTGAACCGAGTTGTGCTTGCAGGTCATCGCTGATGGACTCGCCCACGTTGCGCGCTGCCGTGACTGTAGCGCTCGCGTCGCTGGAGCTTGTGCTTGTTGATGTCCATACCAGCAACAGTTTATTGGCCTGACCATCCTGGCCCAGCCATGCTTGCGCGTCGGCCAGGTTCATGATGATCGGGTTGCTCACATCACTGGCTACGCCGGTGAGCGTGCCAACGCCTGTGACGATGAAGCGCGCTTCAATCCGCGGCGTGCTGGCGCCGGTGATGGCAGTCTTGCCCGCATCGCGTCTTACCGGGATGACATAGGACAGACGCAGTTCATCACCTACCTGCACACCTAGCGCGGTGGCCGTTGCTGTGCTGAGGTAGACCTCGCCGCTTGCGGGTGGGTATGCCCCGACGGTCTGCTGATTAGTGAGTGCGCTTGAGGAGTTACTGGAAGTCGAAATCTCACCCGGAGGAGCACCGCCGCCGCCACCCGGAGGAGGCCCGTCGCCGCCAGGGGGTGCGCCACCGCCGCCACCACGTCCACCAGTCGCGCCGCCGATGTTGATGCCCGCTATGCCGATGACGCCGGTTGTGGTGCTGGCCGGTTTTTCAGCCGTGATCAACGTGTCGGAAGCCGTATCGAGCGCGATAAAGGTGACAGCCACGCTATCGGTTGCTCCCACCTTGCGCCCTTCGACAGTGGCCTGAATGCGCGCATAGATTTGCGCAATCTTGCTGTACGAATTATTGACCGTGGCCTCAATATCGGTGATGCTGAAAAAGGTTGATGCGGCGAGGTCGCTCTTGGTGATCCCAAGATCATAGCCGCCCGTAGATGACCCGGTTGACTGGATGCTGAACTGGCGCTGGGAATCTACCAGTGCCAGCAGGGCGCCCACGAGTGCAACGCCGATGACGAGTGCAACCGTAATGATAAATGTGCGCAGCTTGCGCCGGCGCATCGCGTTAAGTACGTATCTAAGGTTCATAATAAACTCCCATGCCGTTATTCCAATCGTGGTCAGGCGGCCACGGTTTCCATATCGAGTGAAACTGGAATTGCGGTGTTGACGCGCTCATCCTCAAGCTTGCCGTCGCGCATGTGGATCACGCGTCCGGCGTATTTGCTCATGCGCGGGTCATGCGTGACGAAGATAATTGTGGTGCCATGATCCTTATTAAGCTGGATCAGCAGGTTCATGATCTCGTATGAGGTTTGCGTGTCCAGGTCGCCGGTCATTTCATCGCCGATGATCAACGGCGGGTCGTTAGCGAGCGCGCGCGCAATGGCTACACGCTGCATTTGACCGCCGGAAAGTTCGCTGGGGTAATGGCCCATGCGGTCACCGAGTCCTACCGATCGCAGGAGCATTTCGGCGCGCTTGTGGTCGCGCTTGCCCAGCAGGATCATGGGGACTTCGACATTTTCCAGTGCGTTGAAGTTGCTTAGCAGGTTGAAGTTCTGAAAGACGAAGCCCATTTTCTTCAGCCGCAGACGCGCCAGTTTCTCTTCGTTCAGCGATACGACGTTCTCGTCATCGACGATGACATGCCCTCGGCTGGGTGTGTCCAGTCCGCCGATGATATTCAACATCGTGGTTTTGCCGCTGCCGCTTGGACCCATGAGGCACAACACCTCGCCGCGTCTCACATTAAGGGTGACGCCGCGCAGTGCAGGAACAGCTTCTTTGCCCATCACAAAGCTCTTGTGCACATCTTCAACCTGGACGATATAGTCACCAGCGGGCTTGGTGTGCCCGTTACTGCCGTGGATCAGCATGCTGACAATTCCATCAGGGCGCGCAGCCGTATCAGCGTGATTTGTGCTTGTTTTCTTTTTGAACATAGTGATCAACTCTTCTTACTCAAGTTGATGTCAGGCTAACTCCCAAATGTAAAGAAGTTATTCAGATGTGATGGGATTTTTATGGGGAAGCAATATTGCCTCTTATCCGCTGACCAGCTGAACCTGATAGTTCAGGCCCATTCAGCATAGAGGGCGCACTAGCGTGCTATAGCGATGCGACGAGTGTAAATCATGATCCTGTAGCATACTCGAATGTGTGATTGGAAGTTATCGAGCGATATCCGGCTGTGACCGTTTGAGGGCCCTGGAAGGAAGAGCGTGAAACCTGCTATTCTTGCGCCATTACGTCACCGGAGTTTTCGCCTGCTTTTCGCGGGCCAGGTCGTCTCGGATCTGGGAGATTGGCTGGACTTCCTGGCGTTAATTGCACTCATTGTCTATCGATGGGGCCTGGGCGCGAGCGCCATTGCCGCGCTTACTGTCGCAGTTGCCTTGCCGTTTGCGGTTATCGCGCCGTTGTCAGGCGTCTGGGCCGACCGTCTGCCGCGCAAGACTCTGATGGTCGCCGCGGATCTCGGCCGGGCGCTGGTCGTGTTCGGCCTTGTTTTTGCGCCGAATCTCTATATCATCCTTGCGCTTGTCTTTGTCAGAGGCGTCTTCAGTACATTCTTCGGACCTGCGCGACAGGCCACGATTGCCTCGGTGGTACCGCAAGACGATCTCCTTGCCGCAAACTCGCTGAGCCAGCTTTCCTTTCAGCTCTCCAAGATCCTTGGACCGGTGCTGGGCGGGATCCTGGTTGCCGCGGTCGATCCTCGTGCTGCGTTTATGGTCGACGCCGTGACCTTCCTCGTCTCAGCAGCCTTCATCCTCCAACTGCCCGCCATTGCACCAGCAGCCCAGACAAATGACGTAACTGAGGGGCAGGCACCGAGTTTCTGGCGCGAGTTTCGGGAGGGGCTATCCTATCTGATCCACCAGCGCTCGCTCTTTCTGGCCGTCGCCAGCAATACGGCAGCACTCTTTATCATCTTTACTTTCGATAGCCTTGGAGTGCTGGCGCTCAGGGAACTGGGCATCGGCGAGGCACTCTTTGGGCTCACCATCGGCAGCATCGGGCTGGGGACTGCCGTCGGCGCGATCGCCATCGGGCAGTGGGGTAAGCGCGTCCACCCATTTGTGACGATGGGGGTCGGGCAGATCGGGGGCGGACTCGTCGTCGCGTTCCTCGGCGTCGCGGTGGCGCTGCATGCGCATGGCACGGCAGCCTGGATGATTGCGTATCTGCTGATCGGTCTCTCGGCTGCTGCCGTCTTTGTACCCTATGGCTACGTCATTCAGGTGGAGACGCCACCGGAATTAATGGGGCGCGTCTTCGCTACGGCCGGTGGGATCCAGAATGCCTTTCTTTTGATAGCGCCGCCATTGGGCGCGGTGCTGGCCGAGTTTTGTGGCGTTGGCTTCGTCTTTGCCGCCGCGGGCATAGCGCTCGCACTTCTCGGACTGGTGGTGTTCTTCCTGCGGCCGACCGTCGCAACGCAGGCTGCAACAGAGGATGCCGCGTTGCAGACCAGTGCTGCCTGCAGCGATGGTGCTCTCAGGGGCAACGGATCGAGCAGCATTTGAGGTGTATGTGGAGCACTTTCTGCTGCCAGCATACTCACCGGACCTCTCGCCGTCTCAGTATCCCTGATAATCCCACCGCTTTTGTGCGCTTTTTATGCGTCTGTCTCGCGTCTCGCAAGGAATGTCAGGCGAGTGCGGGCAATAGCTCGATGGGCGAGGAAACGATCCAACGACAGTCCCGTGAAGGGAATGTCAGGCCGCTATCGGCAAAGTGATGGTAAAGGTCGTTCCATGTCCAGGCGTGGACTCGACTGAAATCGTCCCATCCTGCGCCTCCACAATGGCCTTGGCAATCGCCAGGCCGAGCCCGGATGAGTCTCCGTTTGCACTGGAACGCTGCCGAGATGGATCGGCGCGGTAGAACCGATCAAAGATAAAGGGGATGTGTTCCGCGTCGATCCCGGCGCCGGTGTCACTCACTTGCAACAGCACATACTGCCCCGCCTGTTTTGCCCGCAGGATGATTTCTCCCTGCGTCGTATAGCGCAAGGCATTTGTGACCAGGTTGTTGAGTACCTGCGTCATGCGTTCTGTGTCGACCGAAATCGATGGCAGCGCCTCAGGCGCTTCGACACGCAGGTCAAGTCCGCGCTGTTCCAGTTGACCGATGAAGGCCAAGCCGGTTTGCTCGAGTAACGCGCGTGGATCGATAACACGTTTGTTAAGGGGCAACTCGCGCGCGTCGGCCAGCGACAAAGTGCGCAAGTCATCCACCAATCGCTGTAGATGCTTCACTTCATCGTGCATCACTTTGTACAAAGCGGGCGTCCCTTTTAGTCGTTCCTCGCTCAATCCCTCGGTGTAGCCGCTCAGTATGGTCAGCGGGGTGCGCAGATCGTGCGCCAGATCGGCGGTCATTTGCTTGCGCAAGGTAATGCCGCGCGCAACATCGGCGCTCATCTGGTTGAACGATTTTGCCAGCGTGCCAATTTCATCGTGCGAGCGCACCTTCACCTTTTGATCGAGCTTGCCGCCGGCCATTGCCTGGGTGGCCTGCGTCAATTCGGCCAGGGGATGCGTCAGTGTTCGCGCCAGGATGCCTCCCAGCACCAGCGCAACCAGGATGGTTGCACCTGCACTGATGATGGCGGCTGTTGTCAGGCGGTCAAAAAACGTGTTCTCGGGTGGCGGCCCCGGTGGACTGGCTACGGCCAGCTGATTGGTCACGGTGATGGCGTCGGTCATACTGCCATTGCTTCCCACAGGCGCAGCAACCCTGTTTGTTTCACCCTGTGGGTTGATGGGCGTAAAGATGACGTATCCGATGATGGCGCCAGAAGTTGACGTGATCACTGTGGCATTGCTCAGCATTGAGTCGGGCGCCGACGAACCATTGACCATATCGCGGGGGCCAATCAAGGTGCGATGGTCGGCATCCAGCACGATCGCGCTGTGGCTGTACGAAGACGGGATGGAACTCAGCGCCAGTGTCTGTGATACACCGTTCCAGCTCCCGGTCGATGCGTAATAGTCGCGCAGAAAACCCACCATCACGTTCTGGTCGCGCGCCGATAGATATTGATCAAACTCTATCCGCGTGCGCGGACCCATCAACAGTGCAAAGATGGCGACGCCAGTGACGCCAATAAATAAAAAAGCAAAGGTGAGTTTGAGTGCCAGTGAACGCATAGTTCAGTATTTCCGCTGCAATGGATTTGTAGTCAGGCGGTAGTTGCCCTGCTGCCTGAGCCATGATATCGGTTAACTACTGGGTGCTTCGTGGTTAGCGCCTTTCTGTCGCGCAAAGCGGTAGCCCATGCCGTACACGGTTTCAATATAGCGTGGGTGGCGCGAGTCAGGTTCTATTTTGGCGCGCAGGTTGCGGATATGAACATCAATGGTGCGCTCGTAGCCCTCATACGTCTCACCCGATACGCGATCGAGCAGATCCAGCCGCGAGAACACCTGACCTGGCGAAGCCATCATCACCGCCAGTAGTTCAAATTCGGATTTGGTCAGGTCGATGATCTGACCGGCAATCTCCACCATGACAGTAGAGCGGTCCATCACAATATCTGCTACACGCAGGATATCGGTTTCCACCGCCGGTCGATTCGCCCGCCGGAGCACAGCGCGCACACGTGCCAGGAGTTCGCGCACGTTAAACGGCTTTGTGACGTAGTCGTCGCTGCCCAGCTCCAGACCGATGATTTTGTCCTGGTCTTCGATTTTTGCCGTCAGCATGATGACAGGGGTATCGACCTCCTTGCTGTATACGCGCATAAAGTCGTATCCACCCATGATGGGCATCATGAGGTCAAGCAGGATCAGGTCCGGTTTTTCGCGGCGCGCGACATACAGCGCTTCCTGTCCATGCGACGCTTCGAGGACGCGGTATCCCTCCTGCTCCAGGTACACACGGATCATCTCGCGCAGATTTGCTTCGTCATCAACTACCAGAATTGTCTGTGTCATCGTATTCAGCCGTTGCTGTGCTGCGAATGTATTATGACCACAGCACTGACTATGAATGATAACGATAACTTCTTCAGATATTGTGAAGACAATGTGTGATTTGTGTAGATAAAAGCCAGACTCAGCACACGTGGTCCCAGTGGGGTGGTGCGCGGCGCAATAAAGCACGCACTCGCGAAACCTGTTCGGGAATACCAATTGCATCCGTCTGGCAATCATCTACACCGCCATCCAGTGCTTCCAGCACCTGTTCCTGTGTTGGATGATGCAGGAATGCGATGATTGGCGCATCGGTCAGCTGGCGCAAGTGCGTCAACTCTCCTGGTTCAACGGTTGCGCAGATGATGACGACTGACGGCCGGCGACTCACCATGACTTCATAACCACAATTGTTGCCTGTGGCGATATCAACCTGATATCCCGCTTGTACAAGCGCCAATTCAAGCGGATGATGCGTGTCGTCACGCGCAGCTACCATCAAAATGGTTTGAATGGGAGGATATTCCGCAGTACCGTGCGGCATTTCCCCGACTGAAAAAGTAGTTTCTGCTGGAGTGTCTCTATGGACTGGACGTGAGAACATATCGCTCGAGATGTTGACTAATTGGCTTAGTGAACTTGCCCTACGGTTTGAGCATTTCATGTGTCTGAAAATAACCTCCGGCGTATAGCTTCATTGATATGACTTTAGCCGTAGGTTATGTGGAATTGATGAAGAAAAGACTGCTTTCGTGTTGGGTTTAGTGATCAGGTGCACAGCTGTAAAGTTGCATTGGATCAAAGTGGTACGATGTTTGCCATTGGTCAGGTAAGACGGGCAGGCAGGTTGTGCTGATCCAGTGAGTCAGCTCGTTGGTGAATTGGGTTGTATACGGAAGTTGCTTTCCTGGTTGAGAATCTGACGCGGTGATGTCTTCTGGATACATCGTTAGCGCCTGATCGATGCTCAAATTGCTCGATGGGATAAGGAACATCTCCACCTGTCCTGATGCGACACGCAACGCCAGTTGATCGGGTGTCAGGATTGGATCATAGCCGGAAAATCCGCCTAGTGCCATGACAGCACGATCAGTTTTTAGGTACAGTGCGGAGGCATCCTCGATTGCCGTGGTACCAATCAGAAATGAACTGCGTGCAGGGGCTTCCAAGTCGATAAGACGGATTGGCGACCTGGCATGTTGCAGCAGGTAGTTTACGAGCGCGGGATCAGGCTCGGGTACAAGCACATTGCCGTGATCCAGAGGCGTCGGGCCGGAGATCGGAAACTCACCGCTATGTTCAGGCGTCAGTGAGGCTACCGTCCATCGCAATGGGACGATCAAGAGCATTGCCCAGCATATTACGCTGACTATCTGTAGCAATGACTGCCATCGATGGGACGTATCACGCATGCGTGACAAAGTCTGACCGTTGATCAACAGCAGTGTTCCGACTACACACACAGCGATCAGTAACGAAGTCTGTCCCGCAGCCCAGTCGGGATAATCCGACAAGATGATCAGTTGCTCGATACCAGTAGCGCCAAACGCCAGCGCGAATAGCCAACTGTTTCGAGTCGACATGAACAAGGGCGGCGCCGTGTTAAATTGGGCACTTGGTTGACTACTGTGATGGATTTCCGTGCGTCGTCCCGGCCAAATCCATACCATAGCGAAGCTGGCGATTGCGCATACTGCCGGCGCCAGGATGGCCAGATAGTATGTGTTGAATCGCAACGCCACGCTGAAAAAGCCCCCGATGCTGAAAAACCAACTTCCCCAAAACAGAAGCATGGTTTGAGATGGGCTCAAATGCCGTTGCTGCCACGCCATGCGAAGACTTGCGCGCTTAATGTCCAGGCATAGCGCGAGCAGCCCGATCAAAGCCATGGGGAGGAACCAACTAACTTGTCCTCCAAGTGGCGACTGGAATAAACGAATCGGTCCGGGATCGCCCTTGTCATGTTTGACTACAGGTGCATTACCGTTGTAACCCGGTTCGCCCACCAACCGCTGCAACCCGTTGTAGTTGAACATCAGGTCGAATTCCGAATTGGTTAACGTTGAATCGACATACGGGCGCTGATTCGCGGGGACGAGATCGATGGCAATCACCCACGCTGTCGAGATCACAAATACAGTGATAGCCAAAATTGCAAAGTGCCGCAGCCGAATCAGAACAGGCAAGTCTACAGCGCACAGATAGGTAATCGAAATCGCCGGCAGGATCAACCACGCTTCAAGTCCTTTGATGTTGAATCCGAGTCCAATGAGTGCGCCACACACTATCAGCCAGGCGATGCTGCGCCGTTCTAAGGCCTTCAGTACAGCCCAGGCCGCGCCAAGTGATGTCAGCACAACGAGACTTTCAAAGATATTCGAGCGGTTCACCACGACATTGACAGGCGAGATTGACAGCAGTGCAGCAGCAATGAGTGCGGCGGTCGGACCACTGGTTTTACGCAACAGGGCATAAAGGATCACAACCGATAGAACGCCAGCCATAGCCTGTGGGACAAGCAGGGAAATGCCCTGGAAACCGAAGATGACAGCACTCGCAGCTTGAATCCAGAATCCGAGCGGTGGTTTATCGACGCTGAGAAAGCCGACAGGATCATAGGCTGCGAAGAACAAATGACGCCACGACGTCAGCATACTTTTCACGGTTGCCGCATAGTAAGTATTGCCAAAACCATTCTGTGACAATTGCATGAAGTTCAAGCCAATGGCGACCAGAACAATCAACAGAAGGAGAAAAGCTTCCCATATCTGCTTACGAGTTCGAATGGGCCACCAGGACGCCAGGTGTACGAGCGCCTGCCGTGTGTTATCACCCTTCCGAAAACCGAGGTTGCTTCCACCACCGAGGAGGTTTCTCCTGTGTTGCTGGCCCTGTATCTGACCCTTTGTCAGCCTATGTGCTGTTGATGGCGCCATTTTGGGTGTTGCCGAATCCTGTTGTCACAATGCACTGGGTACATTGACCTATGCGTGATCATACAGGAGGAATTCCGCGTGGTTCAAAAGAAATCAAAGCGGTGATAATCGTCTGATACGAATGGATTGTGCAAAGGAGTGTTTCAGTGGAATACAGACAACTGGGTCATTCGGGTGTGCGTGTCAGTGTGGTTGGACTCGGTACGAATCAGTTTGGCAGTAAGGTTGATCAACAGGGAGTGACCACGATCATCGCAGGCGCGATTGATCTCGGTATCAATTTCATCGACACGGCCGATGTTTACACAGGTGGAAAAAGCGAAATTACGCTGGGTGAAGCGTTGAAAGGGCGATGGGACAAGGTCGTACTCGCGACAAAAGTGCGACATCCGATGGGGGATGGCGTCAACGATTACGGTGTTTCGCGATATCACATCATGAATGGAGTGGAGGCTAGCTTGCGGCGTCTGCAGAGCGACCATATCGACCTATACCAGGTTCACAGTTGGGACGAAACGACGCCGATTGATGAGACGCTCCGTGCGCTGGACGATCTTGTGCGATCGGGAAAGGTGCGCTACGTCGGCGCATCGAATTTCGCGGCATGGCAGTTGGCGCGCGCCAATACGCTGGCCGAAATACGCGTTTCAGCGCCATTCATCACCATACAACCGCACTATCACATGTTCGAACGAGGTATCGAGAAGGAACTGGTGCCATACTGCAACGCCTTTAAGGTCGGCATCCTGCCCTATTTCCCCCTGGCTGGTGGTTTCCTGACTGGCAAGTACAAGCGCGGCGAACCTGCTCCTGCCGGGTCACGCGGTGAAAATAGCACCTATGTGCAACGTTACATGACCGACGGCAACTTCGACCGGGTGGAAAAACTCACTGCCTGGGCCGCGGAGCGCGATCGCACGATGGGTGAACTGGCGCATGCGTGGCTACTGGGGCAACCGCAGGTCAGTTCAGTCATCTCGGGTGCAACGAAACTCGAGCATGTACAAGCGAACGCAAAAGCAGCGACCTGGAAGTTGACCACAGAGGAGCTGGCGCAGGTGAACGCTGTTCTGGCTTAAGGCAAAGAGAGAGTTGAGATTGAAGATTGGGGATTGACCACTCCTTGCGAAGGACGTAGGCGCCAAAAGCCGCTATCGTAATTTGGCCCTTCGCAAGGATGGGGATCTCCAATCTCCGGTTTCAAACTGTTAAAGGATAGATCCCGTTTTCTCGCAATGTCTTGATCGCCAGTTCGTAACTCTCTGGCGCAACATCCGAACTGATCGAGTGGTCGGATTGAAAAACCCAACCGCCACCTTTGGCAGCTTGCAATTTGTAGAGTACTTCGCGCCGAATCTCGTCGGGGTCTCCGCGTTCGAGGATGCGCACATCGACGTTGCCCACAAATGCCAGTTTGCCGGCATAGGTTTGCTTGAGCGTTACCACGTCCAGGTCAGCTTTGGCCTCCAGTGGGTTATAGGCATCCAGGCCGATTTCTGCCAGGTCGTTGTATATCACATTGGCGTTCCCGCAACCGTGATAGATCACCATCAGCCCTGCTTTGTGGCACTCGTCGATCAGTGCTTTGACATGCGGCTTGAACACCTCGCGCCAGCGCTTCGGATTGAATAGCATGCAACGGCGATAAGCCACATCTCCGTAGATCATCATGCCGGACAATCTGCCCGCGCCAGCAACGATTTGGGCGCGCGTAAAAGCCAGCAACCATTCGCCGACGCGGTTGACGAAATCCGCGAATACTTCGGGTTCCGCTGCCATCCACACTAAAGCATTTTCACTGCCGATGATGCGCCACAGGAATTCATAGGGCTCGCATGTGCCGCCGAAGACTGCGAAATCATCCACATAAGGCATCAGGCGCTCCTGCCACGAGGCTATGTTGCGGCTGAGCGCATCGCCTACGCAGTTAAGTTGGTCATCGCCGCCTTGAAAGAACCGACGTGGGTCCGCAGGGTCATCAAAGACAAAAGCTGCCATTTCTTCAGGTGTGTTGACAGAGAATGTGTCGAAATGGGGCATGGGCAGGCGGCCAGAACGGCGGATCGTGGCGCCGAAACCGGTCTTCACGACGATGTCGTCACCGTCCTCAGAAAGCACTTCGAATGGTTGGATGCGTGGATCCATGTTCGGGACAACCGTGACATAGTCAAGGTCGAAGTGTCGATAGGGATCGAAGTCTTGCCCCCACTTATCCTTGCAACGAAGCAGGAATCCCGTCCAGAATGCCTCACCTACTGGTACGCGGTCAGACTCGCGGTGGCTCAGAGCTGCGCGCAGCCGTTCAATCTTTGCGGTTGCTTTGCTGTTCATGGTTGATCTCCTCTAATTTGTTGCCTGTAATGTACACCCTTTGTTTTGGTCATACAATGAGGCGACAAACGAACTATACGGGAAACAATCATGCAGACCATAACTTATCACGATCGAGATTGGTTACGTAGACTTGGGGTAGAGCAAGCAGCCATTGCGTCGCTGCCGGTGCATAGGGAAAAGGCCGAAATGTGGCGCAGATTGAATGACCGTCAAGCTGTGCGCCCGATGGTCTGGATCAACGAGATCTGTTGGAACGAGATGAATGTTGATGATGAACTGACACTGCGCTGTGAGGGCACCTGGGCAAGGCAGATTGAAACCGAATTGCGTCGCCTTTTGTATCAGTGGCGTCATCTGCCCGCAGACATGATTGTCGATGACTATATCGCATGCCCGCTGGTGATTCACAGCACCGGTTTTGGTTTGCAGGAGGATGTCGATATTGTGCGAACCAGCGATAGCAGCGACATCGTCTCGCGCCACTTTCATCCTCTCATCGTCAATCCGGAGGATGTCGAGAAAATCCAGAACCCGAAAGTGACGTATGATCGCGTGGCAACTGAAGAGCGTTATTCATTGATGTGCGATATTTTCGGAGAAATTCTGCCTGTGCGGCAGGTGGGCATCAAGGGACGATGGTTTGCGCCCTGGGATGAATTGATCAGGTGGTGGGGTGTTGAAGATGCCATGCGCGATCTGGTGGATCGCCCCGATATGGTTGAGGCGGTGATCGCGCGGCTGGTGGATGCCTATCTGTGCGAGCTTGATCAATGGGAAGAGCTGAACCTGTTGACGCGTAATGATGACAATACCCGCATCGGATCGGGCGGGTATGGCCATACCTCACAGTTGCCTGGGCAACCCTTCGACCCGGCACATCCGCACACGGCAAACCTCTGGGGCTGTGCCACTGCGCAGATCTTCGGGTCAGTATCGCCTCGCATGCATTGGGACTTCGCGCTCAAACACGAGATGCGCTGGCTGGAACGCTGGGGTATGACGTATTACGGCTGCTGCGAACCGCTGGATGTCAAGATGGGTATTCTGCGGAAAATCCCCAACTTGCGCAAGGTGTCTACAAGCCCATGGGTGAACACTGACCGCGCCGTCAAAGAGATCGGTGCTGATTATGTGATGTCACGCAAGCCGAATCCCGCCGTATTGGCAACCGATGTCTTTAATCCAGAAACTGCGCGCACTGATCTTACTGCTTTCCTGGATAAAGCCACCGGGTGTCAAGTCGAGATCATCATGAAAGATATCTCAACGGTGCGCAACGATCCGCGACGCCTATGGGCATGGGAAAAAATCGCGATGGAAACGGTGATGCAACGTGAAACGTGAAGAAGACAGATACCGTCGAAACCCAAATCACATATTCACGTTGCATCAGCGTTTCACGTTTCGCGCTTTGCGTTCCCAGCCGCGATGACACGGTTGACTAGTCCGCCGGGCTGCGCGGAGCTTGCCAAGTCGGAATGGGATAAGGCGGCAGGCACGCACCACAGCATCATATTCTGGTAATAGTCGGCACCAAAGGCGCGTTGGCCGGTGTCCATGTCACCACGGAAGGTATTGGGCGCATCCCATAAGTAGCCCCAACGCATGAGGTTGTTCTGGCAACGCTTAAGTAGATCAAGTCCAAACTGGTGTTGTCCACCATACATGTACGTCATCGCCAGCATGTATAACTCGGGCGTGAAGTAGCTGTAGGTTCCATAGCCGCCAATCTTTACGGGCGTACCATCGGGATTGGCGTAGTTCACTGCTCCGGACTGGCTGAGTGCGCAGTTGGCAGTGCGCAGTGTCTGTAGTGTGGTGGCAACACGATCTTGCGGGAATACTCCCGGCAATCCATGGAAATCGGTGATCCACTGCCCGTCCAGTTGGTAGCCGAAAATGAGCTCAGAGCGCGCTCCGGTCTCGGGTTCAACAAAGTTCAGGTAATAGCTGCCATGCCACAGATGTTCCTCGAGCGCTTTGGCCCCGGCTTCTAACCACGCATCACAATGTTGTGTGTAGGAGGTGTCACCCATCGCTTCTGCCATGCGCCGCATGATCATGACCTGCGCCATGCGCACACCGCCGGCGTGGGTGACGTAACCCTTCCATCCGGGTTCAGGCGCCTCAAACCACTCGGTGTCGCCCATGCCATGACCATCAGTTCCCGGTGTTGGCATCGACATGACCTGTGAAAGCCCGTAGGCTGGACGCAGGTTCATCGAAAAATCATTGCAGCGTTTCAGCGAATCCCAGAACTCGCGCAGAAAAGCATCGTCAGTCGTAGATTGCCAATAACGATCCGCCATGACGATATAGCAGGCGCCGTTGAGTACGGTCTGGTAACCCTTGTCGGGTCGCGCCAGTCCGTAAGGAGGTTTGTTGTCTGTGACGCCAGATGTGCAACCGCCAAAGATCCATGGCGGACGGCCATCGTCGAATTGGTAGGCCTTATACCCACGCAGGGTAGAAAGTGCTGCGTCGGGGAAGAAATAGACCAGCGGCATAGAGCCATAGAAACTGCACGGGATGCACTCTATCTGCGGGCAGCCGCGTGGACATTCGCACATGCCGAATAGACCTTCAGCCCCAAATTCGGGCTTGTCGAGTGATCCGATGGCCTGACCCCAGATGCTGTCTTCTGTGACCAGATATAAGTTGTTGATCAATGAATCGGCAAGCCAGCCGGGTGTGTTTGGATTGGTATAGATGGCTTCCTGCCACGCAATGACGCGGTTCAGCAAGTCGGTGTGATGGGTGGCAATAAAACGTGCTGCAGTACGGGCGTCACAATAATGTTGCGCATACTTGTGCGTATGCAGATCGGTCGCGGTGTGGGATGGCGTACCGCCGGCGCGCCAGTGCGGTGCATGCCACGCAAGGATGATGCGCCGAGAAGTGGATTCTTCAGGCGACAAGGTGAAGTCGATGGCCAGAGATGCACCCGTTTCACCGGATGCTGCAGTTGGAAGGGCATCAGCGATGGCTGCCCAAGCAGCGCCCACAGCATTGAGTGGGCCACCTGTGCGCGCTGTTGCATCCAGTGCGCACAGCACGTAAGACATGTCCCACGCTTCGCTCATGCCGCTGGAGACCATTATGCCGGAAATTTCCACCGTTTCGCTGACGCGGGGACCGTCAAACCGCTGCGTGGCCGTCCGTTCTACTGATGGATTGTCTATTGCAAATCCCGGAAAGCTGAACGCCAATGTGCCCCGCTGTGTGCTATTTGACTTGTTGCGCAAGCGGATCTCAAAGACGCAGGCTGGTGCCATCGAGGTGACTGTGTCACCCGGAATGAATGGCGACCATGCCCGCATACCAACGTCAATCGGCATCGCTGTGTTGTATTCCATATCGACGATCGGGTAATGTCCCCA
>CAIQQO010000120.1 GCA_903873965.1 uncultured bacterium
TACGATGGCTGTGGGGTGAATATAGACATCATTCATGAGCCGATCACAATCGGGCTGCCGCCCAGGCGCATAGAAGCCGTAATGGCATCAAGCGTTTGAACAACACCCAGGCTGAACACCCCATCAGATTTCGCGACAATCCCACTTTGTATAGCTTTTACAAATTCCTGTGCTTGAACTTTGAGTGGCTCATCTGTGCGCACCTTGGGTAGGCGCACGTCGCCATCCCACATCGACAAACGCAGAAACTCGCCGTAATCGTTATATTCCTGCGTGACGTTGACGCCTTTATCATAAATGGCGACGGGCGTCGCAGGCTGCATGTCGTCCCACGTCGCCATGCCTTTGTTGCCGACCACCGTCATCTGCCGAACCTTCTTCGGGTCTAGCCAACTTGCATTGATCGAGCCAATCGCTCCACCCGGGTACTTCAAGGTAATAAAGACGACATCCTCAACACCCGGGCGAATAAACGAGGCGCCTGTAGCTGAGACGGTCTCAGGAGCACTGCCCAGTATCCAGTTAAAGACAGAAATGTCGTGTGTGGCCAGATCATAAGCTGCATTAACATCACTACGGATCGGCCCCAAATTGGTGCGCACCGCAGACAGATACTGCAAGCGTCCAAGTGTTCCGGCATCCACAACTTCCTTAAGCTTCAAAATACCAGCGTTAAAAAGGAAGACGTGCCCCGTCATGAGTACGACGTGATGCTCAGCAGCCAACGCTGCCAGATCAGCAGCCTGGGCCGCAGTTTCGCATAAAGGCTTTTCACATAATATATGTTTGCCGGCCAGGATGGCTTCTTTCGCAATAGCGTAGTGTGTACTTGTCGGTGTTGAGACAACGAGCGCGTGAACCTTTGGATCACCCAGCGCCTGACGATAGTCTGTGCTGCAGTTCATACCTGGATACATTGCTTTGATACGTTCCAGTCGTCCATTGTCCAAATCGATCACTGTGCTTACAGCGCATCCACTGAGGTTACTAAACGTTCTGATGTGATTGGGCCCCCAGTATCCAGCACCAATTACAGCTAAGTTGAGAGTGTCCATACGAAAGTGAGTTTACAACAAAACATCCGTTGATACAATACGAGCCGCAATGAAGATATTCCAGTATCACAAGGTTGATCGCGGTTACTACGAGGATGCTTATCAATCGTGGCGACGAACTGGGGGCAGCTTTCTTGATCACTTGCTCGATAAACAAGTGGGGTTTCGAATCACCCAGCGTGAGATGACGCGCGCTGGCATCGTTTATCAACTGGATATCCGCAGTAGCTTGCTATTGCCCCAGCAGGTGCGATGCTATTTGCCACTGCCCATCGCTAAACTCCTGCGAGGCGGATTGTGGGTCACAAAACTTGACCCCTGGTTACTGCAGCAAGACATCATTCGCCGCATTAATGCATTCAATCCCGATGTCGTCTTTTTTTCCATGGGGAGCAGCGTCTGGGAGTCCACACTACAAAAACTCAAGGAGAGCGGACGGCATCTCACGTTATTCTGTGACCTTCCCGCCAAGACGATGATGGAACGAGACCGTCGTAATCTGCCCTACTTTGATATCATCTTTGAGGTAGCCAACCTTTCCAAGGGTTTACGGACAGCAGGCGCAACCCATCGAATAGAGTATGTCCCCATCGGTTTTGACCCCATGGTGCATCGCCCGCTTGCATTGACTCAGGCTGAACGCGAACAATATGGCTCGGATGTCTGCTTCATCGGCGGTCTGGGCACGCGGTACCATAGTGAACGTCGCGAATGGGTCGAATATGCCATCGAACAAGGCGTAAACATGAAAATATGGGGAGGGTACCGCGAGCACTTTGTCGGCAGTCCGATCCTGAATCACTGGCATGGTCAGATCTGGGGCGACGAACAAGTTAAGGCACTGTGCGCGACTAAAATTGGTATCAATTTCCATGTCAACCACGAACCCGGCGAATTGGATAAGGGCATCAACTCGCGCGCGTTTGAGCTGGCCGGCTGCGGCGTGTTTCAGTTGCTGCGACGTGTGCCCAGTGTGAATGAGTTTTTTGAGGAAGGCAAGGAAATTGTGTGTTTCGATACTCGTGAGGAAATGCTGGATAAGATAAAGTATTACCTGAAGCATGAAACCGAGCGCACAAAAATCGCATCAGCATCACGTAGAAGAGCACTTAGAGACCATGTATGGTCGAAACGATTTGACAGTATGTTCGCAGGGATGCGTCAGGCTTTCGACTTGGCCTAGAAACAAATCTGGCAGCAAATATCATGACTTTGACAACGAAGCGCACACTTGATTTTGGATGTGGACAACATCGCCACCCCGATTCAATCGGAGTTGATATCAATCCGAACAGTAACGCGGATGTTATCGCAAATCTCGATGTTTTTCCTTACCCTTTTTCGTCAAGTTCATTTGATCATATCTACTGTGACGGCATCATCGAGCATCTTTCAAATATCGTGGGTGTCATGGAGGAAATCCACCGCATTGCGCGCCCAGGTGCTCACGTAACCATTGTCACTCCGTATTTCACCAGCGTCGACGCATTTACAGATCCCACCCATAAGCACTATTTCTCAGCTCGATCGTTCGACTATTTCACCGGCGATTTTCCCGAATACGGCTACTATTCGAGCACCACACGCTTTATTCGCCGCAGCATTGATATCAGTTTCTGGGCATTGCCAAGGTTGGGGAACATCCATCCGCAACATCTGGTTGGCGCCAAAATCCTGGCAAAGCACTTCACCTCGATTTACGAACGTTTTTTTGCCTATGTTCTTCCTGCGCAAACCATTCGATTTGACCTTGAAGTTATAAAAGTTGGCTAGCCCATTGCGTATCGCACTTGACACTCAATCCACCTTAGGTCGTAAAACCGGCATTGGCATCTATACATCAGAATTGCTGGCTGCCATGCGCCGCGTGGCACCTGAACATGAGTATGTGGAACTCAACTGGGGAAATGATGTCAGCATGCGCCTGGACAGAAGGCTGCGTTGGCAGCAATACGAGATACCCAGACGTTCCAGGGACATTCACGCTGATTTATTGCATGTGCCCGGTTTTGATGCGCCTGTGCGGCGATCAATACCAACCATACTCACCGTTCATGACTTGATCGGAATGTTATTTCCGCAAAACCTGCCCCCGGTTTCGCGTTTCTACTGGTCACGCTGGTTGCCGTTCACGGTACGTTACGCCGATGCCATCATCGCTGACTCAGCAGCCACTCGAAATGACATTGTGCACCTTTTGCACGCTGATCCTCAACGCATCACCGTTATCCCACTCGGCGTTTCTGAACTATTCCGTCCTGCCGCAACCACCATGATCGCCGATATGCGCAACAGGTATCACCTGATCAATCCCTACATCCTATTTGTCGGCACCCTCGAACCACGCAAGGGAATTGATACTTTGATTGACGCTGTAGCACGACTTATACAGGGTTACCCACATGAGTTGGTACTTGTTGGCAAAAAAGGATGGTATTGGGATCGCCTGCAATCCCGAATTGCTAACAATGGCCTGGAGGGTCGTGTCCGTGTGCTCGACTATGTTCCCACCAACGACCTTCCCGCGATCTATAGCGGGGCAGACGTTTTTGCATTTCCATCTCGTTATGAGGGCTTTGGGCTGCCCATATTAGAAGCTATGGCATGCTACACACCCGTAGTCTGCGCTAACGCATCTTCGCTACCCGAAGTAGCCGGAACAGCTGCAATTCTGATCAAACCGGATGACGTAGAGGTCCTTACTTCTGCACTGTTGAAAGTAATCAACACACCCGAGTGCGCTTCAGCCATGCGGGATCAAGGTATCCTCCAGGCAAGTTTGTTTAGTTGGGATCAGACGGCACGAATGACTCTGGACTTGTATCAAAAAACGGTCACCACTCCTCTATAATCTCCTGACGCATGTTTGAACATCCCGACCAGGTTCTCAGCGTAGCACAAGCCTACTTCGGTAAGCCTCGCGTCCTCGTCATCGGAGATGTCATGCTCGATCGGTATCTCTGGGGAGATGTCAACCGGATATCACCGGAATCACCAGTGCCGGTCGTGCGAGTCACCCGCGAGACGGAAGTAATGGGCGGTGCGGCGAATGTGGCCTCCAACCTCGCAAGTCTCGGCGCACGGGTCAGTCTTGCTGGTTACATCGGACAGGATGAATCTGGAACCAGGCTAAGAAACAAGGCATTGGAAGCTGAGATTGAGACAGTAGGCTTAATCAGCATTCCCGGACGTCCAACAACCATCAAAACACGTGTGATCGGAGGACATCAGCAGATGCTCCGTATCGATATCGAAGTCAACACTACCGCGCCTGACGCGGAATCGGATCTGCTGAGCGCCATATCTACGATCATCAACGCCAGTGGTAGTGATGAAGGAGATATACCGGCAGCCATTGTGCTCTCCGACTATGCCAAAGGTGTTTTGTCGGAGCCTGTTTGCCATACCGTAATTGCTATCGCACGATCTCGCGACATTCCTGTGTTTGCCGCGCCAAAAGGTACGGACTACCGGAAATACACAAGTGCAACCGCGTTAGTACTCAATAAGTCTGAACTTGCCTCAGCCACACATACAACTACGCATCATATCGATGCAATGACCAACGGGGCACGTCTGTTGCAGCGCGAATTGAGCCTGGAATATGTCCTGCTGACACGCGGTGAGCAAGGCATTTCATTGATCGAGCCGGATTCTGAACAACATGCCCCCGCCATGGCACGACAAGTCTTCGATGTATCGGGGGCCGGCGATACCGTCATCGGAACTTTTGCCATGGGTGTACTTGCAGGCCTAACGCGAATCGACAGTGTGCGACTGGCTAACGTAGCAGCAGGCATCGTCGTCGGCAAAGTTGGGACGGTGGCGGTTAGTCGCACCGAGTTACTGACTGAGTTGACGCGCCAACGCGACCTGGAGCAGATCGACAAGATCTGCAACTGGGACAAGCTAGGCCGCCGCCTGGCGGAATGGCGCAATCACGGAGAACGCATTGTTTTTACCAATGGCTGTTTTGATTTGCTACATGCCGGGCATGTGGTATACCTCGAAAAAGCGCGCCGTGAAGGCAATCGTTTGATCGTTGGACTCAATACCGATGCATCGGTACGGCGTATCAAGGGCGACGGGCGACCGATCATTCACGAAGGCGACCGAGCGCGTGTATTGGCTGCACTGGCGTCTGTTGATGCCGTGGTGCTATTTGACGACGACACGCCGATCAATCTTATCCGTGCAGTGAAACCTGATGTGCTGGTAAAAGGTGGCGACTACACCGAGGATGGCGTCATTGGCGCATCTGATGTTCGTCAATGGGGCGGTATCGTCGCATTAATACCCTATATCGAGGGGCGCAGCACAACTCGTATCATCAAGCGTATCGAAGCAACAGATTGATATGCCAACCACAGCAGACTCATCACGGCGCTACGGATTCGTCAAGCCATCGCTGATTAAGTTATTCAGCATGCTTGATGGGATGGGCGCCTTCATCGTCCGTCCATTTCGGCGCGGCGGAACATGGCCGGAGCCGCAACGCATCCTGCTGGTCAATCTGGCGCATATTGGCGACGTCGTATTAACCACCGCAGCAGTCGCCGCTATCAGCGACCGTTATCCTATCACCTCGTTAACCATGCTCGTATCGCCATGGAGCGAACAGGTAGTCCGCCACAATCCACGGCTCCACGACGTCATAACGTATCGGCCTTCGTGGTGGGATCGCAACCGGGGCAGCCCGTATTTTGTCCTGCCCGAATTCACACAATTAGTTCAACAGGTGCGTGCGCGCCGTTTCGACTGGGTGATCAATTTCAAGTCATTTTTTCAGGAAAATCTCGCCTTTGCCTTAGCCCGCATACCACGTCGCATTGGATATGGCCTATATGGCGGCGGTTTCATGCAGACCGATTTCGCCCCGTTCCAATGGAACACGCACACTGTATTGCAGCATATGCAACTGGCAGAAATGGCAGGTGCATCAAATTCAAACCCACGGCTTGAACTCTATTTTTCGACTGAGGATCAACAAGCTGCAATCCCGTATCTACATACTCAGGCTGAAGGGCTGCGCGTCGCCATGCACCTCGGCGCCGGTTACCCGTCAAAGCTATGGCCTGTCGAACACTTCGCCTTGCTGGCCAGTCTGCTGCAGAAGTCTATGGGCGCCCACATCATCATCGTTGGCGGGAAAGAGGATATGCCACTGATCGAGCGCTTCCAGAGCTTATCAGAATCTCCGCACACCATTGCCGCGGGCAAGCTTAGCATCACACAAACGGCAGCTCTCATCCAGCAATGCGACATCTTCATTGGCAACGACTCCGGACCAGCACATCTGTCAGCAGCCGTCGGCACGCCCACAATATCTATTTTTTCCGGCGAGACAGACGCTATGCTGTGGAAGCCTTGGAGCCCAAAAGCACGCTTCCTGCAACGCCACCCCGAGTGCTACCGGTGCGGATTGCAAGTGTGCAATCGCGATCATATTTGCATGACATCGATTACGCCTGAGGATGTGATGAAGGAAATTGAGCATGTCCTTGCCTGAAACGCGAAAAGAAGTACAGCACAAGGCAGTCTTCCTCGATCGTGATGGCACCATCAATGTGGAAGTCAACTACCTCAGCCGTGTTAAGGACTTCAAAATGTTGCAGGGCGTTCCTGAAGCAATCCGTGCATTGCGCCAGCACGGCTACAAGATCATCGTCGTTACCAATCAATCTGGAATTACCCGTGGCTTCTACTCAGAGGCCGATGTCGCAGCAATTCATGCTCGCATGGCGCACGAACTGGACGAGTACGGAACCCAAATCGACGCGATCTACTATTGCCCGCATGCCCCGGGTGATGGTTGCGATTGCCGTAAGCCAGCCGCGGGGCTATATGTGCGCGCCGCCCTGGACCTTAATCTTGATTTAGCAACCAGTTTCTGTGTCGGAGACAAATTGAGCGACCTGACGCCTGCGCAACGGCTTGGATGTCGCACCGTGCTGGTTCTCACCGGGCATGGTGCTGTTGAAGCGGGTAGAGTCAATGCTCATACTGTCCAACCCGACCTGATCACCGCTGACCTTGCATCAGCTTCAGCATGGATCATCGACCAGCTAGAAAAGCCATGAATATCATCTTTGACGCCCGCGTCATCCAGGATCATTTCCCCGGCATCGGGCGCTACGCCTACAACCTGCTCAAACATTTGCCTGACCATTTGCGTGAAAACGATTCCATCACGGCGCTCATTGATTCACGCGCGCGCAGCGTCAATCTGGATGTACACGCTCTTCAGCATGAGCGCATCACGTTCGTCGATCATCGCGTGCGTTTCTTTGACCCGCGCAATTTGCTGCCGCCGACAGGCGTAAGTGACACCAAAGATAGCCTGTATCACTTCACCTACTACGTCAGGCCGCATCTCGTGCGCCGGCCAACGGTGACGACGCTATATGACGCCATCTCGCATGTTTACCCCAACCTGACGCCTTCGCCACGCACGCGCATCATCATCCATCTGCTGACTACACTGGCCACCTCGGCATCGAGTGCTATCCTGACCATTTCGCAATCCGCCGCGCGCGACATTGCACATTATTACCCGGCAGCGCGCGGGAAGATTACGGTCACACCACTTGCGCCTGACGAACGGTTTACGCCAGTGGATCAAGCACAACAAGCACTCGTCAGAACCAAGTACAACCTGCCGACTCATTTCACGCTTTACCTTGCCAGCAACAAACCTCACAAGAATCTCGTTCGATTGGTAGAAGCGTGGGGCATGGTGAAGCGCGATTGGAAGCCAGAGGTCAGTGATGATCTCCAATCCCCGCCCCTGCTCGTCATTGCCGGACACCAAGACCCGCGCTACAACGAAGCGCAGGTTCGTGTGCAGGAGCTGGGCTTAACTGACCAAGTGCGGTTCATCGGTGACACGCCCAATAGCGATTTGCCGGCGTTGTACTCTGCCTGCCGACTGTTTGTCTTTCCTTCTCTCTACGAAGGCTTTGGATTGCCACCGCTCGAAGCGATGGCCTGCGGCGCGCCTGTGGCGTGTTCCAATACATCCTCACTACCCGAAGTCGTTGGAGACGCAGCCCTGTTGTTCAATCCACTCATACCCGCAGAGATTGCTGCGATGTGTCAACGTGTGCTACAAAACAGCGATCTGGAATCCAACATGCGCCAGAGCAGCTTGAAACAGGCTGCGAAGTTCACATGGCATCAATGCGCAGGCACAACGGTGGACGTTTATCGATCGGTCAAAAATCGATAACTGTTAACCTGCCATGCTATACTTTCGGGGCACATGCACCTAGCCACCGAAGGAGATGATTCGACGTGTCAATGAAGCGTATCGTGGTAATGCCTGCTTATAACGCCGGCCAAACCCTGCTCTACACCTACTCACTCATACCACATGACGCAGTTGACGAGATCATTCTTGTTGATGATGGAAGCGCCGACGCTACCATCGAAATCGCGCGGAAACTCGACCTTTCGCTGATCGTTCATCCTCACAATGCAGGATATGGCGCCAATCAGAAAACCTGCTACATGGAAGCCCTGCGCATGGGTGCTGACATCGTCATCATGCTGCATCCCGATGGTCAATACGATCCTGCCATCATCCCAGACATGATTCATGCAATTGAGAATGGTGAAGGCGACTTCATTCTGGCATCCCGTTTTCTGGAACGTGGCGGCGCTCGCAAAGGTGGCATGCCGCTATATAAGTTCCTCTCCAATCGGTTTCTGACGACTGTAGAAAATTTGGCGTTGAACCTGCATTTGTCGGAATACCACTCCGGCTACCGTGCCTATTCGCGAAAGCTGCTCGAAACCGTGCCATTTCTGCGCAACTCAAATGATTTTGTCTTCGACACGCAGATGATTTTTCAGGCAGTGAACTTTGGTTTCAAAATACACGAAGTGCCAGTGTCGACGAAATACTTCGAAGGCGCCTCCTCCATCAGCTTCCGGCGCAGCGTGGTCTACGGGCTATCAACCCTATCCATCGTCTTCAAGTACCTGCTCAACAAATACAACATCATCAAGAACCCGTTGTTTCATACTTGAGTCATCGCACACCATGGATGAACAGATCGCTAAGCAAATTGACGCTGCCTGCGCCGTCTGCGGTAAAACCAATAAGACGGTTTTTTTCGAGGCGACCGATTACATCACGCGTGACGCATTTTCTCTCTTGCGCTGCCATGAATGCGGGACAGTAGAAACAGCGCCCAGACCAGTCAATGAAGAACTTCCACGCTTTTATCCTACTGAGTATTTTGGCTCAGAAGAACAACGTTTCACGGGTCTGGGGCAGCGGCTTTTCAAGCAAGGCCGCCTAGCATTAGCTGATCAGATTCATCGCCACCACGGGAAGCCGGGACGCGCGCTGGACATTGGATGCGGTCCGGGTTGGATATTAGAGCGACTGCAAACCCGAGGATGGGAATGTCACGGAACAGAAATGTCGCAAGAACTGGTGCAGCGCTTAAGCGCAACCGGGCTTCAGGTATACCGAGAGCCGGACTTGCGCAACTGCCATTTTCCTGACCAGCATTTCGATGTCGTCACATTGTGGCATGTCTTCGAACACATCAGTAACCCTTCCGAGATTCTTGATGAAATCCACCGAATCACCAAACCAGGCAGCCTGATCATCATTGCTACGCCGGATATTGACGGGGCGGTGGCGCGCTTCACACGCGAGAACTGGTTCGCCCTCGATGTGCCACGACATCTCTTTCATTACTCGCATAAAACACTACCCGCATTCATCACAAAAGCCAGATTTAATGTCATCCGCAAGCACAATCTATCGCTGGAACAGGATATCTTCGGGATGGCGCAAAGCCTTATGAATAAGCTGGGATTCCACTACAACCAGTTTTATATGGCCATACGCCACCAATCTGCGCAGGTATCCAGGGTTAAAAGGGAAACGCTATTGAGCAAGCTGTTCTTCGCAGTGAGTGCTGTAGTGCTGACGGCAATCAGCATTCCTGCTGCGCTCGTTTTTTCACTGCTCAAATCGGGTGGGACGATCGAAGTATGGGCACTCAGATAATCCACATGCCAAACGTCACCGGCGCCTTCATGAAACGACAATGGATCGCTCTGCGTCCAACTCAGCGAATACTGCTAGGCGTGCTTGTCGTCGCCTGTCTATTCTGGCTGGTGGCGCTGATACAAATGGCCTGGCAGCCAATTGTTGCCGACGACGAACTTGTATACAACAGCGCTGTACACTGGCCCGATGTACCTATGCGTGTCAATCCACCCGCATACATGAGTGCGGTACGCCTCAGCTTTTCCATTTTTGGCGAGAGCGTGAGTTCTGCGCGCCTGCCTGGCATTGCGGCCGGATTTGCATCACTCTTTCTGATAGCCGCCATCGTCGTCCGTGCATTGAACCACACGGATAACTCCTATCTGGCAGCTGCACTGGCTGTCGGGTTATACGCGCTTTACCCACAGGCCATTCAGAACATGATGTTCATCGACATTGATACAGCCTTTCTTACGGCAACATTGCTTGGTCTTGTATGGGTCTGGTTATTCATTGAAAATCGTTCACGCCGGGTACGCGTTCTAGTTATCGCGTTGGCATTCACACTGTCTCTCTGGGTCAAATTGCTTTCGCCATTCTTAACCATGGGCGCTATTGGTCTATATTTGCTGCTGCAAGGGAAATGGGCGCGCGTCCTTGAGGTCATGGTCGCGACTATTATTGGCTTCGGTGTGTTCTTAGTCACAATCCAGTCGAATGTAACGTCACAATATCTGTTTGGCTATACGGGCGGATATATGTCGCGCCTAAACATCCTGGAACCCGAGAATGTCCGCTTTATCCTGACAGTTTTCCCACAGGCTGCTGGCGTCGTCCTGCTGTGGTTCTCAATTCCCATGATGATTCTTGTAGCCATCGCTGTACTGTTATCCGTCAAGCGTTGGTTCAGCCGGCAAGCTATGAAGGCTGACTTCTTTCTGCTATATGGCGCACTAAGTACCGTCGCGTATTCGATGGTCATTCTGCCTGCATGGGGTTACCCAAGGTATCAGGCGCCTTTCATTCCCATGCTGGTTCTGGTCGCGGCTATGGTTGTCGCACCTGTGTTGCCAAAACTGAATCGTGCATCGTGGGGACTCGTCGGCATCATGGCGGTTATCTGTTTGATATATAACATGGTGCTGGTGGGCGATCCCATGTTGAGGTTGTACCTCTTAACCTATGAAACAACCACTGAACAGGTTGGCACGCGCCTGAGTGAAGGATTGATCGCTTTTGCTCGGTTACTCATACCAGTGGTAGCAGCAATAGTGATTGGGTTTGTGATGGCGCCGCGAGTACGTGCAAAACGGGCCGACATTCTCCTGGTCATGTTATGCGCCATCGCCATGGGGACATACCTGACCACATCTGTGACACAGTTTGAAGCACGCTACAGCACGCGATACCGCTACGGCCTGAATCTCGACGATATGCTCACGGCATCGCAACGGATACACGATGCGGTACCGCCTGATGGATTTGTTGCAGCCATTGATGACGTGCTCTTTTATACCAAGCGTCCAGGCAAAGGTATCTATGGCTTGAGCACGCGCGAAAACCTGATGGGTGGCAAAACGATGACACTCGCAGAGTTGCTGCGTGTCCAGCACGTCGATGCCCTGGCATGGACAGCCAAGGACGCTTTTCGCGGCAGTGAAATGCTGAACTCCTCCGGCGTACAGCATATCCTCGACACCTGCTACGATAAAGAACAATACGGTAAATTCGTTGTTTATCTGAATAAGCAACAAACCCCGTGTCCATGATCATAGAGTCCATCGGTAAAGAATAACCCATGCGCATTGTCCATATTTACAAAGACTACTACCCTGTCCTTGGCGGGATAGAAAACCATATCAAGCAGGTGGCTGAATCACAAGCCGCAGAGGGTCATCAGGTGACAGTACTGGTCACCAGTACTACCCGAAAGACCGAATCCGCTACTTTGAACGGTGTTCGTGTCATCAAGACAGGACGCCAGTTCAACATTCAGTCTGCACCCCTCAGTGCCGGACTTCCGGCTGCACTACGCCGCGAGACGTCCGGTGCCGATATTGCGCATGTTCACGCACCCTATCCGCCTGGCGAAGCCGCCAACCTTTGGTTTGGGCGCGCGCGCAAAACCGTGATCACCTGGCACAGCGATATCGTGCGCCAGAAAACGCTGCTGCGCTACTATGCACCAACTTTGCGCCGCGTCCTGAGGAAGGCTGACCGCATTTTACCGACCAGCGAAATTTACGCGAAAAGTTCTCCCTGGCTAAGCCTGCATCTTGACAAGTGCACGGCAGTACCGTTGTGCGTGGACACGAAACGCTTTCAACCCGCAGTCATCCTGGAATCACGTGCCGCCACAATCCGCGGACGCATTCTGGCCACGGGTACTCCAGGTGCAGCGACCACGATCTTGTTGACTGTCGGGCGGTTGCGCTATTACAAGGGCATCGACGATCTCATTCGGGCCATGCCGCTATTACCCGACACGATCTCCGTCATCGCAGGTACCGGCCCGATGGTCGTCCCGTGGAAAACTCTGGCAAAAGAACTTGGCGTTGTAGATCGAGTCCTGTTCGTTGGCGATGTTACAGACGCGGACCTACCTGCGTTTTACCAGGCCGCCGACATCTACGTCCTGCCGGCCAATGTGCGAGCTGAAGCCTTTGGCGTTGCCATACTCGAGGCCATGGCTTGCAGTTTGCCTGTTGTCTGTACCGATGTCGGCACAGCCACGTCATGGATTAATCAAAATGAAACTACCGGCCTGGTGGTTCCACCTCATGACCCCTTTGCTCTCACGAATGCCATTCGAAAGCTTCAGACTGCGCCATTCCTGCGCCGCACTATGGGAATGGCAGGGCGACAGCGCGTCATGGACGAATTCACCATCGACAAAATGATCAGGCGTATCGACGCTGTCTATCAACAGGTACTCGCGACCTGAGCTGCGGTTAAAATGTTATCTGGAGTTTTATAAATGGCAAAAACATATTCGAAACCGCCTGAGATGACGATCGACACGAAGAAGAAGTACACCGCGACGCTGAAAACCAGCAAGGGTGATATCGTTATCTCGTTGTATGCTGACAAAGCGCCGATTACAGTTAACAATTTCGTCTTTCTAGCCCGCGATGGATTCTATGACAGCACCACGTTCCATCGTGTCATCAAGCCCTTCATGGTTCAAGGCGGCGACCCAACAGGGAGTGGTAGCGGTGGCCCTGGCTATCGGTTCAAGGATGAGTTCCACCCGTCACTCAAGCACAATGGCGCTGGCATTCTATCCATGGCAAACGCAGGACCGGGCACCAATGGCAGCCAGTTCTTTATCACCCATGTACCCACGCCGGACCTCGACAACCACTACACTGTGTTTGGTCAGGTCATTAAGGGAATGGATGTGGTCAACGCGATCCCTGAACGTGATCCGGGTCGCGCGCGCACCCCGGGTGAGACACTGATCACCGTCGAAATCACGGAAGAGTAGTACTAAACCAGAAAAGCACGTCAGATGCAGTTTAACCCTGCCTGACACTCAGCGAATCGGTTATACTAGCGACCGAAGTGAAACCCCTGCAGGTGACAAACCGCAGGGGTTTATTGTATTTTCACCCTATATGATGACGACAGAAGCCATGAACCGGAGCAGCACTCAACCGATCGTGAACGGCGATTATGATATCGGCGCGTTCTTTGATGAAATGTTCGAATCTCCAGGTGTTCCGAGACCACATTACAAAATCCTTCTGGATCATCTGACCACACTGAATGCAGGTACCTTCGAAGAGCGACGCCGCGCCGCCGATATCTCCTTTTTATATCAAGGTATCACTTTCACAGTTTATGGCCAGCAGGAAGGCATCGAACGTATTTTTCCGTTCGACCTTATCCCACGTGTTATCCCACATGCTGAGTGGGATATTCTTGAGCGCGGATTAAGCCAGCGCGTCACGGCTCTTAACCATTTCCTGCACGATGTTTATCATGAGCAGCGCATTATTGCAGAGAAACGTATTCCGGCCCGGTTGGTCTTTGGCGCGAAGAACTTCCGCCGCGAGATGATCGATATCGATGTGCCACGCAGTGTTTATGCGCACATCACTGGTACTGATCTCATCCGCGATGAACACGGTAATTATCTGGTGCTTGAAGACAACCTGCGCTCACCCTCCGGCGTCAGTTATATGCTTGAAAATCGGCAGGCCATGAAGCGTACGTTCGCGCGATTGTTCGAGAACTATGGCATCATGCCGATCGAGCATTACCCACAGGAGCTATTGAGTACTCTACGCTCGGTGGCGCCCCATGGCGATCCAGATGCCACGGTCGTGCTACTTACCCCGGGGGTTTACAACTCGGCTTACTTCGAGCACTCATTTCTTGCGCGCCAAATGGGTATCGAAATCGTTGAAGGGCGCGACCTCGTAACGCACGACAACCATATCTATATGCGCACAACCCGCGGGCTCAAGCAGGTTGATGTCATTTATCGCCGCGTAGACGATGATTTCCTCGATCCTCTGGCCTATCGTCAGGACAGCTTGATCGGTGTGCCGGGACTGATCAATGCCTACCGAGCCGGAAATGTCACGCTGGCCAATGCCATTGGCACGGGTGTCGCAGACGATAAGGCCATTTACGCCTATGTGCCTGACATGATCCACTACTATCTTGGGGAAGAGCCCATACTGCAGAACGTGCCGACTTTTCTCGCAGAGAATGATCTGGATCGCTCATACATACTGGCAAACCTCGATAAACTTGTCGTGAAATCAGTCAACGAGAGCGGTGGGTATGGCATGCTGGTGGGACCGCACGCGACCACCGAAGAATGCGAGCGATTCCGTGAAAAAATACAGGCGTACCCGCGTGACTTCATAGCACAGCCGACGATATCGCTCAGCCGACATCCCACCTATCTCAACGGCGAACTCTCAGGTTGCCACATTGATCTGCGCCCCTATGTGCTTGCGGGTGAAACAGTTAAGCTGGTGCCAGGTGGCCTGACTCGTGTCGCCCTCAGGCGCGGTTCACTAGTTGTGAACTCATCGCAAGGTGGTGGCAGTAAAGACACCTGGGTTTTATACGATTGATACGAAAGTAGATGCCATTACCTGAAGCCTATACCAGCCCAAAGACACGCTCAACTGGAGTCACACATGCTTAGTCGAGTCGCTGAATCACTCTATTGGATGTCTCGCTACATCGAGCGCGCTGAAGATATCACGCGTATCCTGACAGTCAACTTTCATGCCTTGCTGGATGCGCGTCTCGAAGACTCTCAGCAAGGTTGGCAATCACTGGTGTCGATTACAGGTGATGATCCTCTTTATAAAAGAAACTTTCCTGAGTACAGCGCGCGCAATGTCAGCGAGTTTCTATTGTGGCATCCATCCAATCCCAATGCCGTCATGGCTTGTTTGACACAGGCGCGAGAAAATGCGCGCAGTGTGCGTGAACAGATCAGCATTGAGATGTGGGAGCACATCAACAAGCTATATTTTCTGATCAAGGAAGTCAACCGCTCTGCCGTCTTGCGCGGCCCGCACGAGTTTTTCAGCCAGGTACGTGATGGCTCACAAGCTTTTCAAGGTGTTACAGACGCCACCCTGACGCATGGTGAGGGTTACGAGTTCATCATATTGGGCAAGCACCTTGAACGTGCCGAAAAAACCGTGCGAATCCTGGACGTCAAATATGCGACCGTTAACACGATGGTAGAAGGCACGCCGGAAGCATCACTGCAGCTGGTCGCCATGTTGAAATCATGCAGCGCTTTCGAGCCATTTCGCCGCGAGTATGCTTCTGTTCTGCAAACTTCGCGCGTAGCGGAATATATGCTACTCAGCCAGCAGTTCCCCCGCGCTGTACTATATTGCCTGCTGCGCGCACAAAGGGCAGTGGGTGTACTTGCTACGGACACATCCATACCGATGTCAAACCAGGCCGCGCGATCCAATCGCACGCTTGGCCGCATGTGCGCAGAACTACAGTACCTCGATATCCAGGATGTCCTGGGCGAGAAAATGCATCCCTTATTGTTAAAGCAGCTGCGATTGATGAATCTGGTCGGCGACGAGATAACGCGCGCCTACTTCAACACACAAGTCATTTTGCCAGGGCCAAAGTCGCAACAGCAGCAACAGCAGCAATAGGCACAACCCATGAGATTACGAATCGACCACCGTACAACGCTTTCTTATGATCAACAGATCAGCGAAGCGTACACCGAGATGCGGTTAAAACCAATGGATGCGGGTGGGCAACGCTGCCTGTCTTTCAATTTGGTAACTGAACCGCGCGGCGAGATTATGCAGTATCTGGAAAGACGGCGTAACGATGTGCGCCACTTCGATGTGCTTGCACCACATACACGCCTGATGGTGCATTCGACCAGTGAGGTGTTAACTCCTATTAAGCTGATCGATGAGGAACATGAACTCTCGCCTCTCGATCAATTTGATTTTCTAATGCCGTCAACCTACACGCCTGAAGATGCTAAAACCCGCCGGTTTGCTACCACTTTTGTGCAGGATGATGCGCGTGATACTGTTTTTGCACTCATGCATGCGGTGTACACGCATTTGAAATACGTCCCTGGCGCAACAGACGTGCGAACAAAGGCAGATGACGTTCTGACACTTGGTCAAGGTGTTTGCCAGGACTTCGCGCATGTCATGATTGCATCGTGCCGATGCCAGGGCATTCCCGCGCGATACGTCAGCGGCTACCTGAACGATCCTGCATCCGATGGTCGAAATGGCGCATCACATGCATGGATGGATGCTTTCATACCAGGTTCAGGCTGGATATCCCTTGACCCCACTCATAACTGTGAGCAAACCGAGAACTACGTAAGGCTTGCCGTTGGCCGGGATTATTCTGATGTTCCCCCTACTCGCGGCGTCTTTAAAGGCAAGGCGAAAGAAACACTGGATGTGCAAGTGAGTGTGCACCCACTGTAAGTCTGTCATTTATTCAGACTCCCGGAACATGATAATTCCGGAAGTCTGAAAACACCACTACTTAGGCTTATTGGCTAAAATCGCTTCTATACGCGCCAGTACGTCAGGCGTGAGTTTATCAACCACGTCAAGTGCTTTCATATTTTCGTGCACCTGATCAGGGCGCGATGCGCCAGTGATCACCGTGCTGACATTGGGATTCAGCAGACACCATGCTAGGGCCATCTGAGCCACTGTACAGCCAATTTCGGTCGCAATCGGCACCAGCATCTTGACTGCCGCCAGTCGCTCAGGTTTGAGTACCTCAGTACGCAGCCATTCGTAACCGGGCAACGCCGCGCGTGAATCCGGCGGGATGATGCCGTCGTTGTATTTGCCACTGAGTAGACCAGACGCCAACGGGCTAAAGATGGTAGTGCCCAGCCCCATCAGCTTATATAGTGGCGCGTATTCCTTCTCAACGCGCTCACGTACAAACATGTTGTATTGCGGTTGCTCCATTTGTGGCGCCAACAGATGGTGCTGCTGTGCCACAGCATAAGCCTCTGTTAATTGCTGCGCACTCCACTCACTGGTACCCCAGTACAACGCTTTACCTTGTCGGATGAAGTTGTCCATGCTCCACACTGTTTCAGCAATTGGCGTATGCGGATCAGGTCGATGACAAAAAACCAGGTCAACATAGTCAACCTGCAAGCGCTTGAGTGCCTTATTCAGCCCTTCCGGGAGATGCTTGCGCGACAGACCAGTGTCATTGGTGCCCTTCCCTCCCCAGAAAATCTTAGTCGAAACGACATACGATTCACGGGGAAGATCCACTAGAACTTTGCCCATTGATATTTCGGCGTTACCGCCGGCATAGGCTTCGGCATTATCAAAAAAGTTGACGCCGGCATCGTAAGCGGCCATCAGGCACGCACGAGTGGTGCCATCATCTACCTGGCCACCGTAAGTAACCCAGGCGCCAATTGATAACTCACTGACGCGCAGTCCTGCGCTTCCCAGACGTCGATACTTCACTTCAATACTCCTTTTACATACAAACAATGGAGCGCAAAGTATGACAGAGGATTCCCTCTATCTGCTTTGCGCTCCATAACCGTACATCAACAAGACGGTTGAGCTAACTGGCCGAGGTGATTACTTCGCTAATCCTGAAGACTCAGGCAATATGATTTCACGTTTACTCTGCCAAATCGCCCAAATAACCGCTGCGAACAGAACAATGACGATGACAATCGTAACAGGGTTCTCAAGCTTGGATGTCACCAGCAACGGTGCAGCCAGCAACGAAACCAGGTTGACAACCTTGATCATCGGGTTCAACGCTGGGCCAGCAGTGTCCTTCAATGGATCGCCAACGGTATCACCGACAACGGCAGCCTTGTGCCGCTCAGAGCCTTTGCCTGTATTGGCAATCAGGTCGCGCGGTTCGTCTTCAACCGATTTCTTCGCGTTGTCCCATGCGCCACCAGTATTCGACATAAACACAGCCAGCAATTGTCCCGAGACAATGATGCCAGCCAGGAAGCCACCGAGGGCTTCAACCTGCAGCACCAAGCCGACGATCAACGGTGTAATCACCGCGATGACAGCCAACGGAATCAATTCCTTCTGGGCCGATTCTGTTGAAATGCCAACGACCTGCTTATAGTCAGGCGCAACGGTGCCTTCCATGATGCCCGGAAGTCGGAACTGTCGGCGAACTTCCTCGACGATCAGGCCGGCTGCGCGAGACACGGCGCGAATCGATAGGGAACTGAACAACCATGGCAGTGCTCCACCCAGCAATAGGCCGATGAACACCTTCGTATCAGAGATGCGAATCGAGTCCAGGACTGGCATACCATTCTGTAGCTGCACTCTAGCAACATCCGTAATATACGAGCCGAACAAAGACGCGGCAGCGATAACAGCGGATGCAATGGCAACGCCCTTGGTGATCGCCTTGGTCGTGTTGCCCACGGCATCGAGGTCGGCCATGATCTGGCGCGCCTTGATCGTGGTCTCATCTTCCATACCCTGCCAGGCCATCTCACCGATGCCATTGGCGTTGTCGCTGATAGGCCCGTAGGAGTCCATGGCGACGTTATTGCCAGTGTGGCTGAGCATACCAATGCCGATCATGGCAATAGCATACAGGATATAGGTCGGACCTTCCTTCTGGAACAAAACCAGTGCTAGTCCAAAGCTGATTACGATAACGACTAACGCCCACACAGTGGACTCGTAACCAGAAGCCAAACCGGATAGAATCGTGGTAGCTGGTCCGCCGCGAGTCTGCTTGACGATTTCCTTCACAGGCGGCTTGGAAGTTGAAGTGAAGTACGAGGTCAGCGGGTTATACGCTACAGCTAAAGCAACACCGATTGCGGTCAATGCACCCAGACGCCAGTCACCCTCGTACAGCAGCGAAACAATGAACGCACTGATGATGGTAATAATACTGGATACTTCATATGAACGGAACATCGACTCTTCGGCATTATGCGCGCGCAAAGCCTTGATGGGGATCGTTTCCCAGATAGGCACAGTAAAGGTGCCAATGATGGAGGAAATAACGCCAATGCCGCGGATGATAAGCGGATAGATGATCCACTTGGCAGCATGCGTCGGGTCAATCGCCATGACGGCGAGACCGAGAATCAATGCAGACACGATCGTGACTTCGTAGGACTCGAAGATGTCCGCAGCCATACCGGCGCAGTCACCCACGTTGTCGCCAACAAGGTCAGCGATGACAGCCGCGTTGCGCGGGTCATCTTCTGGAATATCCTTCTCAACCTTGCCAACGAGGTCAGCGCCGACGTCAGCAGCTTTCGTATAGATGCCGCCGCCTACGCGCATAAACAGCGCCAGCAGTGTGCCGCCGAAGCCGAAGCCCAGCAATGCATCAGGCGCCGCCTTGCCGAAGATAATGAAGATCACGGTGCCGCCCAACAGACCGAGGCCATCGGTGAGCATACCGGTGATCGTGCCAGCATAATAGGCGATGGACAACGCCTCCGTGAAACCGCGGCGTGAAGCCGAAGCGACGCGAACGTTTGCCTGCACAGCCATGCGCATGCCGTACTGGCCAACGATCAAGCTGAACGAAGCGCCCAGGATAAAGGCGATAGTGCGGCCAATCGCAACGATGATCGTCGCATTGTCTCCGAACATATCAAATGCTTCCTGTGTTGGCTTGACAACTGCCACGCTGAGGAACATGGCTACAGCAAGAACTGCAATCAAAGGAAGAATCGTGCGGAGCTGGCGACCAAGATAGGCATCTGCGCCCATGCGAATCGCATTCCACACTTCCTGCATCTTTGCTGTGCCTTTATCCTTTGCCAGGACAACAGAGCGCAGCCACGCGGCATAGAGCAAACTGATGATTGCTATACCGATGACAATAAACGGTACGACCTGCTCAAAAGACGTGAGGTCTTTCATCTGGAACATCGAACAACCTTCTCCTTATTAATATGTAGACTATTGTGTTGATAAGGCCTGTTGCGAGATCACGGCGGAGAACCAAGAAGCTACTTCATTGATAAGAGCACTTGCTTACTGACGTCCTGGCCCGTACTAGGCTTTGAACTACGACTTACAAATTTTAGGTATGTGGTAGATAGTTGTCAAATGGCGGATGTCAGCCTTTGCGCGCGTCACATGTCACGTAGTCGCCAAACCATGTGTTTGCATGTTGCGTCATTACATACATTGTAGAATTCTCCTCCTTACGCTAAGTGTCTTAGCTGTCCAATACATATACAAATAGGGTTGCGAGGTAAACAAAACTTGAACATGACTGAAGTCTATGATTTGCGTTCCTTCCTGGATGTGCTGGAACAGCATGGCCAGATCGTACACATTCGAAAATCCGTGAGTATCATTCACGAAACGGCAAATATTGGCGCAACCTCTGAGCGCACACGTGGCCCTGCTCCGTTTTTCGACAAGCTCGAAGGTTACGACGAATGGCGTCTTTTCAGCAGCGCTGTGGCGAATCAAGAACGCGTTGCACTTGCTCTAGGCTGCGACGGTACCGGCGTAACCGCAGCCATGGCGCGCGCACTTGATCCGCAGAATGCCATCGCACCCGTCAGCACAGATCACGCAGCATGGAAACGCCACGTGACTACGAATCCAGACTCAATTGACCTCACGCGGTTACCAATTCCCAAGCATGCCGTCGGCGACGGCGGGCGATTCATTACAGGTGGAGTGACTGTGAGTAAAAACCCGGAAACCGGCATCGGCAATCTGGGCTACAACCGGATGGAAATCCTGGGACCTCGCACTTTGGGAATGAACATCAACCAGTGGCGTGATGTACAACGCTCGCATGCGGCCGCAGAAGCAAAGGGGAAACCATTAGGTATAGCAGTTGCCATCGGACTCGACCCGGCATTGTCAATTGCCGCTGGCTGCAAGTATGACGGTGATGAGATGAAGATCGCCGGAGCCATCCGCGGGCGTCCTGTTGAAGTCACACGTGGACTCACCGTTGATGTCGATACCATCCCGGCGCACGCCGAACTTGTCCTCGAAGGACATGTGTTACCAGGCGTACGTTGCGCAGAAGGCCCGTTGGCAGAATTCCACGGCTATTATGGCGAACCATGGAATTCACCCGTGTTCGAGGTCACTGCTGTGGCCTACAGAGAGAATCCCATCTTCCAAACCATCGTGCCGGGGTGGAATGAGCACATCTACATTGGCAATGTGTTGCCGCGAGAACCGCTGTTGATGCGTTTCGTCCTGCATGCCAGCAAGAACGTGCAGGCAGTCCATATTCCCCCCTATACCAACGGCTTCCTGGTTGTTGTGCAATTGAATAAGAAAACCAATATGGGCGAACCACGCAATATTGCGCTGGGTGCATTCACAGCGCATCCCAACTTCCGGATCTGTGTCGTCGTCGATGCTGACGTCAATATCTATGATCCATCTGACTTGATGTGGGCGCTAACGACGCGGGTTGACTGGGGACGCGATACATTTACTGTCCCAGGTGCACAGGGTCATGAAATGGATCCAGCCAATGACAGCAAAGGGATCGGGACAAAGATTGGCATCGATGCTACTTTCGATAAAGGACGGCGTCCATATGGTACACGCGTCAGCTATCCCATGGTAGAACTGGCCAAATACTTGGCAGAGTGATGCCTCTGTCTACCATATAAGCGAACTCAAGAACTCAAGAGTTCGCCCATAGTTTCTTTCTACAATTTGATTACTTGGTGTTGCGGGCCAAAACACGCGCAAATCGTATCCATCGATCGTAGTCAGGTCGCTTCCATGGTGGCGGCTTCAATGCTGCATCAATGTCGGCCGGTGAGGTCAAAGCCAGATCCTTCACGGAGTTGATCCCCGCAGCTTTGAGCTTGATCACTTCAGGCGCGCCAATACCAGTGATGTTCTCCATCAGGAAAGACTTATCTTCAGTAACCATAGAGTTGAGTTGGTTGGTTAGGTTGGTGATGCTTGCCTGCTGCATCTCCAGTTCGTGGGTCGACTGATCAAGACTCTTCTGTAAGTCCGTAATATGCTGCGACAGATCCTTGATTACTTCCTGTTGCTCAATAAAGTCACGCTGTGCCGTGTCGAGTTTGTTCTGCAACTCAATCATGTTCTTGGTCAGTTGCGAAACCACCGGCATTTGTGATGAGTTTTCGTGTTGTATCTGCCCAACCTTATTCTGCACTTTGTCTGCGTTATTCATCAACTGCAGAATGGTGGCTTCACGAGCGCGAATCTCACGCTCTGCGTTTTCCAGTCTATTTTTCAGATCATCCACTTGACTCACAACCTGCGTATAAGCCAGCTGCTGCGCCGCCAGGTCCTGCTGAGTTTCGTTCAATCGCCTGCGCAGGTCTTCTGTGTGCAACTGCATGACGGGCGTGTTGGGAGCAGGTGGTGTCGCGCCGTTCTGCATGTTGCCAAGACGGGTTTCCAGTTGTTTTGCTCTCGCCGTCAGATCAACAACCAGTGTCTCTTTGTCCTTGAGTTTGGCGTCTAGTGCCATTATGCGTGATTGTGCCTCCGACATACGCGATAACAGATCCGTATTGACACTTTGCTGATCAACCAGTTGCCGCTGCAACTCACCATACCTTTCATCCATCTGCGACAGCTGTCCCGTCAACTGATTTACTAAAGCATCTTTTTCGAGCGTCTCGCTCTGAGTGCGCGTCAGCGATAGCTGCAACTCGACAAGATCGGCTGTCAACTTCGAAATAGTGACCTGCCGTTCCGCCCCGATATTCTGCATACTCTCATAACGCGCCTGCATATTCTTGAGTTGGTCAGCAAACTGCGCAACCAATACCTTCTGATCAGCCACCACCTTAAGCGTCGTACTGTGATGCGCCTGCATACTGTCCATCTGCGCGCTTAACTGTCCAATCACTGTGTGGTGCTCAAGTTCAGAGATGCGCGCCTGTGACGCTTCGTCGCGCGCTGACGCAATACCTTGCCTCAAGCTGGCAATGACTGCCTCCTGTTCCATCAGCGTGAATTGCGCCGACTCAAGTTGCGTCTTTACTTCTGAGAGGTAACGGGTTGTCTGAGCAATGCTAGCATCGCGTCCACTGGCATCTTGCTTATAGCGCTCTTCCATATCCTTCAGTTGAAGAATCTGGTCTGCCATTTGACCGATTGCAGAAGCGTTCTTTGTCATTTCAAAGCGCTGTTGTGCTTCCGCCAGGCTATTCGTCAGTTGATCAATGTATGAATTGCGTTGCGTCAGTCGCGTTTCAATGTCCTCATTACGTTTCTGCAGACTGGCGAGTTGCTCGTTCAAGCGATCGATCATGGTTTGCCGCTGTGCCAGCAACTCATTCGCTTCAGCAAACCGCGGCTGCAGTCCTTCAGAACGCTGTGCCAGGTCGGTCATCGCCACTTGTTGGCCAAAAGCATGTTGGTTGGCATTATTGACCATCGCGCGCAACTCAACCAGTTGATCCGTTAACTGAACGATGTTCGCTTCCCGCGCCAGTGTTTGCTTCTCATCTTCGGCAACTCGGCCTTCGTGCTCCGCCAGTTGCGCCACCATTTGTGCCATTACCCCTTGCTGCACCATGGCATCAGCCTGCGCCTTGTCTAAGCGCTTTTGCATACCCTCCAACTGGCCTGTCAACTGTGCAATTACGGCCTGCTGTTCGTTGACAGCCTGCTGTGCGTTCTTAGCATGCCCGGTAGACAGTTCAAGCTGTGTTGTCAGATTTAACGATGATGACTTCTGAGCCTCAAGTGCATTCTGAGTCTGCACAAGATGAGCTTTAGCCACATCCAGTTCGCCTTCCAGTCGCACAACGTTCTGTTGCGTCACTGCCAGCGTTGCTTCGGCTTTTTCTCCACGCGTGCGTTCAGTCTCAAATTGCTGGCGCAGCAGCACAAGTGCAGATTCACGCTCTTGCAGAGAGCGCCAAGCCGTTTCGAGTTGAATACGCCCCTCTGCCAATTGGGCGGCAAACTGTGCCAGCTGCGCTTCCTGCTCAGCGCTGAACTGATTACCCTGCGTGTATCGATCGCGAACCTGTTTAAGTTGATCTGTCAGGTCCTTGAGGGTGCGTTGCTGCTCCCGGGTGGTTTGCTGGAAACGCGCCTGCCCATCCTGAAGTTCACGATTTTGTGCAGCCAGTTGAACAATGGTGTACTGTTGATCTATCGACGCCAGGTGGGTTGTTTCATGCTTAACCTGCATACTGGTAATCTGATCTGTCAGTTGAGCGATAGTTTCGTGCTGCTGATTCACCAGTTCCTGAGTCGCACTTTGACGCGCTTGTGAGTCGGCAAGTTGTGAAATCAATCCCGCGATCATGGCCTGTCTTTCTGACGCCAGGCTTTGCCCCTGTAACTGTTGCACCTCGCCTCTAGCCACATGCTGCATCAACTGGTCAATCGATGCCTGGCGATCAACTGTCATCTTCTGCAGAAAATTAATGCTGTCTGATAGATTAACCAGGGTCTGTTCAGTAGTCTCTGCAGCGGTTTGGAGTTCCTGTATCTCTTGTGCATTGGGCCTGTACTGTAGGGAAGTCAGGTTAAACTGGGCCGTGAGTTTTTCAACCTGCATTCGCACATCGGACAGATTGTTCACTGCAGTGCGCAGATCAATCTGCGTCCGGGCTAGTTGATCAGCTAACTGTGTGACTGCGTTCTGCCGTTCGGTAGCGTCATTCTCAGCTTTTTCAGCTCTCTTCTGCATTGAAGACAGTTGTTCGGCCAGTCTGGTGTTCGACAGGTGGCGTTCGGCTGACTCACGCGCAAGCGTATCAACGCTATTCTGACCTTCACCCACATGGCTGGTCAAATTCTCTATCGTTGCCTGCTGTTCATCCACCACTTTCTGCAAGTCTTCGAAACGCGGCTGCATGGTTGAAAGCTGGTCGGTGAACTGCTTGATAACAGCCTGCTGGCTGAGCAGTACCTGCTGAGAGCCGTCGTATCGCGACTGTAGCGCCTGGTTGCGCGTACTGAGCTGTGTAATGATCTCCTGCTGCTCAGTAGTGAGTCTTTGTGACTTATCATATGCGCCTTGTGTTTCCGATACTTGCTGCGTTAACTGCACAATCACGGCATGTTGACTTGCGAGTTCACTCATCGACTGGTCAAGTTTTTCTTGTGCGTCGGCAAGTTGGCCGCGTAATTGCACACCCACGGCCTCACACTGGGTCAGATCCTGCAGTGTTTTGTTCAGCTCAACCTGTAAAGACACTGCCTGCGCCGACAGTTGGTCAGACATAGAGCGTTGTTCAGCCAGAGAATGCTGTATTTCCTCGATGGATCTCTGATCGACCACATACTGGTCACGTTGCAGTGAGATTACATTCTCGTATTCGCTGGTCTGTCTACGTGAGTCGTCCAGATCGGTGTTCATCTGCACCAGTCTGGCTTGCAGGTTAACAAGCGATGCATGCAATTGCTCAACCTGCTGCTGACTATCATCATAGGAAGTGCTGGTAGTCGTCAGTTGTGCCCGAGTGTCTTGTGCCTCCGCCACGATCTTGTCAATCTCGACTTGCTTTTCCTGCAGTGACTGGTTTGCTTTCTCCAGATCATCACGTGTGTTATCACGCGTTGCTTTCAGGGTATCGAGCATATCCTGAATCGCCTTCTTATCCTCAACAAGCTGGCGTGTTCGCATGAAAAACAATGCCCAACTTACTAGAATGACAACAAGAGCGCCCACAGCGACAATAGTAGTTACCGGTGCCAAATCCTGCATGTATGCTCCATCAGTAACAGTAATAGAATATTCATTAGTGCCAACAGGAATCCACAAAGACAGCTTGTAGTTTACTGTTAGGTATTATATAGACACTCCAAAAAAGTTATACTAAGCATGATTGATTTGGTCCAACCTCATTCACTGGTAATTGAAACGCTATCGTCAACTCAATTACCCGTTCACGCAATAGGCATACCATGCGATCTTCATACACCGTTCGATTGAGTCAAAGAGATTTCGCCAAGGCAGTGGACGTCACCACACATGCCTTCAGGAATTATGCATTCCTGCAGTACCTGACGCCACAGACCGACGCTCGCATGCGGTTCGCCAGATGGTTTTGCACATCATGTATCCGCTATGGACAACTGTACGGAAGAGTGGACACGAACAGTACGGTCAATGGTGTAGCTGTATGGCTTACTCCAGGACGCACTACTCTCACGCCGTGGCGCCTGCTTCGCAGCGGATTCATATCTGCACCAATCCATGTTCATGTGCAAAGCCTAAAGCGCTTCATCCTGTCAAATTCTCACATGGAGCACGAGCATAAACGCTTTGCGGACAAACATCACTGGTATCTCATGGCACTTGGCGTCGATCCACAATACCAAGGCCAAGGCGTCGGAAGTCAGATCATTCAGCCTGTCCTTGAACTAGCAGACGCTCAACACGAACAATGTTACCTGGAAACACAAACTGAACGAAACTCACAGTTCTACGAGCGCCACGGATTCAAAATTATGTCACAGAAAACCATGCCTGATTCAGAAATGACCATCTTTGCCATGGTCAGGAAACCGAAACTCTAGCCAGAATTGATGTTTCGTGCAGTCTTTACTTGCCCACCAAGGCGCCGATGGACAGTCTCGGTACTTCGTGGTGTTTGCGGCAACGTGCCTGATAACTTTCGCTGGCGCCGACCAGAATGATCGGGTCCTCATAATTGGCAGGTTTGCCATCAATCAGTCGTTGTGTTCGGGTAGCAGGCGCGCCGCATACCATACAGATGGCATGCAGTTTCTCCACTTCCTCGGCCAGTGCCATCAGAAGCGGCATCGGGCCAAACGGCTCACCGCGAAAGTCCATGTCAAGACCAGCAGCAATCACGCGCTTGCCTTGTTCCGCCAATTCCTCGCACACAACCGTGATCGCGCTATCGAAGAATTGCACTTCATCTATGGCAACAACATCCGTATATGGGTCGACCTGTTGAATAATCTCGCCGCTGCGTTCAACTGCAACAGCCTCTGTATGAATGCCACTGTGTGAACTGACACGATCTTGACCATAACGTATGTCGAGACGTGGCTTGAAGACCTGTACTTTGAGCCTGGCAATATCAGCCCGTTTGATCCGGCGAATAAGTTCCTCCGACTTCCCGCTGAACATACTGCCGCAGATCACTTCAATCCATCCACCGCTGTGTTGTAGCTTCATATTCTCCATCGCGCGATTTTTAAGAATGACGCGGGGAAATTATAGCGAAAACGGCGTCATTTCAGGTATATCATTATTTCATTGTCTATCAGCTACTCAAATGGATGAAACACTCACTTTTGGCGCATGGCATAAACGGCGCCGCAAAGCACTTGGGTTAACACAGGATAGCCTGGCGCGCCTCATCGGTTGTTCCACCGTCACAGTAAAAAAAATAGAATCGGACGATCTGCAAGCCTCTGTGCATTTGTCCGAATTGATCGCCACACATCTACAGATTCCACCAATGGAGCGCAGTGACTTCATATCATGGGCGCGTGGCGGCAAGATACCCATGAAGTTGACGTCGCTAGAGACAACTTGGCAAAGCCATGTACCTACGCCTGATCCAACCCGCCGCACATCAAGCCTGCCTGCACAACTCACTCATGTTATTGGACGGGATGATGAGATCAAGGTAGGTTGTAACCTGCTTCTTCAATCCAGTATTCGCGTCTTAACACTTACCGGTCCACCCGGAATAGGCAAAACGCGTTTGAGCATTCAGATCGCCACAGCCATGCAGCACCAGTTTTCGGAAGGTGTGTGGTTTGTATCACTAGCCGCGTTGCGTGACCCTGCGCTTATGCCATCCAGCATTGCGCACGTACTCGGCGTGCGCGAATTACCCGGGCATACGATGATCGAAACACTCCAGGAATACCTGCGAGACAAAAAGATATTGCTGGTTCTAGATAATTTCGAACACGTCATCAAGGCTGCGTCCGTGGTGCGCGACCTTCTGGTTGCCACTTCCGGCGTCAAAATACTGGTCACCAGTCGCGAGATATTGCATCTGTATGGCGAACATGAGTTCCCGGTGCCGCCGCTTGCTTTACCTGCCAACTCCATGTCGACCGATGCCCGACGGGTACCATCCGTGGATGACATCTTAGCAAGCCCGGCCGTAGCACTTTTTATTGAACGGGCTCAGGCAGTTAAACCCGACTTTGAACTCAATACAGATAACGCCACCGTCATTGTTGAAATCTGTGAATGGCTGGATGGGCTACCCCTGGCTATCGAAATGGCGGCGGCACGTGTAAAGTGGTTGATGCCGCGCGCATTATTAGCGCGCCTCAGTCAGCGTCTTGTCCTGCTGACGAGTGGGCCGCGCGATCTCTCTGCCCGGCAGCAGACCCTGCGTGGGGCCATCGACTGGAGCTACGACTTGCTTGATTCTTCGGAGCGCCTGCTATTTGCGCGCTTCTCCGTTTTCGCCGGTGGCTCAGATTCAATCGCCGCACAAATGATCCTGGATTTTAATTACCCCCTCGTGGATGCAACAGCCATCACCGAACATCGAGGTGTCCTGCGTATGGACATCTTAGCCGGTTTGCGTTCTTTGACAGACAAAAGCCTACTGCGCATCATATTCCCGCATGGTCCGAATCCGGAACAACGCTTCGGCATGCTTGATACCCTACGTGAATATGCCTACGACAAACTGTCGAACAGTGGAGAAGCATGGGCAATGCGAGATCGACACCTCGCCTACTACATGCAATGGGTCCGCATCGCTGAACCACATCTGCATGGACCTCAGCAGATACAGTGGCTGGATCGCATTGAGTCTGAGCATGACAACCTTCGAGCTGCGCTTAACTGGGCGATAGAAAATGGTGATGCCGGTCAGGAATTCGGGTTACGGCTTGCCGGCACTTTAGGTTGGTTTTGGCGCGTGCATGGCCATCTCAGTGAAGGACTAAGGTACATATTGGCTATTCTCAAGCAGAATGGTGTCGCCAATGCCGGAGATTTACGAGCAAAAGCATTGACCGCGGCGGGCGTACTGGCCTTTTACCGCGCCGACTACAAACTAGCTGCCGCATTGCTGGAAGAAAGCATAGCGATCAGCCGCATAACCAACGACACGGCCAACCTTGCGTTTGCCTTGCACAATCTGGGTAATTGTTACTGGTATCAGGGCAGTCAGGCCATGTCGCTGGCGCTACATGAAGAGAGCGTCGTGTTATACCGGGCAATGAGTGATCAGTGGGGAACTGCTGTCGCATTATCCGGACTGGGTAGTGTGCTGGGATATCAGGGCGAATACATCTCTTCCCGCGCCATGTTCGAGGAAAGCCTTGCCATCAGTGCAGCGATTGGAGACAAGTGGGTGGCAGCATTTTCACTGTGGAATCTCGGAGATGTCATGTACGGACAAGGAGAATACCAGAGCGCCGGCGATCTCTACCTGCGCAGCCTGCCTCTTGCTCGTGAACTTGGTGACAAACCAAACATCGCCTTCGTTCTGGCTAAACTCGCCAGCTTAAGTATGCAATGGGGAGACTACAGTCACCTGGAAGAATATGCGATTGAGGCGCTGAACCTTTTTCGTGAGATGGGTGATCGTTGGCAACCTCCCTTTATCCTTCGTATGCAGGGTTACGTCGCTCTAAATAAAGGCCAATTCCGGGAAGCCACCCTTCTCTGCGAAGAGAGCATGAACCTGAATGACGAACTTGGTGACGAACGCGGAATGATTGCCGCGATCGTGGCACTGGCGAGCGTCTCTGTAGCACGACGCGATATAGACAGCCTGCAGGCTGCCGCGCGTTTATTCGGTGCAGTTGACACATTACTAGCTGAGCGCGAAATACAACTACTTCCTCCCGATGTACGCACCTACTCAATCCACAAAGCCATTTTGCGCGACGAACTGGACAGCACAAGTCTATGCGCAGCATACGCCATCGGAAGTGCGCTCGATCTGAGGCAGGTAGCTGCCATCGCACTCAATAAGCCCACTAACTCCGGTTAGTTTTTTCACTCAGTGCAGGCGCCGTCGTAATGCTCAGTTACAATCACAGCCACGTTTGATTTGGCATAAAAAGTAGGTAATACCCGTGGCTGAGTTTGTATTTGCATCAAAAGTAACCGACATTGTCGATGGTCAGATTTTAGCCATTAGCATTGACGAAACACCCATTGCACTTGCGCGGATTGATGGACACATCGTAGCTTTTGGCGATGTCTGCTCACACGATGATGGCACGCTGGCTGAAGGTGAAATCGACGGCGACTGCATCGTATGTCCACGCCATGGCGCTCGTTTTAATGTCTTCACAGGCAAAGCCACCTTTCCCGCTGCTCATCCTATTCCAATCTACGAGACTAAAATAGTAGGTGAGAACGTTGAGGTGAAGTTGGCGGAATGACTAACAGGCCAGTGAGATATGGCTTGTTGTTACTGCTGTTGTCTGCAGCTCAATCGATCTGTACTGCACAATTAAATGACGATCTTCGGGGCAGGGTGAAATTCCCGATCGGTGGTACAGCCCACGAGCGCGCTGAGAAACGCGCATGACCCGGTGAAACACCGGGGCCGACGGTTAGAGTCCGGATGTAAAGGAGATCGCTACGACAAGAACTGCGCATGCCGCAAGGTTGACGCGTCGTTTTTTCGTATGACGTCAATAGCCCCGGGGATTATCTTGAGGCTATATTATGTCAGCGACAAAATTCGTCTTTGATCACTCTTCCGATACAGCAAATTCAAGTGTTTTGCGACATACACTTATGCGTCAATGGGTGCTTCGATTAGCTCCCTGGTTTACCTTATGCGCAGTGATGGTCTTGTGGCATGTTGTCAGCCTTGGTTATCCGGCCTTTATACTGCCTGGTCCAATGCGTGTTGTCGAAACATTGCTTGGTAAACTGGCCGATGGGACATTGCTGATTCACACATTAGTGACCTTGTCAGAAGCGATTCCAGGCCTTATCCTTGGTGCCATCTTTGGCTTTGCGACGGGGTACCCCATTGCAAAATCCCCTGTTATAGACCGCCTGCTTTCGCCATTCATTGTGGCATCGCAGGGGATACCTTTTATTGCTATTGCGCCATTGCTGCTGATATGGTTTGGTAATGGCGCAGGATCGAAAATATTCTTATGCGCCATCGTCGTGTTTTTTCCGATCACAATTAATGTGATTGTCGGCATCCGTGGGATATCGCCATTATTGCGCGACTTATTTCGAACCATGAATGCCACGGGCTGGCAAACTTTCATCAAACTTGAGCTTCCGGCCGCCATGCCACTGGTTCTGGCAGGTCTACGCGTCGGTGGTACGCTATCGATGATTGGCGCGCTGGCAGCTGAGTTTCTTGGCACTGACAAAGGGCTTGGCTACATCATTAACCAAGGGCGCGGGCTATATGACACGTCTCTGGTACTGGCCGGTATAGTAACAACTGTTTTTGTCGCTTTATGCATCTATGGCAGTATTCGCGCCATAGAGCGCATGATCGAGAAATATGTATAAGAATCATTCATACGCATGGAGCATGACCCAATGATCAAGAGAAGTCTATGTCTATTAACAATAGTATTCCTTACGGCTTGTGCGCAATCGCCGACCGCCAAGTCGTTACCTACCGAATCCGTCACCAAAGTGCGCCTGCCTATGGGCTATGTGGCCAACGTGCAATACGCGCCCTACTATATTGCAGTAGAACGCGGTTACTTTGCAGCAGAAGGCATTGACATTGAGTTCGACTACAAATTCGAGACCGATGGCGTTAAGCTGGTCGGCGCTGGCGAGATCCCATTTGCTGTTGTCAGCGGTGAACAGGTTGTGCTGGCGCGGGCGCAAGGGCTCCCTGTTCAATACATCGCACAATGGTTCAAAAAATTCCCGATCGCCATCATCAGCTTGGCAAAAAGCGGGATTAAGACGCCACAGGACTTGAAAGGCAAACGTGTGGGTCTTCCGGGTTTGTTTGGCGCCACCTATGTCGGATGGGAAGCCTTTCTTAAAGCCAACAATCTGAAAGACGGCGATATGCAGGTTCAGGAAATTGGCTTTACTCAAATTGCTGCACTCCAGAGTGACAAAGTCGATGTGGCCGTCGGCTATATCAACAACGAACCCATCGTGTTAGAGAAGAACGGGTATGCAGTCAATGTTTTCGCTGTCTCAGATGCAGTAGATATGGTTGCAAACGGATTACTTACCAGCGAGAAGGTAATAAAGGACAATCCCAAGCTGGTGCGAGGTATGATCAACGCGCTCCTCAAAGGCGTGGCGGATACTATCAAAGATCCCAACGCTGCGATGACCATAAGCGCCAAATACGTCGAGGGGCTAAAAGCGGATGATGCGATTCAGAAGGCTGTTCTGTTAAAGACCGTAGAGGTCATGCAAGGCGGCAAGCCAGGCGAATCCACGCCAGCGGCGTGGAGCAACACTCAGGATGCATTGATGGCAATGGGCTGGGTGAAGTCAAAAATGGACGTGAATACGTTCTTCACTAACGCCTTTTTACCGCAATAAACCCAATTACCATGCCTATCATCACAGCAGACTGCCTCAATGTCACCTATCCAAATCGCGTGGAGGCTTTGCATAGTTTCTCACTGGAGATGGAGCGTGGTGAATTCGTGGCCATCGTAGGGCCAAGCGGGTGCGGCAAAAGCACCTTGCTGCGCGTGCTGGCCGGCTTGCTGAAGCCCACTTCAGGTACGGTAATCCTGGATGGCGAGCCGGTCACTCAACCTTCGCGCCATGTCAGCCTCCTTTTTCAGGAACCCTCTTTGCTGCCGTGGCGTACAGTGGAGCAAAACCTGCGGTTACCCCTTGAGGTTGGTAATCCCCACGCCAAACTTGATCTCTCTGGTTCAGAGTCTCGTGTATCTGATTTAATCCGTCTCGTTGGCCTTGAAGGTTTTGAACATGCTCATCCCCGTGAGTTAAGTGGCGGTATGGCAAGGCGCGCCGCATTGGCACGCGCACTCATCACGCAGCCTCCCGTATTGTTGCTGGACGAGCCATTTGGAGCGCTTGATGCAATGACGCGTGAAAGCCTGATTGCATCCCTGGAGAGCATCTGGCGCGTGGCCACTACGACGGGACTCATGGTGACGCACAGCATACGTGAGTCCATATTCCTCGCTGACCGCGTAGTCATTTGCACACCACGTCCAGGTCAGGTAGCCGGCATCGTCAAGATCAACCTGCCGCGGCCGCGCAATTGGGAAATGGAAGGCCTGCCCGAATTCATCGCAAGTAAAAACGAAATCCGAGCACTACTCAGCCTATGACTCCCTGCCCTATTCGTGTAATCAAATGACTGTGGACGCAGGCAACTTCTGAGACAACACTCACGTGTCGCGTTCCCTACTTAGGTCGCGCTATGCGCCAATTAGGCGAGAAAATCGAAACGGCCTTACGCAGCGGTGAACGGTACAGTTCAACCAAGGCGCTCTCAATGGCATCTGGCTCAAGCCCGCGAATCAACCGTCCTTCGTGCGCAATGCTGATCGTGCCACGTTCTTCTGAGACAACCAAAGCAATCGCATCTGTGCTTTCGGTCACACCAATACCAGCGCGATGGCGCAAGCCGATGCGATAGTCATCAATATGCGACGCGGTCAACGGCAGTACACATCCGGCCGCCGCAATCCGTCCCTGCCTGACGATCACACCACCATCATGAAGAGGGGTATTAGGAAAAAAGATCGTCTGCAGAATTTCAGAGGTCAACTCCGAATCCATCGGCACACCTGTGTCGACAAGATCCTGAAGACCCGTATCACGCTCAAGCACAATCAGCGCCCCATATTTATGCGTAGCCAATCCTTGAACTGCATTTGCCAAGATACGCACCGATACCTCTGATTCACTGCGTCGTGACACAAGTACTTCGTTGAAGCGTCCGAGGCGCTCCAGAGCGCGACGCAACTCCGGCTGGAAGATGACCGGAATCGCAACCAGCAATGCCGGTATCGCTGTGCGCAGGATCAAGCCGAAAGTGGGCAATTGCGCCATACTGCTGAGTAATACGCCCACGACCACGAGTACGAGCACACCACGCAGAAGTGGAATGGCCTGCGTAGCACGGACCAGCAACAGCACAAGGAAAAAGACCAGCGATACAAGCAGAATATCGAGTATCGCCAGCCCATTCAGGCGCTGCAGAATCCAGATGATGTCAGTCACAATTTATGGAGGCGCCAAACTTCAGCCTAGTAGCTTAACAAGGATTGCCTTCTGAGCATGCATACGATTTTCAGCCTGATCCCAGAGTGCCGATTGCGCGCTGTCGGCAACTTCATCGGTGATCTCCTGGCCACGATGCGCCGGCAGACAATGCAAAACAGCAGCGCCTTTCTTTGCCAACGCAACAAGTGCTGAATTCACTTGATACGGTGGGAATATTCTGGCGCGTTGTGCAGCCTCAGCCTCCTGCCCCATGCTTGTCCACACATCGGTGTAGATAACGTCTGCGCCATCAACAGCAGCGCGCGGATCCGTCACCTGTACCAGGCTGCCGCCGGTTGTCGCAGCCATCGCAGTCGCGCGTGCAGCAACATCCTCTCTTAGTTGGTAACCAGCAGGCGCGCCAATCACAACCTGCGCACCCAGCAATACACCGCCAAATACCAACGAATTGGCGACATTATTGGCATCGCCGACGTAGGCAATCTTGCAGCCCTTGACGGCACCGCGGTACTCATGAATTGTCAGCAGATCGGCCAAACCCTGACATGGATGGGTGTAGTCTGACAGCCCATTAATGACCGGAACGCGTGCATGTTGCGCTAGCGCAACCACATCTGCATGCGCGAACACCCGCGCCATAATACCGTCCACATAACGAGACAACACACGCGCTACATCAGGCACACTTTCACGCTTGCCCAGTTGGATTTCATCAGGTGATATGTACATGGCATGGCCGCCCAAATGGCGCATACCCATCTCAAAAGATACTCGCGTACGCAGCGATGGCTTGGTAAACACCATGCCCAGCGTTTTATTCTTAAGTACTGGTTGATTACCGCCCGATTTCCATTCCTGCTTCAACGCTACGGCGAGCGTCAGCAAGTCCGCAAGCTCGGGTGCCGTGAGGTCTGATAATGATAGA
>CAIQQO010000121.1 GCA_903873965.1 uncultured bacterium
AACAGCGCTGTACACCTTCCGCGTCGTGTGGCTGGTGTTCTTCGGCGCGCCGCGCGAGGCGCATCACGCGCACGACGCCACGCCCGCCATGCGCTTCGCCCTCGTCGTGTTAGCCGTCGGCACGCTGACCACATGGCTGCTAGTCGGCCCGTTCAGCGGGCTAATCGCCTCATCATTCACAACAGTCGAAGCCTCGGCTCCAAAAATGACGCTGATCGACATGATCGCCGAAGTGGTTACTGCCCCGCCCACGTTCATCGCCCTCGCCGTCATCGCGCTGGGGCTAGCCGCATGGTGGTGGCGCAGTAAGCTGACCGGCCTAAGCAACCGCCTCGGCTGGCTGAGCCGAATGGCACAGGACAGCTTCGGCTTCGAATGGCTCAACCGCACGCTCGTGCGCACGACGCAGTCCATCGCCGAAGCGTTGCGCGTGACGCAGTCCGGCGCATTGAACTGGAATGTCCTCGGCATTGTCGGCGGGTTGGCAGTCGTGCTTGTCATTCTCGTCATGGGGGCAGCGCAATGATCACAATATCCTTCCTGTGGCTGATCGTGTTGCCTATCGCGTCATCGCCATTGATCTACATTCTTGGACGCATCCCGTTCAACCGCGCCGCGTTCCATACTATCAAGCTCGATGGGCATTTGATGCTGCAACGTCCAAAGACGCGCATCCCATTTGCACTCGCGCTGATCGCCATGCTGGCGATGTGGTTAATCTTTTACACCGTGGCCGTGCAATTCCAGGCCAGCGGTGTGCAGTGGTATGCGCTTGGTTCCATCTCCCTGCGGCTAGACGGACTGAGCCTGCTGCTGGCTGCCGTCGCGCTTGGGCTGGGCACTATGGTCGTGATTTTCTCCGGCCCGTACATGGCCAATGAGGTGGGCGAGGAGAAGTACTACGCCCTGCTCGTCCTGATGATCGGCGTGATGATCGGGTTAGGCTGCGCCTACGACTTGTTCAACCTGTGGGTGTGGTTCGAGGCCATGGCCGTGTCGTCCTATCTGCTGGTGGCGTTTTATCACGAACAGCCGGCCTCGCTCGAAGCGGGTGTGAAGTACCTGGTACAGAGCGCCGCGGGTTCGGCGCTGGTGCTGCTCGGCATCGCGCTCGTCTTTGCCCAGACCGGCACGCTGGCGCTGAATCAGATCTCAGACGCCGCCGCGCACGCACCCAATGCGCCGGCGCTGCTGGTGGCCGGCGCGCTGTTTCTGATCGGTTACGGCGTTAAAGCTGCGCTCGTGCCATTGCACACATGGCTACCCGATGCGCATTCACAGGCGCCCAGCGGCATCAGCGCCATGCTCTCCGGTGTGGTGATCGAGGTCGGCCTAGTCGCGCTGCTGCGCAGCCTTGGAGCGCTCGGTGGCGTGACGATGGCGTGGAGCACCTTGTTGTTGATCTTCGGCGCGCTCAACATGCTGCTCGGTAACCTGCTGGCGCTGCGCCAAACGCAGGTTAAGCGTCTGCTGGCTTTCTCCAGCCTCAGCCAGATGGGCTACATGCTGCTCGGGCTAGGCATCGCGGTGTACTCCGGGCAGCCGAGTGGTGCCGAAGGCAGCTTCTTCCACCTGATCAACCACGCGCTGATGAAAGGGTTGGCCTTCTTGGCTGCGGGCGCGTTGCTGTATGGTCTGTATATTGCCGCAGGTAAACATGGCACCTTGCTGACCGCCGACCTGGCGGGCGCAGCGCGGCGCTATCCGTTGCCCGCACTGGCGCTCAGCATCGCGGTACTCGGTCTTGGCGGGTTGCCGCCGCTGGCCGGATTCATGTCAAAATGGCAAATTTTTGTCGCCGGATTTCAGACACACGACCTGGCGCTGATGCTGCTGGTGATCTTTGCGGCGCTGAACAGCGTATTGTCGCTGGCTTATTATGCGCCCCTGGTCAACACCATGTATCGGCAGGAACCAAGTGAGATCGTGCAGAACGGCAAGCCGCTGCCGCTTGTCATGGGGATACCGCTGGTGCTGCTATCGGCCGCCGTGATCGCGGTTGGCATATGGCCAATACTGCTGCAATGGCTAAGCGCGCCCGCCGGCGCCGCTTTGTTAGCCGCTTTTGGGAGATGAGGATGGACTTCTTACTGATACCACCCATTGCTTTCTTGTTCTATGTCGGACTGGTCTGGATCGTGTCGCGAGTCGGGCGCAAACTGGCCGGCCCTGCGCACGGATCAACGATGAAGTCCAGCACCTATTCCAGCGGTGAATCGAACCCCATCAGCAAGGCAGCGCCTGGTTATCGCCCATTCTTTCTTGTGGCGCTGTTCTTCGCCATCCTGCACCTGGGCGTGCTCGTCCTGGGCAGCGGCGGGCTGACCACACTCACAGGCGTATATCTGGTTGGCATCATTCTGGCGCTGGTGGCGCTGATCCTGGGATAAAGCGTGAAACGTCAGATGGTAGGAGCTATTGAACTATGTCGATGACACTGGGAGAACGATGGGATGACGCGCTGGAGCAGGTGAAGTCTTGGGCGCGCATCAATTCACCCTGGGCTATTCACTTTAACAGCGGGTCGTGCAACGGTTGCGATATCGAGATTCTCGCGACAATCACACCACGCTATGACCTGGAGCGATTCGGCGTCAAGCTGCAGGGCAGTCCACGCCACGCTGATATTCTGATCTGCACCGGTCCTGTAACGCTGCAGGCGCGTGACCGTTTGAAGCGCGTGTATGAGCAGATGCCCGACCCGAAGTTCGTCGTGGCCGTTGGCTCATGCGCGATCTCCGGTGGCGCCTTTCAGGGCTGCTACGGCGTCGTCGGGCATATTGATCAGGTCATCCCGGTGAATGCCTATATCCCCGGCTGCCCACCCCGCCCCGAAGCCATCATCGATGGCATCGTCAAGCTGCTTGGCAGTCTGAAGGAAGCCGAAGAGAAAAGGTTAGAGGGTAGAAGTCAGAAGCCTGATGTCAAAGATCAGAGGACAGAAGCACTATGACTACGATAGAAGCTACTAATGTCACTTCGCCCAACGCCGCACAGCCGGGCACCCTTAAGGAAACGGAAACGCCTATGCAGATGCTGGCGCAATGGACTAAGGGCATCAAGACGCCGGAACTGAACCGGTTGGACATCTTGATCGATGCCGCCGACATGCTCGCGTGCGTCAAGGTACTCACCGACGCGCACTGGGGCTACTTGATTGCCATCACAGCGCTAGACCCACATGGCAAACCTGCGACTTACGCTCAGGATGTGCGCTGGAAAGCGTTGCTGGAGGCAGGTAAAGCGCAAGTCAACGCCGCGCCAATCGAAGTGCTCTACTTTTTTGCCAACGGACCGCAAGTGGTCACGCTGCGTATACTGCTGCCGCGCGATGGCGCGACACTACCCAGCATTTGCGATATCGTCAGCTATGCAAGCTGGTACGAGCGCGAACTGAGCGAGATGTTCGGGCTTACGATGATCAAGGCTGCGGTAACAAGCGCGATTGAACCGGACCATCTCTTCCTGCCC
>CAIQQO010000122.1 GCA_903873965.1 uncultured bacterium
CCGGCGTCACGCACCATGTGCCCAATCTGGCTGATCAATTCGGCCTCGGGTTGCGCATACCACCCCAGATTCGGATGCAGCCACAAGAATTTGTCGGGCCACTGCCGGCGCGCTTCGGCCACGGTCATATCGCCCTCCGGCGCCTGCGTAAACGAGTCGATGCCGTCAAAATCGAGGGTCGCGATGCGGTCGGCGATGCAACGCAACTTGCCATCGTAGTGCACCAGCAACCGCTTGCCGCTGCCCGCCATGATATCGGCAATGCCGCGGTAAACGGGCACGAGAAAACGGTCGTAGGTGGCCGGCCCCATCGTTTCGATGCTGAGGTTTTCCCACAACTTGATATGCTGCGCCGGGCCGTGGATGGCGATGCTGAAATCCTCCAGCTTCTGCGCGTTCATCAACGCCAGCAGGTCGAGTAACTCCGGGCAGCGATCGGCCAGGTTAATCGAGAACTGCTCCAATCCTGCCATATCGATCTGCACTTCCTGGAACGGCGTGCGCCCGATCTGCCCCAGCGTGATGCCGCGCTCGCCCACAAAGGCGTCGACGCGCTGATAGTGCTCGTGCGTCAGTGACACGCGCCGATCCGCCAGCGCGTGCGCCATGATGCGATAGTCCGCCGGGGATTTGATCAGGTACTCCTGCCGCCACTCGCCCAGGTACCACTCGTGCAGTTCGCCCATGTCAGTGACCCAGCGCACATCACGGCGGCGACCCTGTTCAGTCTCCGTGACCGTCTCAACGACCTGTACCTTGGGTCGTTCGATATTCAGCAGGTCGGCGTGGCCAATGATGCCCAATCCCTGATCGAACAGCGACTGCCAGTCGATCGGGCGGTTGCGTACAAACCAGTCGTAGACGGCGTAGATCGGCTGCGCCACCTCGTCGCCATTCAGCGCCGCTTCAAAGCGTTGTCGAATCGTAGTCATGATGCGTTACGCTGCAAAAACCATGATGCGCGACAGCACGGCCGGCGCCTGACTGGCCAGAATGCGAATGCGCACGGCGTCGGCATTGATCGGCGTCAGATCGAGGATGCGTTGCGCCCCGATGGTAGCGCCGCGGGCGATCTCGAACCAGCCGCCCCATTTACGCGCGTCAACCGCAAAAGTCTCGATACGTTGCCCAAAGGTGATGGCCTCTTCGATCCACAATCCGCCCAGATCGGCATTCTGGCCGAGGTCAATCACGATCTCGGTGGTAGGTTCCGTGGCGGCCCAGTAAGTGTCGCGCCGGCCATCGGTCAGCGGTGAAAACTCACCCGTCGCACGGCCGTTTGCCAAATCAACCGCAGTGAAGGTGTCAACCAGGTTGTGAAACCTGCGCAACTCGAGCACGTCAGTTTCGGGGATGAGGCCGCGCCGATCCGGCGGGATGTTCAGGTTCAGCCCTGCGCCGCGCCCCACGCTGGTGAGCCACACTTTGAACAGGTTCTCACCTGTGCGCGACCGTTCGGTGGGATGCCAGAACCACCCCGGCCGAATGCTGACGCACGCTTCGGCTGGCCGCCACAGCGAGCCATCGGGATCGCCCACGATCAAACGCTGCTTATCCACCTCGCCCGGCGCACTACCGACAGGATTCACTTTCGCCCATGACGTGATGCCCGTGTACCCGGATTCGTTGCCGCACCAGCGCACGTCAGGCCCGACATCGCTGAACATGACGGCGTCGGGCTGGAGCTGGCGCACCATGGCATACAGTTCAGTCCAGCGGTAATACGTCGCCGGGTCAATCGAGCGTTTTTCGCGCGCGCCACCATAGTAGCCGTCGCCGCCATTGGCCAGATCAAACCACACTTCGCACAACGGGCCGTATTGCGTCAACAACTCGCGCCACTGCGCATGATACACATCGACATACTCCGGGCTGCCATAGGCAGAGTGGTTGCGATCCCATGGCGAGCAGTAGATGCCAAAGCCGATCCCGCCCTCGCGACAGGCTTCAGACAGTTCGCGCACGACATCACCCTTGCCATCGCGGAAGGGCGAGTGCGCCACCGAGTGCGTCGTCGTCGCGGTCGGCCACAGGCAAAAGCCGTCGTGGTGCTTGGCCGTCAAGATGAGGGCAGACAGGCCGCCTGCTTTCGCCGCCGCCACCCATTGCCGACAATCGAGTGCGCTGGGCGCAAAACCGGCCGGCGCTTCATCGCCATAACCCCACTCACGGTCGGTGAACGTGTTCTGGGTGAAGTGAACAAATCCGAAAGTGCCGCGACGATGCCAGGCAAGCTGGCGCGAAGTAGGCGTCGGGCCATAAGTTGAGGGTGTATTCATATTGATTCCTATTGGTTCCTTGAGTGGTAGATCAATCGGTCCAGTAACCCAGACGACGCGCTTCGTGAAGGTAGCGGTCAGGCTCTTCGACCACGCGGCGCAGCAGTTGGGCATAGTACGTATAGTTCGCCAGCGACACATCGGGCGGGACAAGATGATCGACCTGCGGGAAGAACCCGCCCTGCAGGCACAACCACGGCACCTTTGACAGCACTTCGCGATCGATGTCTTCGCGGAACCCTACCAGAGCGCGTTTGTCAATGCCGCCCTGAATGATCAAATCGCGCCCATAACGCCGGCGCATCGCGACGGGATCGCACCCGGCAGCAATCTCAAAGGGCCGCAATCCAGTGATTCCCGCCTCCAGCCACAATGGCACGAGGACATCGTTGTTGCCGTCGCTGTCGACAATGATGATATCGACGCCATGCTGATGCAGCACATCGGCCACGCGCTTGAGCGGTGGCAGCATAAACCGGCGGTACATGGCCGGTGAACATAGCGGACCGCTCTTGCCTGCCATGTCTTCCCAGATGAAGGCGAAATCGAGCGTGATGTCTTCGAGAATCGGCGTAATCGCCGCAATCGCGAAATCAGCGATGTGTTCGCACATCTCGTGAATCAACCCAGGATCATCGTAGAGCATCGTCGAGATGCGCTCAACGCCCATGAAGCTGCGCGGCCAGCCATAGAACGACCCGCACCAGACGCCAAGCGCTTTGTCGTGGTTCTGCGTGCTCGCCACGTACGCTCGCCACGCGTCACCTTCAGGGCGACGGCCGGGAATGCTGGCGTCAAGGCGCGGCTTGATGACGTGCTGCCAATCGTTGCGATCGTGCATCGGATACTCTATCCATTGCGGCATTGACTGTTGCGGGTCATCCTGAAACAGCTTGACGACGTTGCCCTCTTCGTCGCGCACAATGGTGAACTCCCAGTTGCGGCTGAGCACCTCGCGCTTGAGCGGTGGATGCAGGTGCGGGCCATACGGCCCTTGCATCGTCAGCGGGACGCCTTGCTCGTCGTCCGTGTCGAAGTAATCGACAAGATGGGCATCAGCGGGCAACCCCTCGCCGCGCCAGCGCGTCAGCGTGGCGTCCCATGTCCACGGCGCGAGTAGATAGGCCCTGTCCACCGGTTGAAACCGCGCAGTAGCCAGAAAGCGCGCGCGATCCCCAAGGGACGCCAGGGACGACCCGCGTGCCGGATCAGGTGACTCAATCATGCGCCACCACTTCAAACAACACCAGCTCCGAGGTCATCGCTGCATCCAGCGACAAGCGCAAGCCTGTATTAGCCAGTTCGCGCCCCGAGACGATGAAAGTCTGCTGCGAGTTATCGAGCGTCACGCGATAGTCGTGTGACCAGCTCAACCCGCGCGGGCGCAAGACGTAGTCACTCGCGCCTGCGCCATTAACCTTGAAGATGCCGGCATACGCGCGGGTGCGATCGGGCGCTGCATACTCCAGCACGCACCAGTCAGCCGGTTTGAACACGCCTATATCGGGAGTGTGGTGATACACGATCGGGCGGTTTGCCATGATCGGGCGGCAGAAGGTCTTGGCCAGTTCGATGTAGCGGCGCGTAGTTACGAAGTAGTCGTTAGAGCGGTTCGCGCCTTGCGCCCCAAAGCCGACATAGATGGGCACGCTGAACAAGGTGACGCGCAGATGCGTATCGAGGTCAGCGGTCTGGTGCGCCATGGGGATGTGGTTGTGATAGTAGCAGATTGCCTCGGGCGGCAGGAACAGCGTCATCCCATTGATCGCCCGGATGCTGCGCGGAAACGAACTGTAATCCGATTCGCAGGCATAGTGGAAACGGCTCATCATCCCCAGGTCGTTGCGCCCACCGCCGCCGGCGCAATCCTCTAGCGCCACATCGGGCAGTTCGGCGTGAACGCGGTCATACACGCGGTAGAGCGTCTCAAAATGACGCAACGATTCGTTCTCTGCCAGGCCATCGCGCACATTCTGCCCGCCCTCGTACGTCGTGATGTTAAAGTCGGTCTTGTAGAAGTCCAGCTTGAAATCGCGGATGACCTTGATGACGGAATCCTCAAAATACTGCGCCGCCTCCGGAATTGCCAGGTTCAGGCCATAACCGAACGCACCCACAGGGCGATTCTCAGGCGGATCGGTCTTGAGCACCCAGTCCGGATGCTCGCGATACAGTTTGCTCTTCGCGGTGACCGCTTCAGGCTCCAGCCACAACCCGAACAACATGCCCTTGCCATGGATATGCTCGCGGATACCGGCCATGCCGCCCGGCAGCCAACTGCCTTCGAACCAGTCGCCGCGATGCTCGAACCACTCGGTGAATGATTCGCCATACCAGCCGGCGTCGACCATGAAGGCCTCGCAACCCATCTCGGCGGCAATGTCGATCTCCTTAAGTATCCAGTCGTCGGGCTGCTCCACCACGCGCGCCGCGATGGTGTACATCTCCTTACCCACAGGGCGCGGCGGCAGCACCGATGTGCGCACGTGACGATGCCATGACTGCACGGACTGGTCAAACCCGGTGTGCAACATGCCCAGATGGACTTCGGGCGAAATCACCGTCTCGCCGGGGGCCATGACCCGCAGCGGCGCAGGCCCAAGCGGCCCGGTCTTGAATGACAGCATCGTGCGCGAACGATAGGCAAACTCGGCGAAATGGTTGCCCGACCACGCCAGCGCGATAAAGCACGACTCGCCCGTGACCTCGTTGCGCACAATCCAATACGGCGAGCCGTGGAAGCGGTTGTTGGTGCGCTCGATGCGAAAACGTTCGTGCGGCAGGGGCTGCCACGTGAAGTCGCCTTCCTCGCCCCAGTTCTCCGGCGGCAGGTAACCCAGGCTGTACAACGCACTCGCCGGCCCGCCCACGCCCTGCGTCCAGGTAGGATCGGCGTTCCACAGCATGCCCGACCACGGCGACACGTGCGCCAGCGCGGCGGAGACAGCGCCCGTGTTGGTGATCTCCAGCCAGCGCGCCAAAACCGGCGTGCCATCCAGCCGCGTCACGACGTTCACGGAAATCGGCCGCAACAGGTGGCGCAAGGTAACGACGGCCTCTATAGTGCCTGGGCGCGCGCCGGCGCGTTCCATTGCGCTGACCCATTCCCAACCATTGTGCAGCGACTGGCCATCGATCTCCAGTTCAAAGACACTCAACGGTTGCGCAAGCGGATCAAGTTTGGGAATACCAAAGTTATCGCGGCTGGTCAGGCTGGCGGTGACATCCTCACGCTGCACCTGGCCGGTGGCAGACCAATACAAGCCAAGCAGGCGACCATGCTCAAGCGCTTCCTCGCGCACCGTTGTGCCGGAAACGTACCGCGCGATCCGCATGTCGCCCAGCATAGGGAAACTGACCTCAACATTTGACGGACGTTCTGAATTGACAGCGCTATTTTTCATGCAATATCCGGGTTGAACACAATGTGCCGATCAAGCTCTACGTGTCGGTTATACACCCATTATGCGTTGCGGAGATACCCACAGTGATGGCTATTTTCTGCCAACACTCTGGAGTAAAACGTTTTAGGATTTAGGATTTTGGCAAAGCTTCTCCTCGCTTCCGAAGGGTCCGAAGGGTCCGAAGCATTTTTCCAAACTTAGAAAATTAAATTTCACTGTAAAAGGTTTTGAAAATCCGTAAAAGCCTTCGGACCCTTCGGACCCTTCAGAGGTAGCCTACAGAAACGCTGATAGCTACTCGCCGTTTAACAGGCCGATGCCGGCAAAGGCAACTTGCGCTTGACCCGTCCGGTATTGGGTACAACCATGCCTGGATATCTTGCGCGACGTCATGATCAGTGACTGCGCAGACGGCCAGTTGGGTTTGCACCGCCGCCGGAACGAGGTATAGGCAGCGCCCAGCATGATGTGCACATCATACTGCGGTGGGCGCGCCGCGCAGGTCGGCAAGTCGACCGTCGCGAGGGTCGAAATTCCTGGGCCGATCAACTGATCCAGGCGGTACACAGCCATGTTCAGCGTATCGTTACGCGCATCAGGAATCGCCGCGGCGATGATGGTCAACTGGTTTTCCATCCCTCTACACACACCACCAGAACGCACGTTCTAGCGCTGTCTCTATTCTAGGGTTTCCAGTGAATAGGTCAATAGGGAAATGTTAAAATTTCAAAACTTGGCCGGAGCGATGAGCGTGAAACGTGAAACGTGAAACGTGAAACGTGAAACGTGAAACGTGAAACGTGAAACGTGAAACGTGAAACGTGAAACGTGAAACGTGAAACGTGAAACGTAAAACGTGAAACGTAAAGCAGAGGCGTA
>CAIQQO010000123.1 GCA_903873965.1 uncultured bacterium
ATTGCGTCGGGACTACCCGCATATAGTCCTGTGACCCCCAACCCGACTGGCCATCCGTGGGGTCTTTGAGTTGCCACCACACGATGCCATCTGCCGAAGTCGGACCGCCCACCACCTCGTAGATGTTACCTTCGTTCAATGCGCGGATTTTCTCTCCAGCGCGGGCCGGCGTTTTGCGGAAGTTTAATCCAGTGGGGCCGGTGTCAACGATCTTGATTTTCGCACCCACAGTGATCGGTTCGTTAGATGTGCCGGCTGCTGATGCTGCTGTGGGTGGTGGGGTGTCAGTAGGCGCCACATACGGCGTCGCTGTTGGCGGAACAAAGTCGGTCGCAGTCGGTTTCACCACCGTAGTCGTAGCCGTGACGGGGAGTGTGATTGACGAGAGCGCCGGTCGGTTGTCGTTGGCGAACTTGGCTGCCATATAACATGCCCCCACGACAAGAGCAAGGCTGATGATGCCGGGGATGATGGCGGGTACGCGTTGGCGCGGGCTTTGGCGAGGCTCGCGTGGCAAACGGGTGAAAGGCTTCAGATCCTCTTCCCACTGGATATCTTTGTTATCGACGCCGCCGCGCCGGTCGGGTGCTTTTTGAACGGACATAGGTTGATTGTAATTCCTATTGCTTGCCGGACAGGAAAGCGATGGCCTTGCGCGCTGCCACACCGCGATGACTAATGCGGTGCTTCTCGGCTGCGGCATACTCCGCAAGGCTGCGCGTGTCGCTGGGGAGCATGAACACTGGATCGAACCCAAATCCGCCGACGCCTCGTTTCTCAAAACCGATACGCCCTTCACAGGTGCCGAAGAAGGTATGTTCAGACCCATCAGGATCGATCAACACGATGGCGCATTGAAAGCGCGCGCCGCGACTCGCGTTGGGTACACCGGTCAGTTCGCCCAGCAACGCCGCGCAGCCATCGCCACCCGGCGCAGCCTTGTGATAGCGTGCCGAAAATAGCCCGGGTGCGCCGTGCAGGGCGTCCACTTCCAGGCCAGAGTCGTCGGCAATCACCCACAACGCCTCTGCCGGCGCAGCGTCTGCGAGTGCGCGCGCAAAGCCGCGCGCCTTCAGAAGAGCGTTGCCCGCATAGGTATCAGCGCTTTCATCTGGATCGATATCGACACCGGCCTGACGCGGGGTGATCAGCTCAATCGCAGCGCTGAATGGCCCGAGTGCGGCAAAGATCTCGCGCAGTTCCTGGTGCTTGTGAGCGTTGTTCGAAGCAATCAGTAGTTTCATATTGGCTCTTTTGTGACGCTATGATACTATCTCGTCCATGAAGTATGTCACCGTAGTTGGCGATCATTCGTACATTGTTGATGTGGAGCATGAAGGCGAAATTGTGCAGGACGGCGTGCCACATAAGCTCGATATTCAGGCCATTGACCAGGAAGGCCTGTATTCGCTGTTGGTTGATAACAAGTCGTACGAAGCACTCGTTGAGGAAAGCGATGATGAATTGCGCGTTCTGATCAACGGCGCCATGTACACCGTGCGTGTGACCGATGAACGCGCCAAGCGCCTGAGCGATACCACTGGCGGCTTTTCTGCAGCAGGTGGTGAACAGGGTATCAAGTCCCCCATGCCCGGCCTCATCGTTACTATTCCGGTGAAGGAAGGCGACGCGGTCAAGAAGGGGCAAGTCGTGATCGTGCTCGAATCCATGAAGATGGAAAACGAGTTGAAGGCGCCGCGCGATGGCGTGGTCACGGCTATTAAAGTCATTGCACGCCAGACTGTGGAACAAGGTCAAGTGTTGCTGACCCTCGGCGATAAGTAGGAACTTGTCTGAAAGAAGACCAATCGGCTGTTGCCGTTAACGCACACCGCGAGCGCCCGCCAGAGGCGTTCGCCGTCGCTATTGGCGGCCATCCTATCGTCGCCGAAATTCTGTGGAGGCGTGGTTACACCACAATTGAGGTGGCGCGCGCCTTTCTCGATCCCAACTCCTACACTCCAACCTCCCCCGACGCATTTCCCGATATGCGCGTGGCTGTCGACCGGCTGTGCCTGGCCATTGATCAGCGCGAACCCATTCAGGTGTGGGGCGACTTTGACGTGGACGGCCAAACCTCCACCAGTCTGCTGGTGTTGGGTTTGCGCGCCGCCGGCGCCGTCGTGGCATATACCATCCCCAATCGCGCCGAACACAGCCATGGGCTGAACAAGCAAGGTATTGCGCAGGCGCGCGAGCAAGGCGCGCGCGTGTTACTCACCTGCGATTGTGGCGTGACCGATTATGCCGAGATTGCCTTTGCGCGCGAGATTGGCCTGGATGTCATCATCACTGATCACCATGATCTGGGCGACACCTTGCCCGATGCGGTTGCCGTGATCAATCCCAAACGCTTGCTGCCTGACCACGCCTTAGCTCATCTGCCGGGTGTGGGTGTGGCGTTTATGCTGGTGAAGGCGGTTGCGGAGCGGAGAAGCGAGGGAGCGGGAGAGCAGCGGAGTGGCGAGGTAGAGGCGCTGCTGGATCTGGTGGCGCTGGGGATTGTGGCGGATGTGGCTTATCAGGCCGGCGACACGCGCTATTTGTTGCAACGTGGCTTGGCGCGCTTGCGCTCGTCGCCGCGCCCTGGCATACGCGCCTTGTTGAAGATGGCGAACATTGATCCTGCCTATGCCGACAGCGACACGATTGGATACCACATCGGCCCGCGCCTGAATGCCGTAGGACGACTGGACGATGCAGCGGTATCGGTCGAGTTACTCACCACTAAGGACGAGGCGCGCGCAAAGGAACTGGCCGCCAAAATCGAAACACTCAATCAGGATCGCCGCCTGATGCAACGCCGCATCGAAGAAGAGGCGTTTCGGCAGGCCGTGCAGGATCCGGCGACCGAGAACTCTCCGGTGATTGTATTGACCTCGACCACGTGGCACCCCAGCCTTCTGGGCGTGGTGGCCTCCGCCCTCACCAACCGTTACGACAAACCCGCCGTCCTGATCTCGGTCAAACCGGGCGAGGTGGGACGCGCCTCCGGGCGCAGTGTGCGCGGGATTGACATACACGCCGCGATTACGGCGCAAGGGGCGTTGATTGAAACGAGCGGTGGCCATCCCAATGCCGCCGGCTTCGCCATCCGCTATGAGAATGTGGCCGCGTTTCGCGAAGGCTTAAGGAAGTATGTGACAGATCACGCCGGCGCCGAGGTTGTGAGTGTACAACCTGAAGCGACGCTGGACTGGCGCGATGTCACCGTGCGGCTGGCCGAAGACCTGGACCGCCTCGCGCCATTTGGCGCCGGCAATCCTCGCCCCATTCTCAAGAGCGCCAATCTAAAGGTCGTACGCGCAGAGCCGCTTGGTCATGAGACAAAGCATCAGGCGGTGTTTCTGCAGGACGAGAGCGGCAATATGCAGCGGGTGCTATGGTGGCGCAGCAGCGGTCAGTGGTTACCCGATCAGTGTGACCTGCTCTTTACGATGCAGCACGAAATGTACAAGGGTAAGTGGCGTATGCAGTTGCAGGTGGTGCGCATCACGAACGCCAGTGTTGACACCGAGCCTGCTGCATCCGAACTGACCAGTGATCGCTACAAGATCGTTGATCTGCGTGCATCCGAAGATTCAGCAACGGCATTGGTACAGTTGCGCGAGAACACAGGTGTCACCGCGACGCAGACATGGGCGGAGGGGTTGGCGAAGCCCGCCGATGACCGCACGCGACTGCAATTGGAACCCGCGTCTGTGCTCTTGATTGCGACTCCGCCTCCCGGCCCGGACGAGTTAGCCGAGGTGTTGCAACGGGTCGCGCCGCAGACTGTTGTCCTGCTCGCCGCATCACTTGATGATGTATCGGATCGTCCCGAAGTGGTGTTGGGGCTGATTGCCGCGATGCTGAAGAAGAGCGAAAGCAATGGTGATTCTTCGGACGATCCTGTTGTGCAAAATCGCATGGCTGCGCGTATCGGGCAGCGGGTTGCGACGATACGCGCGGGGATCACGCTGCTGCGACAACAGGGCGACCCGGCGGGACGGCTACACATCGCGGCGCGCGCGAGCTTTGATTTTCTACTTCAGGAGACAGCGGCCTATCGCTACTATTTTGCGACAGCGTCGGCGCGGAGTGTGCTAGCGGACGTTAAGCGTGATGCATGAAACATGATCAAGATGATGGTGAATGCCATCCGTCGGGTTAGGTAGAAGTGCCATCACCGAGACGATAGCGATAGTGTGTTGCTGATTCCGACAGCGCGGATGTAGTGTGTGGTGTTGCTGAGGCATCTGGATCGGCGGTTGCCGATTTATTCTCAGAAATGTTGGATAAGTCGCGGGATAGGCATTGACCGCTTCGACTATGGAATAACCAAAACACACGCTCCACTACAATCTGTCCGATGACCTACGCAAAAAATCAGCGTGACTGCCAGGCTCGCGGCCTATATGCGCCAGTTCTCCGCTATCCCGTTTGCCGAGGATGTGGCGCTGAGCGTGCAGGCGCGCGCGACGTTCGATACGCTACTGGCTGGCAGCGGGATGGTTCCCGATGATCTGCTGTGGATTATCACTTAGCATATCCCCGCGCCACTTTGGGTATACTTAGAAACTAATAAGAGAAAGTCCGGGTGACGCAAATGGTGAATAAGAAGACGCTTTACGGGGTATGGATGGGTGTTGGCGTGTGTTGTGCCGTGCTTGCCTTTCTGGCGTTGCAATCGCTGACCTCCGCGCAATCATCAGGCTGGGAGACATATACCAGCAGTGATGCGGCGTTTGCGCTGGAGGTTCCGACCGGCGCGGTCGTGTCGACCAGCGATGATGCGTCGCAGCGCTATCGCATGGTTTACATCGAGTTCACCGTCACCGCAACAGCCGACTATCAAGGCATCTCGGTGATGGTGCTGGAGAACCCAAAGAACCAGTCTGCTCAACAGTTCGTTGCCGACCAGTATCAGGCAGCAGGCATACGGGCAGCGGTATCAGTGCAACGCGGTGTGGCGTTAAAGCTGGCGGATCGGACGGCGCTGAAGCTGCTACGTGATGCCTTAGTTGGCAGTGGCGACAAGTACACGGTGCTCATCCCCGGTGATGGCGTGATGTATCGGCTCAACCTGTATGGCGGCGGCGTGGGCGGTCCTGTGGAACCCCCGGCCGAGAGCGAGGCTGTGTTCGATCACGTGGTCAAATCGTTCCGCGTATTGGCACAGACACTGGCGCCCAAGGCTGCCGTGCTGGCGCGCGTGCCCGCGATCGATCCGCCCGTGGCCACGGTGTTCACGTACCCGCTGCGCTCGGGCAACGGCGTGAACTACGGCATACCCACCGGGATCGTGGTCGACGACACGCATCTGGAATGGCTGGGTTATGGCATCCGCAATCTGGATCAGTGGGGCGTCAAGTGCTACAACGTGGACTGGGCGCGCATGATTCACACCGGCGAAGACTGGTACCGGCTTGATGGCAAGAACACGTCAGGCACGCCGGTTTACGCTATCGCCGACGGCATCGTGGCGCGGCAGAATCCCGGCATCAGCTACCCCGGCAACGTGATCCTGATCCGGCATCGTCTTGCCGATGGGCGCGACCTGTATTCGATGTATGGGCACGTGAATAACGTCAGCGTCGTCGAAGGGCAGATTGTGCAACGCGGGCAGCAGATTGCCACTGTGTTACCGCAGAGCTACACTGGGCGCACGCGGGAACAACACCCATTGTGGGACTCACATCTGCATTTTGAGATGCGCTGGTTCCTTGATGGCTCAAACATCTATGTGCCCGGCACCAATGCTTATGGCTACAACTATCCTGGATGCACCTACCCTAGCGGTTATCCCGGGCGCGGTTACACCTACATCATTCACCCCGACAATTATCCCTACCCCGGTGCCGGTTACGTCGCGCCGAGCGCGTTCATCAGCGCGCACCTCGGCCAATCGGGTGGCGCATGTACGGCGACAGAGTTGATCGTCAATGGCGGCTTTGAGAACGGTGTGCCGGGCACGCCATGGACGGCAACAAACACAGGCGGGTTGACCGACCCGTTGATTTATCAAAAGCTCCCGCATGCGGGTTTCTGGGGAGGCTGGCTGGGCAACGTGGTGAGTTACACCGACACCCTGGCGCAGATGGTGGCTGTGCCGCAGACCACGCAGGTCGTGACGATGACTTTCTGGCTGAACGTGAGTTCGACCGAACCCGCCGGCGGCGCCAATGACCACCTCACCGTCCAGTTGCAGTCGGCACAAGGGCAGACGATTGGGGCAGTACTGAACATCACCACGGCCGCAACGCGCGATGTGTGGGTGAAACAGACGGTGTTCTACGATGTATCCGCCTATGCCGGTCAGCAGGTGACGCTCAGTTTCACCGGCCATAACGATGGTGCGAACAAGAGTAGTTTTTATGTGGACGACGTTTCGGTATCGACGCGGTGCCCATGAAATGGCTCTACACTCTTTTGGGAAAGCCACGCTGGTTGTTAAGTTGGGAGGCGCCTATGCATCAGATCAATAGGCAGGTGTTGATGACCATCGTGGCGTCTGGCGCGCTGGTCATGGCCTTGGTGATCGCGTTCCTCGCTGCTGGCCGTGTGCAGGTTTTTGCTGCCGACGCGCGCCTTGTTGATCCACCTTTCCTGCTCGGATCAGTGGCGGCCGGCACTTCATCCCCAGTCAGGTTGCTGTTGCCACTGCTGAGTGCACCCGATGAGACGCATCAGGTCATCGCATCGCAGAAGGCGGTACTCACCTGTAGCAACTTGATCCGGAATGGTGGATTTGAAGCACCTGCGTCAGGTAGTCCATGGACGGGTGTGGCTAACCAGTCAGCGCGCCGCACAGCCGAGACATGGATCAACGCCACGCAACCGCACAGCGGCACGCAGAGTGCGCATCTGGGTTCTGCCCGGCTCGGCAACTATTGGAGCGAGTTGATTCAAACCATTACGCTGCCGAAAAAAACGACCAGCGTGACATTGATGTATTGGCGCTATCTGGACATGCCGGCGGTGAGTGGCGCGCGCGCCGCGGATAGCTTTACCGTAGGGCTGGAAACCGAGCAGGGCATTCAGATCGTTACGCCGCAGAAGATCGATGCCACTTCCGCGGGGCGCGGCACATGGGTGCGCAGCACGATGTCGCTGTCCAATGCCGAGGTGTATTCGGGTCAGCGCATCTGGGTGACGTTCAAGGGGCGTACCGGTGCGCGTTATCCTGCCACGTTGTATATCGATGACGTGCAGTTGAGCGTATGCGCCGTCCGCTGAGGGAGTGAATGTGCAACGCATACAAATAATCCTTGTCCGCCTTGGTCCATCGCTGCGCCGCATGCTGCCTCTCGCGCCGGCTGGCGCTGTCGCACTTCTGATGGCAATCGGGATCATTGCCGCCACACTGATTTCGCATGCCGTACACCCAGAGGCGGCACCCCCGCAATATGTCGCATTGGCGCCGACCGCTGATCTTACCTATACCGCGAATCTGCCCATGGTGGCTGTGCCGGCGATTGAGGCGCGGTGCACGAATATCGCTGTGAACGGCGGTTTTGAAGCCGCCGCGCCGTGGCATCCGTGGACGGGCGTGGCGAACACGACCAGCGGCGTGTATGTGGATACGTTGATCAGCAGCGTACGCGCGCATAGAGGGGCGAAAAGCGGGCGCGTGGGATCGTCAACGCTCAACGGCGTGTGGAACGAGATGGTGCAGACGGTACCTCTGCCGGCCAACGTAGTCATTACAACGCTGACCTACTGGCGCTATCTCGACACGACCGAAACGGATACGGCAACGGTGTACGACAAATTCACAGTTGGAATTGAAACCGAACAGGGCATCCAGATCGTCACTCCGCAGCAGATCGACAACACCAGCAGCGGGCGCGGCGCGTGGGTGCAGAGCAGCATCGACCTGCCCAACGCGTCAGCATACTCGGGGCAACGCTTGTGGTTGTCGTTCAAGGCGGCCACGGACAGCAACCTGCCTTCCAGCCTGTATGTGGATGACGTGAGCCTGACCGTGTGTGCGCTGCCATGATGACTGAAACGTGATGCGCGGGGATGACCCGCCGGTCATCCACTTGGTGCAATGTGGTGTGTACTGTGTTCGATCAGCGGATGCCGAGCATGTGCGCGGTTCTTAATTCGCGGGTACCATAGCAACTATTCCAACCTGAAGAGAGCTTAAATATGCAAACGGCTATGACTGACGCGCGCGATACCTTTTTCTTCATCCCGCATACCCACTGGGAAGGCGCGGTATTCAAGACGCGCGCCGATTACCTCGACATGGGTCTGCCCAACATTCTGCGGGCGCTACGCCTGTTGCAACAGTATCCCGATTACCGTTTCGCCCTTGATCAAGTCGCCTACGTTAAACCGTTTCTGGATCGCTATCCCGAAGAGCGCGCGACGTTCCAGAAGTTCGTTGACGATGGCCGCCTCGCGATCACGGGCGGGCTGGATGTTATGCCAGACGTCAATATGCCTTCCGGCGAAACATTTGTGCGCCAGGCGCTGTACGGCAAGCGCTACTTCCGCGAAGCCCTCGGTATCGATGTCACTACGGGCTGGCAACTCGACACGTTTGGACACCATGCCCA
>CAIQQO010000124.1 GCA_903873965.1 uncultured bacterium
CTCAACTCTATTCAGCAACAAACAGAACTCAATGAACTCAAGACCCGCTTCGTATCGATGGCATCCCACGAGTACCGCACACCATTAGCCACGATCATGGTCATCACAGAATCCTTGCTAGCGTACCGTGAGCGCATGACCGATATCCAGATTGAGAATCGCCTACAGAAAATCCGCCGAGAAGTGACACAAATGACCGAAATCATCAACGGTGTGTTGCAGTTGTCGCGCGTCCAGGCCGGTCGCATGAAGCTAAATCCCGTAATCGGTGACCTGGGGAAACTTTGCAGTGACGTCATCGATACCTACAATGAGAATCCCGCCACAAAGCGGCATGTCATCATGCACTGCGATGAAGGATTGGCGCCAATAGCCTTTGATCCTCATTTGATGTGGCAGATCGTCTCCAACCTGATATCCAACGCCTTAAAGTACACGGCGCCGGACAAGACTGTATACGTCAGTGTCACTGATACTCCAACCCACATGATACTTATGGTTGAAGATGAGGGCATCGGAATCCCGGTCCAGGACCAGAAACACCTTTTTGAGCCTTTTCATCGCGCTGCCAATGTCGGGCAGACCACGGGGACAGGACTTGGCCTGAGCATCACTAAGTACGCAGTTGAAATGCATAGTGGTACCATAACCTTCGAAAGCGAAGTCGGGCGTGGTACCTCTTTCACTGTCACCCTCCCGCACCCTCCACCAGATCCACAGTAAGTAAAGTTTCATGTGCGACGCTATCTGCATTCTGTATCCATAACTATGCGATCGTACACACCGCTTATGCGTACGCGGATACGCTTACGCGGTTTTGCTAAATAAGCGATATCGCGTATTCACGTAAGCTATCAATACGCGCACAATCACAAAATTGACAAAGACCGTGCCATAAAGAACATATTAATAGCTATTTTCAAACAAGCCCATCACACAACAGGACACAAGACATAATCATGGCAATAAATGTAGTTTACTTATCAGATTCCAACTCATCAGATTCTGCTATCATGCGCGGACTACACGGCGGTAAGTGCATCATTCACGAAATCAACAACATTAGCGAATCCATCAAGCGCATCAGTCAGCTAGTGACTGAGTACAGTGTGAATAATGTCATGGTGGTGGCTGATGTGCAGGCTGGCGGTTTTGTCCTCTTGGCGCTGCTGAATGACGCAGGCATTCGCCTGTCTAACACGATGTTCTTTAACAGCATTTCTGATGATATTCAATCTGTTATCAGAGCCATTCAGATGCATGTCAAGGACTATCTGATTCAGGATGATCCGCCCAGCCACCGTGAATTGCGGTCACGTATGATGGTCGAAGAGATGATTGCCAAACAGGCTCTCAACATCGTACAGCCATACTCATCTACGTCCGTACCAGTTATCTTTACCGCCGGCGCCTCTAAGGAAACAGCCACCGTGGCACGGGCATCAGAAACTGCAGCGCCAGCTCAAAAAAGAGACATTGTCTGGGACCCGGAAACCCATTTCATCTACTATGGCAATGATCAGATGCTGCATCTCAGCCCGACAGAAGGCAAGGTGTTTGGCCTGCTCTATATGAATCGCAAGAATGTGGTGTACACCGAAAAAATCGTAAAGCAATGTCTTGGATTATCGGGCGTGGACCGCAAAACTGGTACAAAGCTTCTGCGCCCTCACGTTATGCGACTGCGCCGCAAACTGAATCACCACTCCATGTTAGCTGGCCGCATTATTAACGTTCGTACAACAGGTTACATGTTTGCGTAAAAATAGGCGTCCTGCGCTATACTTCATGCAAGTTTGCCAAATCTTGTGTTCGGATATAGATATCCCTTGTATGAAGTGATAGCGTATTCCTGACCATCCATGGAATCCATAAATGGCCAAAATATTAATCATTGAGGACCAGGCCGTCCTTCTGGAGGAACTTCAGGATAGCCTGGGATTCGAAGGACACGATGTCATTGGTGCATCCAATGGTCGGGATGGCGTGCGCCTTGCACGCACTCATCTGCCCGATTTGATTATCTCCGATGTCATGATGCCGGAACTGGACGGCTACCAGGTTCTTGAAGAACTCCGCAAAACCCCCGGCACTGAAACAATCCCTTTCCTCTTTCTGACTGCCAAAGCAGAAATTCATGACATACGGCGCGGCATGAAACTGGGCGCCGATGATTACCTGACGAAGCCCTTCACTCGGGACGATCTCCTTGCGGCGATCAATGTTCGGCTGAAACGGCAGGCTGTTCTTCAGAAGCGCGCCGGCAAGGAAATGGACTTTCTGCGGCATAGTCTCATACATACCTTACCTCACGAACTCAGGACGCCGCTGGTTGGCATTCTGGGGTACGGCGAGATCCTTGTGGAAAATGCACTCACGCTTAACCCCGAAGACCTGGTCACGATGGGTGAAGACATCATCATGGCAGGACAGGCCCTTCAACGCTTAACCGAAAACTACCTGTACTATGCTCAGCTGGAAATCACCGTTAGCGATCAGCAAAAGACATTCGCGTTGAGAGAAGCCCGCACCGAGATGGCAGGCACCACGACCAAGCTTGTTGCCGAAGAGCTTGCGTTGAAGTTCGGACGGGCAGGCGATATAGCGATTTTTGTTGAGGAATGCAATGCGCACATTACCGACACGGATCTGCAGAAACTCGTGTATGAACTAGTGGATAACGCCTTCAAGTTCTCACCAGCCGGCACCAGAGTGACTGTAAGCGGGAAGAAAGTCGGTAATTCCTTTCACATCTGCGTTGATGACCATGGGCGCGGCTTTACGCGATCGGATACAAGCCGTGTTGGGGCTTATATGCAGTTTGACCGTGGCATCTACGAACAGCAAGGCTCCGGTCTCGGTTTAGTCATTGTAAAAAGATTAACCGAAGTCTATGACGGTGCCATGCTCATCGACAGCCAAACCGAGCAGGGAACAAAAATCCACATCGACATTCCAGCAGATTAATACATTGACTAAGACTCGATAGTGCACTCCCTAAGATGTTGCATGACTTTGGGTATGTAACTGAGGAGATCGCCGGCCAGCAAGCCCGCGTCTCCGTTGGTTACTCGCCACATCTCGCCCGCACTCGCATGTAAATAGGCGCCGCATAACGCGGCGCAATAAGGAGCGATCCCCTGGGCGAGTAATCCTCCGATGCAACCGGCTAACACATCGCCAGTGCCTGCAACGGCCAACGCTGGATTGGTGAACGGCAGCACTACGGCGCCCTCAGTCGGATGCGCTATCACCGTAAACGCACCTTTGAGAACCACAATGGTTTGCCATTTCTGCGCATACTGCATGGCTACGCCCATTCGATTGGACTGAATCTCATGAACAGTCAGACCAGTAAGCCGTCCCATCTCGCCGGGGTGCGGCGTTAACACTGTCATGGGCGGCAGCAGTTGCGGCCAACCATCCATCTGGCTGAGGTGATTCAACCCATCGGCATCGATGACCAGCTGGCAGGTTTTGCTCTTCGCACGCCATAGATCAAGGAAACCGCGCAGAAATGCGCTGGTTTCCTTGTTTTGCCCGATGCCGGGTCCAATCACCCAGGCATGCCTGCGATCAAGCACTGCCATCACCTTTTCAATATGGCTCAAAACAGCGGGTGTCAGATGTGATGGGGCATCACTCATAGTGATAAACGTGGCTTCGCGGCATAGAATGGTCGCACTCACTTGAATACCAGCAGGAACGCCCATCGTCACCAGGCCAGCACCCGCCCTGTAAGCTGCAGCAGCAGCGAGTGTCGGTGCACCGGCATAATCCATACACCCGCCCAAAACGATCACCTTGCCATAAGTGCCCTTGTTAGCATCGGGTGCGCGCACAGGTAACATGCCCTGAACAACCTCATCGTCAGCCAGCGATATCTGTTCACTCGGCTGGAAATGGGACTCTGCCAAATCCTCCTGCGGTACGCCAATTGAAACAATCACCAACTCACCATTGGCGCGTGCGGCCGGATAGCAATAATGCCCACGCTTGGGTGCGTGAAAAGTCACTGTGAGGTCTGCCTGGGGTGCGCAGGGATCAAGAGAGCCCATCTCGTAATTCATGCCAGTCACGCCATCCAATGCGACCAGCTGCAACTTCTTGCCGGCCATGATCACCTTCAGGCGATTCAATACTGAAGCCAGGGTGCCCTCAATCGGGCGCGCAACGCCAGTACCAAGCAAGGCATCAACAACGATATCTGCGCCCTTCAGCCAATCAGCCAAAATGCCTTGCTCTGGATCATCTTCGGAGCAACATACCGTTATCCCAGCGTCAATCGCAGACTGATAGACGGCATCCGCTGCAGATCGGCGTTTCAGACAATACGCCCTGGCATCAACAGGATAGGCATCGTCGTGCTCGTTGAGTGCTGTTGCACACACCAGCCCATCACCACCATTATTTCCGGGGCCGACAAGAATGACGACGCGTACCGGATTGCCCTTTCGACCCGGAAACCACGCAGGAAAACGACGCCGGATTACTGCAGCGGCAGCATATCCAGCGTTGTGCATCATCTGGGCATAACTGTGCCCAGCCGCATCGGATACGCGCTCGATCTCGCGCATCTGAGCGACCGTTACGATCTGCTTCACAAGCTACTACCCGAGCAATGCCAGCGCTTCGCTGACAACATGCTCAATGGTGAAACCGAACTTCTTGTAAACGTCCTTAAATGGCCCGGACAAGCCAAAAGTTTCCTGGGTAACAAAGCGGACGCGCGGGCCTGTGTATTTGTGCCATCCCTGCAATACACCAGCCTCAATGACCACCTTCGGCATATTGGCCGGCAGCACCGAAGTCTTGTAGGCCTCATCCTGCCGATCAAACAACTCCCATGACGGCATTGACACCACGGCAGCCTTCACTCCCTTCTCGGCCAGCGCCTTTGCGGCATCAAGCGCCAAACTGACTTCGGAACCAGAAGCGACAAGCGTTACTTGCGAATCGCTGGTATCCTGCAAGATGTAGGCGCCGCGCAACAAGCCATTCGAATGTGGCAGGATAGGCAGAGCCTGGCGGCTGAGCAACAGCGCAACGGGGCCATGCGCCTCAATGGCGGCTTTCCACGCTACTGAGGTTTCGTTGGCATCTGCCGGACGAATGACGGTGAGATCCGGGATCGCGCGCAGCGATGCCATCTGTTCAACAGGCTCGTGCGTCGGGCCATCCTCACCCACACCGATACTGTCATGCGTAAACACAAAAATGCTGTGCGCAGCGCTTAAGGCAGCCAGCCGCAAAGCAGGTCGCATATAGTCACTGAAGGTGAAGAACGTGCCACCGTAAGGGATGATACCGCCGTGAAGCGCCATGCCATTCATCATGGATCCCATGGCATGCTCGCGAATACCAAAGCGGATATATCTGCCGGTAAAGTCGCCTTTCTTCAAAGATGCCGCACCTTTGGGCATTGTATTGTTAGAGGGCGTCAAATCGGCCGAACCGCCCAGTAAAGCCGGAAGATGCCCCACGATCGCATCTATCACGCTCCCACTGGCAGCTCGCGTAGCCACGTCCTTATCCGTGGTGCTGAATACGGGCAAAGCTTTCTCCCAATCTGCGGGCAAGGTGCCTGCCACGATGGATTTAAACTCGCCGGCGGCTTCTGGATACGATGTTTCGTAATGAGCAAGCGTCAGATTCCAGGTTGACTCTGCCTGCGCTGCGTGGCTGCCTGTCGCGCGCCATGCCGCCAACACCTCATCACTCACTGCAAAAAACGCATCGGGATCAGCGCCTAGTTTGATCTTGGCAAGCCGTACTTCCTCTGCGCCAGGCGCATCACTGTGAGCTTTCTGCGTTCCCTGGCGGTTGGGCATGCCAAATCCGATCACCGTCTTGCAACAGATAATGCTAGGCTGATCAGTAACAGCCTGTGCTGCGCTGATAGCCGCCTCAACAGCCGCCATATCATGGCCATCGACAACCTGCGTATGCCAGCCGTATGCCTGGAATCGCATCGGAACGTTATCACTATAGGAAAGCGACGTCGGACCATCAATGCTGATGCCATTGTCGTCATACAGCCAGATCAACTTGCCTAGCCCGAGATGACCTGCCAGGGAAGCTGCCTCATGGCTGATACCTTCTTCAAGATCGCCATCACTGACAACCACATATGTGTAGTGATCGACCACTTTCAGGTCAGTCCGGTTGTAGCGCGCCGCCAACCAGGCCTCAGCCAAGGCCATACCCACTGAATTTCCAGTCCCTGCGCCAAGAGGGCCAGTTGTGACTTCAACGCCAGGAGTGACGTGATTCTCCGGATGCCCTGGGGTCCGGCTGCCCATCTGACGAAACCTCCTCAAGTCATCCAGGGTGATGTCATAGCCGGTCAGGAAGTTGACCGAATAGGGCAGCATGGAACCGTGTCCAGCCGATACGATCACCCGATCACGGTTGAACCATTTGGGGTTCTTTGGATTGTGGTGCAGGAAACGGGTGTACAGCACGTATGCAACGTCGGCCATACCCATTGGCATGCCAGGGTGGCCGGAGTTAGCAGTTTGTACTGCATCCAGAGTAAGAGTGCGGATGGCGTTCGCACAGGTTCTGTCGAAATCGCCATAAGTAGTTGTTTGTGACATGTATTCTGATCTCTCGATGATTATGCCTGCAGGCGATCGCGAGTGAAACCTCGCTAGTAGCGCCCGGCATGATGTGATATTTGCTTGTGAATTATATCCAACAAGGTCGTAGCCGACTGTTTCCAAAGAAGTCGGGCGCCCATGCTCAGCACCACTAGACGTCAGTTGATTTCCCAGTTTCTTGCAGGCTGGACCCCTTACCCGCCTCCATGTGTATCAACCGAACTTTCGCCACGCGACGTATGTCCATTTCCTCCACTCGTATGCGCATTCTGGATGCTGCCAGATCGATTTCATCGCCAACACGCGGGATTCTCCCCAACTGACCCATTACGAGACCGCCAATGGTGTCGTAATTGGGATCAACAAGCCCAAGATGGAAAACTGCATTGACATCGCCAATAGACGTGAACCCATTGATAGTGGCGCTGCCATCCGACGCCTGCATGATATCGGGAACTGCAATCCTGTCGCCAACCTCGCCCACAATTTCAACCAACAGATCGTCGAGTGTGACTAAACCCGCGGTGCCGCCATACTCATCGAGGACGATAGCCATGTGTTCACGCCGCACCCGAAATTGCTGGAGCAGCTCATCAGCGCGTTGCGAATCCGGCACCAGAAACGGCTCGCGCATGAGTTGGCGCACTGTCAGATTGCGCATGGCAGGTTGCAATGTCCGAATCAAATCTTTGCTGTGCAGGATACCGATGACATTATCCAGAGTGCCTTCGAATATCGGCACACGACTGATCGGATGCTGCGACACAAGGTGGATCACCTCACTGATCGATGTTTCCACATCAGCACTAATGATCTCGGTGCGAGGCACCATCAGTTCGCGCACGATGGTCTCGCCAAAAGTGAATACGGCGTCAAGCATATCCCTTTGATCGGATTCAATCACGCCTCCTTTTTCACTCGCGGCCACCAGCATCTGCAACTCAGCCACAGAATGCGGGCGATCTTCCGGGCCGCCATCGGCGCCAACGAGAGTGACGACAAAACGCGAGGATGTCTTCAGCAGCCAGATAAACGGCGTAAACACACGCGCTATGGCGTTCATCGGCGGCACCACGGCCAGGGCAATGCGCTCCGCTGATCGCCGCGCCACCGATCGAGGTGCCAGTTCAGCCAGCACGATCTGAAAATACGAAGCGACCAGGAGACCCGTCACGCCGCTCAACACAGTAGAGAATCCCTGCCACCACGGAGCCAGCCCATCGGCCACGCTGAAGGCCATCCGAAATAGCGCGGTGATCGCCGGCTCACTCAGGATTCCCACCGCTATCGACATAAACGTAATGCCGATCTGCGTCGCTGCGAAGAAACGATCCGGGTCATCCATCAGCCGACTGACGATGATCGCCGCCTTGTTTCCCTGTGTCGCCAGTTCCGCAATGCGAGTCCGTCGCGATATCGCAAGGCTATACTCCGCGATCACAAAAAAGCCGTTCAACGCGATGAGTACAAATAAGCTGGCTATGCCAAAAGGAATATTCTGGGTCTCCATATTCTGTACGATGCGATGCCGTCGTTTTCCTAGAACTTCCAGAAATGCTTGGCGATCTCGGCATTCGCCGAAATCCCTTCGAATGTTTTAACTTCCTGGCGTTTGACAGCGACGTACGCATCGAGCAGGCGCGAGCCCAGTACGTTTGCCAGCACACTGTCGCGCTCCAGCACATCGCATGCTTCAGCCAGGTTGAGTGGAAGCGCCTGAATGCCCATTTTCTCGCGCACTTCAGGTTCTAATACGCCGACATACGAATCCACGGGGTCCGGCAAAGGAGTCCTGCATGCAATGCCATCCATGCCGGCAGCCAGTATGCCTCCCAGCATCAGGTAGGGATTGATGGAACCATCGGCTAACTGCAACTCAAAATTGGCTGACAGAGCACTTTCATGCCATGTTAGCGGCACCACGCGCAACATCGCATGTCTGTTGTCGTACCCCCATGCGGCGTAGGGTGAAAGTTGGGTTTGCACCTGCAAGCGACGATATGAGTTGACCGTCGGGCATGTCAATGCCGTGAGAGCAGGAAGATGCCGCAAAATGCCGGCCATGATCCATGCAGCTTCGTTACTGAATCGCTTCGCGCCGATGTCGCGGATGCCTTCATCGCCGGGTTCATGCAACACATTTTGGTCGTTACGGTTCCACAGGCTCAGGTGTGTGTGTAGTCCACTAGGTGGTTGAGACTCGAAAGGCCGCGCGGCGAATGTGGCATACCAACCATGTGACCACGCTACCGACCGCACCGTCTCGCGCAAGAGCAGCAGGCGATCACACGCCGTGATAGGGTCGGTTGGCGCCAGCACAATCTCCTGTTGTCCGTGCCCCATCTCCGGGTGGTAATGATCCAACCCGATACGTTGTTCATCAAGCGAACCGACAATATCATTGATGACTTTTCCAGCAACAGCCATCCCCACAGAAGAAGAGTACAAGCTTTCATCGACCGGGACGAAATTGCCTTCACTTCCACGCACGCCGAAAAAGAACTCGACTTCAAAACCTACTTGTGCTCGCAATCCTAGGTCAGTCAGGTCAGCCACAACCCGTTTCAGAAAGCTGCGCGGACACAATGCCCACGGTTGCAAGTCGGTTTCATATAAGTCGCCTAACATGAGCGCCGTGTTCGGTGTGTACTGGATGACTCTAAAAGTACCGGGATCAGGCAATAACCGCACCTGCCCCTGCAACGCAGGCATCGCCTGTGCATCCGTCATGGTCAGGCCCATCATGTTCGCGGGTAGACCGATGCCATTGATCATATATTTACGCAGGGCATCGACGTGAATGGATCGTCCGCGAATGATGCTGGCCAGATCAGACCAGAGACAACGCACCAGCCGAACACCTGCATCGCGTGCTTCGCGCAGGATGTAGTCAGAGGCGGAAGCCTTGTTGGTCGCGTAATCGTAATCGTCAGGATTTGTCCCATGGCTACGAGGTTCGTCACGCATGCACCTATTCTAATCATTTCCGTTTTCTGATTTTCCGATTACGATACAGTGACTCATACTGCATGATCAACCTACCGACTGACCGATCGCAACTCGACCGCAAAGGAATATTTCAAACCTTCAGCGGTGACGGCAACGTCATTGCCGATGAACGCTGGCGAATCCGGCCAATCCTGGATCGCGGCGTTCGGCTCGATACGGATACGGTTCGCATAGCGCCGTTTATCGAGTCCCGCTCGGAATCGGTAGCAATCGAACTGAATGCCCATCTGCGGCCACGTCGAGTCAGCATCCATGCTCTTGCCGGTCGGCGTGAAAGTCGCATCGACCTTGCACCTCCCTACGCTGATGTCTGCTGGCGACTCGATGACGCCAGTAAAACACGACAGTTTGGTTGGGCAGAAGATTGTGAAATCGGTTACAATTCGCCCCTGTTTAGCACAGTGACACTCTGGAACTTGCATGAGGATCAGAATGTACCCGGGCGTCGGCAAGTGCTATGTCTCGATGCGGTCACTTTTGAACCCAGTCTGGCGATACTTTTGTATACCAACCTGGGAACGGAGGAACATGAGACACGGTTTGGACTGATGAAACTGACTCATTTCCGTATAGACAACCATGCGCATACTGCTGATACCAGCCATTTCTGGTGCGATCACATGGGTGTCATCTTTGACTTTGTAACATCTAGTGGCAGTGGATACAAACTTGTAGCCGTCAATTTTGCGGTTTGAAACAACACTATGAATCCTAACGACATTCTCACGATACTCCCTCCCCTCCTGCTCGTTACCGGCAGCACGATCCTGCTTTTAATTGACCTGTTTATCCCGCGTGCGAGTAAGTCGATCACCGCCTGGCTGGCCATCGCCGTTCTGGTTGTCGTGATTGGCTCTCTGCCCCTGTTAAGCGGCCAAAGCCTAGTCGGATTCAGCGGCATGGCATCGCTCGATGGTTATGCCTTGTTTCTCGATGGATTATTTGCCATCGTCGCCATCATCACCATCTTGTTGACGCTGCGATACAACCAGGATCGCGGCATCATGCGCGGCGAGTTCTATCCGCTGCTGATGTTTTCTGCCAGCGGGATGATGCTGATGGGACATGCCGTGGACCTATTAATGGTCTTCGTGGCTGTCGAACTGCTATCAATCCCTCTTTATATCCTGTGTGGCATCGCACACCCTCGCGAAGGCAGCGAAGAATCTGCGATGAAGTATTTCCTGCTTGGCTCGTTTGCCTCAGGTTTTCTGGTTTATGGCATTGCCTTGATTTATGGCGCATCCGGCACGACGCAGTTAGCTCATATTGCGAGCAAGATCACCGCCGGGGAAATCAAGGATCTGTTGCTTCTTTTTGCAGGGATCGCGCTTCTCCTGGTCGGACTCGGCTTCAAAGTAGCCGCAGTACCTTTCCATATGTGGACACCGGATGTGTATGAAGGCGCGCCCACCACTGTCACGGCTTTTATGGCAACGGCAACCAAAGCAGCTGGGTTTGCGGCGATTGTGCGCGTATTCCTGTTTGGCCTGGCGCCCCTCATCGCCACCTGGCAACCGGCTATCGCTGTCATCGCCGCATTGACCATGATCGTCGGCAACGTCATTGCGCTTTCACAGACCAACTTAAAGCGCATGCTGGCGTACTCGTCAGTTGCCCATGCCGGGTACCTGTTGATGGGTGTGGCATCCGGCAATGCGGCCGGCACCACGGGCGTACTGTTCTATCTGACCAGCTATGCCTTTACAACGCTGGCTGCCTTTGCTGCCATGACCAGCATGGGCAATGCGGCTACCGAGGATCAGTCCATTGATGCCTATGCCGGTATGTTCAAGCGCAGCCCTGCCATTGCGCTGGTGCTGACATTAGCAATGCTTTCTCTCACTGGCATTCCACCCACCGCAGGATTCGTCGGCAAGTACTTCCTCTTCCAGGCTGCCATTGGCGCCAACCTGGTCTGGCTAGCCATCATCGGCGTACTCACCAGTGTGGTGTCAGCCTATTTCTACTTGCGCATCATCGTAACAATGTTCATGCGTGAGCCAGCAGCTGACGCACAGCCCCTCAGTCTGTCCCATGTCGGCAGAACAGCGGCGCTCGCGATTACCGCGGTTGCTACTTTGTTCCTGGGAATTCTCCCCGCACCACTTCTTAATCTGGTTACATCGGCTGTCGCTGCTTTTACATCCACGGCCCATTTGTAAATCTACACTTTTTACTAAAAAGCCCAGTCAAATGCCATGATTGGGCTTTTCCTTTTGTGTCGACGGGTTATAATGCGTGACAGTCTTAAGACTGTGCCCGATTTCGTTAAGAGCATTTTAGTTCAATCAAACACAAGGAAAAGGTACTCGCCCATGAAACGTCTATTTGCATTTGTCGCATTAGTGGTCAGTGGTGCATTATTGCTCGCAGCGTGTGGTGGCGGTGGCAGTAACGCAGCAAGCAGTGGTAGTTCATCTGTCACTGGCGGGTCCAGCGGCGTAAAGGACACTACTCTACTCGGCAAATGGATTACAGCCGATGGTGGTTCCGGCTACGAGTTCAAGGACGATTTCAGCGTCATCATCACCTCAGTAGGCGACGACACACCTTCAACCTATAACATTGCTTCAGGCGGCCAGGGATCGGGTAAAGTAGAAATCCTAGAGAACAAGGCCAAGGTGACATGGGATTACAAAGTCACCGGTGAGTCGCTTGACTTGACCACACCTGAAGGTCGCGCCAAGAAACTGAAGAAGACCACCTGATTTGTTGGCAGGAAAACAGCTAAAAAGAAACCCCGCTGCGATGTGCAGCGGGGTTTCTTTTTACCATGAGAACCCAAGGTCAAATCGAGATCAACTCAGTGATGTTCTGTTTTGCCAGTTGCGGGCTCTCTTCGTACAGGTAACAAGCTGCTGCGCGCGTTTTATCTGTCTGAAACAGCGGCGGCACGTTTTCTTTGCACTTGGGCATGACAAAGGGGCAACGACCCGCAAAACGGCAACCCGTGGTTGACCTGAATTCGCCTTCCTTGGCTTGCAGCTCGGTAGAACCCCAGCGCAGCTTAAGATCAGGCCACGGTATTGAATCAATCAGCAACTTCGTATACGGGTGCTTCGGATTCTTGATCACCGTGTCAACATCACCAGCCTCCATGACGCCGCCGCGGTACAGCACAATGATGCTGTCACTGATGTGATAGGCCGTGGTCAGGTCATGGGTGATGTACAAGATCGAAATGCCGTAGTCCTTCTTGAGATTCTTCAAGCTCTCAAGAATGGTAGCGCGCAAAGAGGCATCCACCATTGACACGGGTTCGTCAGCGACCAGCAGCGTGGGTTTGAGCAACAGCGCGCGCGCAACAGATATTCTCTGGCGCTGCCCACCCGACAACTGATGCGGGAAGCGCCCCAGAATTTCGTCCGGGCGCAAACCGACCGCGCTGAGTGAATCTTCCATCATCTGGCGCGCCAGCTTCTTTGACTTCGTCAACTTGAACTTGTCAATAGGCACCGTCAGCAGGTGGTCGATCGTATAGAACGGGTTAAAAACCGCGAATGGATCCTGAAATACAGCCTGAACCTCGCGGCGGAAGCTGAGGTATTCTTTGCCAGAAAGCTTGGCAAGGTTCTTGCCCTTGTAAAAAACCTCGCCTTTCGACGGATCGATGAAACCCAACGACAGCATACTCAACGTGGTTTTTCCGCTGCCGCTCTCGCCGGCAACGGCCACAATCGTCGGTTTGGAGTCGTCGAGTACCAGAGACATGTTATCCAGCGCAACTGTCTGCTCGCGAGAAAGCAAACCCTGGCTATAGATTTTAGAGACGTTTCTGAGTTCTAGAAGTGGAGCCATTTGGATTCTTCTTTATCGATTGCAAACCTAGTAATTAGTTGCCTCTGATTTCGTCAGTGGCGTCCCGGGTAAAGGCTGACCCGCCTTGCCATACAGATGACAATAGACGTATCGTCCTGATGAAGTCACTGCCTGTTCGGGCGTCGTGGTCTTACAGACATCCATGGCATACTGGCAGCGTGGATGGAATACACAACCGCTGGGCAGCTTTAACAGCGAAGGCGCCAGACCTGGTATTCCCTGAAAGACGCCTTTGTTTTCAAGGTTTGGCAAGCTGGCAATCAAGGCTTTGGCATAGGGATGCATCGGGTCGGTAAACATCTCCCGCACCGTGCTGAGTTCGACCAGTTTGCCCGCGTACATCACCGCGACGCGATTCGTAATCTGGCACATCAGGCCCATGTCATGGCCGATCAGAATGACGGCAGCTCCGATTTTCTCCTGCACCTTGCAGATCGTCTCCATCACCTGGCGCTGCACCACCACGTCCAATGCGCTGGTCGGCTCGTCGGCAATGATGACTTTGGGGCTGAGCAGAATGCCAATCGCGATGCACACGCGTTGCTTCATGCCGCCGCTTAACTCATGCGGGTACATGTTGAACACGCTGCGCTTCAATTCGACGGATTCCAGAGACGCTTCGGCGCGCTCTTTCATCTCCGTTTTTGTCGCCCTTGGTATGTGCGCCTGAATCGCATCCATCATCTGCGTGCCAATACGCATGACCGGATTGAGCGAGTTCATCGCGCCTTGCGGTATGTAGGCAATCCGGCTCAAACGGGCTTGCAGCATTTCCTCTTCGTTGAGTTTGAGCATATCGATGTTGTCATTCTCATCGCCGACAATGGCGCTACCCGACTCGATTCGTCCCGGCGGTTTGATCATGCGCATGAGCGAGAGCGCCATGGTCGATTTACCGCAACCGGACTCGCCAACCAGGCCGAGCCGTTCACCGGCATACAACGTCAGATTGACGCCATCGACTGCCTTGGTGCGGCCAGAATCCGTGTAATACGTGACGCGCAGGTCGCTGACCTGTAATACAGCCGATGTCATTCCGTCCTCCTAACGCGCGGGTTGGCGACTTCGTCCAAACCCACATTGATGAGTGACAAAGAGGCGAAGATCAGTACCATCGCCACCACCGGCCACAGCAGCCACCACCACCACTGGTTAAACATAGCCGAGTGGAATACCGCCCAGCGAATCGTCATACCGATCGTGGGTTCGCGCGCCGGGCCAAGACCGAGTGCCTCCAGGCCGAAGGAGGCATATATCGCACCCATGACTTGCGCTACAAAACTGGCAACCAGAAAAGGAAGCATATTGGGCATCAGTTCTTTGAAAATGATCTCCATATTGCCCATTCCCGACAGCTTGGCGATGCTGACAAAGGTGCGCTCTTTCATCGTCAGTACCTGAGCGCGCACAACGCGCGTTGGTCCGACCCAGGCGAGGATGGAAGTCACTGCTGCCATGGTAAAGACCGACACCTGGTTTTTGTCTACAATGGTGCCGGCGATGATGATCAGAAGAATCAATCCGGGGATCGTTAGTAATACCTCGGTGACCCAACGCACCACCATATCGAAGGCGCCGCCGAAATAGCCGGCTAGAAATCCAAGCACGACGCCGACCACGATACCGACCGTGCCTGCCATGACGCCAATCGCGCCAGTCAGCAGTACACCCCGAATCATCACCGCGAGCAAATCACGACCATCCTTGTCAGTGCCAAGCGGGTACTCACCGCCTGGAGGCTGCAAAGGTGCTACTGCAAGCGGATAGGCCAGTTTGCCTGTATCCATCACAAGCGACCCGCCGATACTGAATACCAACAGAAAGATGACGATGATAAGACCGACAGCCAGGCTCTTATTGCGCCGCAGATAGCGCATCACCAGGGTGCGCTGGCTTGGTCCGCCGATTGTTGATTGAAGTGCTATTGCCATTGTTACCTAACCTTAAATGCTAACGCAGGGGACAACTCACAAGTCGTCCCGGAGCACTGGCGTCACGCCAGCACTGTCACCCGCTACTTTTTTCCATAACGAATGCGTGGGTCGAGTAAAGGATAGAGCAAATCGACCATCAGCATACTCACTGCGACTGCGACAACCGTAATATAGCCAATGCCATAAATGACGAAGTAATCATTGGCCAATATGGCTGCGCCCAGCGTCGACCCGATGCCCGGAAAGCCATATAGGCCTTCAACGAGCACGCCCGCACTGATAATGCCTCCAAAAGCCAGTGCAAGACTGGTCACCTGCGGCAGGATCGCATTACGTACGTAATACCAGTAAAAGATGCGCCCGGGCTTAAGACCTTTATGCTCGGCAAAGTTGACGTAATCTTCGCCCTGAATGGTAACGCCCATGCCGCGCATGCCCAGCGCCCAGAATCCAACGGAACCCAATATCAGCGACATCGCAGGCAGAATAGCATGCGTTACCACGTCGAGAATAAAGGGAATAGACCAATCTTTTGTCAGACCGGCCGAATAGGCGCTGCCCATAGGCAGCAGCTTTAGACGGAACCCAATAAAGTAGACCAGCAATAGCCCAAGAATATAAGGTGGTATGGCGGCCAGGATCATTAAGGGTGGCACCATGCCCTTCACCCATTTAGGGCTGCGCGGCCAACCTGCCAGAGCGCCAATCACCGTCCCGATCAAGAAAGTGAGGACCGTTGTTACCCCCAAAAGCCCAATCGTCCATGGCAACGCTTCACCAATCAATTCCGTGACTGGCTTAGGATAAGCCATCAGGGAAACCCCAAGATCACCCCGCAAGACGCTTCCCATGTACTCAACGTACTGTTGTGGCAGTGGTTTATCAAGGCCGAACTTGAGTTCATAACTGGCAATAATGCTTTCGAGGTCCTTGGGTGAGTAGCCAGTGGATCGTGCCAGGGCAGCAAAGCGTTCACGGATTGGGTTGACCCTGGACATGCGTGGGATCAAGAACAGCACGGTAGCCGCTGTCCACATAACGAAGATGAGGAAGAGGAATCGACGCAGAATATAACCTAATCTCACTGTGAGGTTCTCCCTGGACACAGCGGGTGAAATGAGCCACCCGCTGCGTTCTGCAACTCGCCGACACACATACCGTCAAATGACGGCTTGTTGTCGTCGTCTCAGGCGGGCGCACAGGCCCGCCCCTGCGTTTTACTGAGCCGCTTTCAGGTTCAAGCACATGAGCGGGAACGTCCAGTGCCAGAAAGCGCCATTGAGGTACGGATTATCCTGGGTCGGCCAGTTGGTCCAGTACGTCTGGTTATAGGGGATACGGTGCAGCCACTGGATGATTGGAATATCAATCATGTCGGTCCAGTAGATCTCCATAGCCTTGTTGAACAGATCGGTAATCTTCGCATCGCCTGGGGCGATGGAGCGCATGTCGTCAACGAGCTTGTCAAAGGTCGGATTCTTATAGCGCGAGAAGTGGTTGCCACCGGCAGTTGTGCCGATCGGAGCGCTGAACTTGCTCGAATACAGTTCTAGTGTCGCGTAAGGATCAATCACGGAAGCGCCGTGACCGAACATGTACAGACCGGGCTTGCCGTCGGCCATGTTCTGGTACGCATCGTTACCAAAGTTGATCGCCGCTTCGAATCCGCCCTTGCGGAGCATCTCAACCAGCACCGGCACGATGTCGGCATGAATGCCTTCAAAGCCGTTGATCGTGGCGTTGACCCGCTTGGCATCCTTCACCCAGAAGCCATCGGCATCCTTGGCGAAACCGGCCTTGACCATGCGCTCTTCGGTCTTCTTCAGATCATAAGTGCGCACGCCGAGTTTGTCAGCGATGGGCTTGACGCCATCGAGATACTTCTTCAGCGCGGGGTACTCAGGATACGGATAGATCGTGGCAATCTTAGCGCCAAGGTAAACAACCTTGTCGATGGTGTCACGGTCAATAGCGTAGTTCATAGCCCAGCGGACGTCGGGATTGCTATACGGATCAAGCGCCGTGTTCACCCACAGTGAATTCGGCCACCAGTCACGATAACCCAGAGGTTCGTCCTTGCCGGTATGCGTGGTGATCTTCGGGTTCGACGAAACAGCCGTGCGGATGTTGGCTGCGCGCAGGTCCAGTGATGCATCCGCTTCGTTGTTCACGACGCGCTGCGCCACGGTGGACATGTCGGTTGCCGGCAGCATAATGACCTTGAGAACTTCGGGCGCCTTTTGGAAACCAGTCTTGAAGCCCCACCAGTTCAGGTCAAGCGTGAATACATACTGCTCAGGAACCTGGTTGACATTGTACATACCACTGTGTGGCATGTCTGTGCCCTTCTCTTCGTTAATCTTGGTCGGATCAACCTTCTTACCAATGAAGTACTTGCTGGGCAGCGGGCACATGCCTGTGTCGAACTTGAAGCTCAGAATCTCGAACTTAAAGCGCGGCTGCGGAGCTTTGAATTTTACAACCACGGTGCCATCATCAGGCGCTGTGGTCGAGTCAACAAATTCCTTAAACTGCGCATGGTACGTTAGCTTCTCGTTGGCAACGTTAGTGTCAAATGTCCACTTGACATCGGCGGCTGTGAGGGGTGTACCATCACTCCAAGCCGTACCTTTGCGCATCTTCAAGGTCAATTCGGTGAAATCTGCGTTGTACGTGCCACTCTCGGCCAACCAGGGGATTTCCTTGTCGGCGAAGACGGAGTAGTAGAACAGCGGATCCCACAACAGCGCCATACCAATCTGGTGGTTCATGCCACCTTCGGGGTTGAGCAAGCCCATATCGGTGAACTTGCCGCCGCTGCCGCCGTTGATCAGAATCAATGTGCGATTTCGGCCTGCGTCCTTAGGATCAGCAGCCTTGGGGGCTTCGGTCGCCTTGGGAGCTTCGGTCGCCTTGGGAGCTTCGGTCGCCTTGGGGGCATCAGTCGCCTTGGGGGCATCAGTCGCCTTGGGGGCGGTGGTCGGCGCGACGGCCGCCGGGGTGGCTGCGCCGCATGCGGCAGCCAATGTGCCTGCGCCTATGATGGCTGACAAGCGGAGCATCTCTCTACGTGATAACTTACCTTTCATCTGTCTCACTCCTAATTAGGAAATCTAAATGTAGTAAACAAGCGTGTGTTATATGAATAGTTGTTTGTTAAATATCTGGTTTGTGAGATCAAGAGCAGACATATGGCCTCGTCTCTCCATTTTTCCTCCTTAATCTGTATTTATCGTCTCGGAGTTCCATCTGGGTCTTCCATGGTGGCTTATCCTATGACATCGTGTTCAGGGGCGCAAGGCCTTGGTCACCTTCGCCTTTGCAACGGAATCGCGCTCAACAAGTGTCGGATGAATTGTCAACGTCATGCGCGCCGAGTCAGGATGCTCTAGTCTATTCATAATCAACTGCACTGCCGCCCTACCCATGGCCACAGTATCAACATGCATCGTGGTCAACGGTGGTTTAGCGTTAGCAGCTAAGTCTACATCGTCATAACCAATTATGGAAATGTCATCGGGCACACGTTTTCCGCAATCCATGACGGCATTCATTGCGGCCAGCGCTACTTTATCGTTGACTGCAAATATGGCCGTAATAGCTGAATTTTTCTTCAATAGCTCCTTTGTTGCCTCATACCCCGATTCAAGCATAAGATTGAAATCTGCGCAATAAACCTCGCTGATGTCATGTTCACGCAATGCGCGCAGATAACCGCCGCGGCGTTGCTTGATACTGGGATACGAGTCCGGCTCGCTACCAACCAACCCGATGTGGCGATGACCGTGCCGGATCAGATAATCAACAGCCTGCCAAGCTGCTTGAAAATTGTCAGACACAATGGCGTCAAACATATCTGTTTTTGCGTAGGCATCGACAAGAATAATCGGGCAGGTTTTCCGCCCTACTGCAGAAGTGACGGTTTCATCGACGAAAGTGCCCACCATCAACAACGCATCCGCAATACCGCGCGTGAGCATCTGGGGGACGCCGAGAGGGCGGTTTTTATCATCTACCGGCATGGTTGATAAGAGGAGGTCTATACCGCTGTTTCGACAGGCATCTTCAACGCCAATGATCACATGCGAATAAAATGGGTTAGCCCGAGCCGGCAGATTGGGTTCAGTTTTGACGATCATGCCGATCGTCTGTAACCGACCATTCCGCGATCCAACCACAATGGGCTTAACCTGGTAGCCGATTTTCTCGGCAACTCCCAACACCCTGATGCGTGTTCCTTCCGAAACACCTGGGCGGTTTCTTAATACCAATGAAACCGTGGCCGGAGATACTCCGCTTTCCAGTGCAATGTGGGTGATAGTCACCTTTTCGCGCATGTCTCGATGTTTGTCCTAATACTTGGCCTTCGTTTCACGTAACCTAATCCTAATAAAATTTTTAGTAAAAGTCAATAGGTTAAGGATGAAATGACGAAATGTGGCTCTTCATGGCCTGTACCACTTGCTGCGGTTGTTCTTGATGCGGCATATGCCCACTGCCTGGAACCATCAACAGATGGGCGGCTGGAAATAACGCAACCAATGCCTCCGCCACCGCTATCGGCACGACACGGTCTTCACGTCCCCATATCACCAGAGTAGGCAGGGGTGAAGCTGCGATCAGGTTCAGATGGCTGCGGTTATGGCGCGCCATCCATGCCGGCATTTGCCGTAACACGGAATAATAGGCATCACGTTGACCATCGCTCCACACACGCTGGTTGACGCGGTCATATAAAAATGCGCGGTCATCAGCTTGCAGTTTGGTCATGTCCGCATAATAGGCAGAAAGCGAGGCATAGGCCGCATCCGGTCGCCCACGTAAACCGTTGTAGTAGCGCTCGGCGACGAAGGGCAGCAGCCGCACCACCATGCTTAAGGTCACTTTCTGCGGATAGGGCGACAGGCAGCCATCGATCAACGTCAGATCGGTGAACCGGTGCGGACAATCCAGCGCTAGCGTATGCGCAATGATGCCGCCAAGTGAGTGACCAACAAGAGATGCCTTGGATATCGCCAGCGTATCCAGCAGATCTATGATGATGTCATTAAAGAACGCCAATGAATAGGCGCGGCGTGGTTTGTCGCTCCTGCCGAAACCAGGCAGATCAAGCGCAATCACGCGCCGATCCTGTGCCAGTGGCTCTACCACGTGGCGCCAAGTATCTGCCTCATCTCCCAGGCCATGTATCAGCAGAAGGGGCGCCTTGTCAGAACGCGCTTTTCCTTCTGCGTCAAAAATAAAAAGTCGCAGCCTGCTTTTATCCAGTTGGACGATACGTGCATATGGTGCCAGTGATGGCCAAGGCTGCATCGGTTGCAGGTATTTGTTGTTCATGGTGTTAAATTACTCACACTGCCAGCGCCCCAATGGCAGTGGCATAGCCAGGTCGATCCGGAAAGATAACACTGGCAGCATAGTAGCCGGCCACCGTCTGTAATATGCGTCGAATACTCGGCATATCCACAAGATGGCCGACCACCACAATTTGATCCAGATGCTCAGCGCGCGCGGCATTGATAGCAATGACAGCAATGACCTGTCCTATCATCAGCACCAACCCGGCAGCCGTATCCTCACGGGTCGGCATCCATGCTGTATCAACATGACTCATACGCGCGACACGGCCAAAATTCACCGCATTCGCATCAGCGGGCAGGCGCCCCAGGACGCCGCCTGTCGCCTCAAGCAGAGACAGGTCGACGCCATTGGCGTTGCCCAGAAGTGCCAGGCGATCAATTTCGTTCGGGTCGGCTGTGCCGAGCAGCAAACGGCTGAGGCCTTGCAGTGTTCCGCCGCCAACAGCACTCCCGGTGGCATGATGCACATCACCACGTCGCGCCGCAACCATGGCCGTGCCCGAACCCGCACTGACCACCAGCGCCTGTGGCCATTTCGACAGAGACAATCCACCTCGCCCTATCGCCGTGACTTCATCGACGGGTGTGAGGATAACGCCGTCAACGTGCGTCGGCAGACGCCGATGCTGTCCACCTGTCACCCCAATCACGCTAAAGTCACTTACGCGGCGCCCGCTTGCGCCAATGGCCCGGCGAAGCTGGCTAACATCGACATCGCTTTCAGTGGAAACCGTGACATACTCGACATGTCCGCTTTCAGACTCGACGACCACATCGATATTCGTTAAACCAAAATCAACTGCTGCTCGCATGACGACCTCATTTGTAAACCATTTATACTATAGCGGTCCCATCAATTGTTCCGAAGTATGGCTGGCCACTGCTCAAACCCCACAGATATTGTCTGTGCGCCCTAACCCATTTCGTCAGAAATCCGTTAACAGACTGGATCAGAGGATACATGCAAGTAGTTAATAAATCGCTAGAAAGACCAACACCAAGCGCAGGAACTGACCCGATCGTTGTAGAGGGATTGTCAAAAACATATCAGGTCACCGATCGCGAAGGTGGGTTTGGCGCGGCCATGCGCAGCTTTGTCAAGCGCAAATTCCGCGATGTCAAGGCCGTGCAAAATGTCAGTTTTCGCATCGGCACGGGAGAAATCGTCGGATTTCTTGGGCCTAATGGCGCAGGTAAAACCACCACGCTAAAGATGCTTTCAGGGCTTCTGCACCCCACCAGCGGCACCGCCAGGGTGCTTGGTTTCACGCCATGGGAACGCAACAGCGGGTATTTGCGCGCGATGACGCTTGTCATGGGGCAGCGCAACCGTTTGTCGTGGGACATTCCTGCCGCAGATTCGTTTCTGCTCAATCAGGCTATCTACCGGATCAGTGATGCAGACTACAAGCGCACGTTTGATGAGTTGAACGAGCTGCTTGAGCTTGCGCCGATCATCCGCAAACCTGTGCGCAACCTGTCACTGGGTGAACGCATGAAATGCGAACTGGCTGCCTCGCTCCTGCATCGGCCATCCGTGTTATTCCTGGACGAACCCACAATTGGACTCGACATTTCGGCGCAGGTTCGCATTCGGGCTTTCATCAAGGAGTACAACAGGCGCTCTGGCGCCACCATCGTACTCACCAGCCACTACATGGCCGATGTCACGGCGCTTTGCGAACGCATCATCATCATTCACCATGGCCAGCTTAAATACGATGGCAAACTCGCTGATCTATCGCGGCGCATCGCGCCTTTCAAACTCATCAGCGTGACACTCGGCGAATGCTCAGACTGCGACCTCACTCCTTACGGCACCGTGGTGCCGTCAGAAAGCAATGAGGCAAGCGCCAAGCACTCTGTGCAAGTGAAGGCCGATGAGGTAGCGACGATTACAGCTCGCATGTTGGCTGAGTTGCCGGTAATTGACTTAACCATTGAGGACCCGCCGATCGAAGATGTAATCGAGCGGGCATTTCACGAGTGAGGGTGTGATGTTTGCAATCTACAAGCAGATGTGGCTGGTGAACTGGGCTGAACAGTGGCAATACCGCGCCAACCTGTTGATGTATCTGGCATTCTGGCTGGTATCGCCCATCGTGTACCTGGCCGTCTGGACAACGATAGCCAGTGCCCAGGGCAATATCAATGGGTTAACTGCGCCGGACTTCGTCGCCTATTACATGATGCTGTTGATCGTCGATATTGCCACCAGCGATATTACGATCCATATTTTTGCGTACAAAATCATGGACGGTTCACTGTCCAATGAACTGGTGCTTCCCATCCATCCGGTGCTCCAGAAAGTGCTGGTCAACAATCTCGCATTCAAGGCGCTGCAGATGCTGGCGCTTGTGCCGATCTGGCTGATCTTATACGTCCTCTATCAACCCGTATTTTCCATCACTGCCGTTAATGTGTTATTAGCCATACCGGCGATTGCCTTCGGATTTCTGCTGCAGTTTTTCGCGGGAACCACGATTACCTGTATTTCTTTCTGGACCACCCGCGCCTGGTCTATCTCAGACTTTTACAGCAACATTTTTAGGCTGATGGCTGGTCAGTTTGTCCCGCTCGCGCTGCTGCCGGCATTTATGCAGACGGCGTCGCAGCTGCTGCCTTTTCGACTGGCGCTTTACTTCCCGGTCCAATTGTTGTTAGGCAAGCTTTCCATTGAAGAGACTATGCTGAATATCGGGTTGCAGATGGTCTGGTGTGTGATCTTATTTATGCTGTTCAGGGTGGTTTGGCGTACAGGACTGAAGAAGTACTCGGCGGTGGGAGCCTGATCATGTTTATTCTGAAACTACTGTCGACTTATCTCAAAGTAAACCTGCAACAGGATTTGGCTTATCGCGCCGATGCCATCGTGAACATGGTGATGAGTATCATTGGCACCGGCTGGGACTTACTCGGACTCAGCATCATTTTTGCTAACACGAAGGAGATTGGTGGTTGGGGACCGAGCGAGTTGATCGCCCTCATGGGCGTGTGGCGATTGGTGAATGTGATGATGGCAACGATCGTCTGGCCGAACACGGAGAAATTCAACACCGGCGTCCGCGATGGCTCGCTGGACTATACCTTTCTACAACCTGTTAACAGCCAACTGCTGATCAGCATCACCCGCATCGTCATCTGGCGCGCCTTCGATCTGGCTATCGCCGTCATATTGATCATTGTTGGCATGACGGGCGGTAACGTAGTCACGTCGCCTGTACAAATTGTGGCTTTCCTGGCATTAACCATCTCGGGGGCAGCCATCATTTACAGTCTGTGGATTACCTTGATCTCACTAACATTCTGGTTCACCAAATTCGATAACAGTGTCACGATCATGGCTGCACTGATGGATGCGGGTCGATATCCTGCGCAGGTTTATCCGTACTGGCTGCGCGCCTTGATCACCTTCGTCATCCCGATTGCAGTAGCAACGACAGTACCCCTGCAGGCACTGCGAGGTGAACTCGTCGACCTGCAGATATTGGGATTCCTTGCTATCGGCGTAGCTGCTGTCATCGTGTCTTCACGTGTCTGGAAGGCGGGCGTCAGGCGTTACAGCGGTGCGTCTTCATAAGCTCTGCAAACGACCCAAAAACGGTGATAGAGCGCATCCCGATTCAAGTCACTGACTGTATTGTCGATTAGTGAGGGCAACATGTTTGCTATATACAGACGACTTTGGCAAGTGAACTGGGCAGAGCAGTGGCAATATCGCGCTGATTTGCTGCTGTTTCTGACAGGCTGGCTGATATCACCCATCATCTTCATGGCTGTCTGGACAACGGTAGCCAGCGCGCAAGGCAATGTAAATGGAATCACCGCGCCCGAATTTGCTGCCTACTATTTAGTTCTGCTATTGGTGACTATCGCCACAAGCGATACCACGCTGAACAGTCTGAGCTACAAGATCATGGGGGGCGGTCTATCGTACCAGCTGGTAGTACCCGTACATCCAGTGCTGACCCAGATGCTGGTTAATAACCTGGCTTCGAAGGCGCTGCAGATGGCAGCCTTGACGCCTATCTGGCTGATCCTTTATCTGCTGTTTCACCCTGCGTTGGCCATCACTCCTACGAACATGCTACTTGCATTACCAGCAATCACGATGGGATTCCTACTGCAGTTCCTGGCAAATGCCACGATCACCTGCCTTGCCTTCTGGACCACACGGGGCGGGTCAATCATGTCGCTTTATGGCACCATATTCAGCTTTCTCTCCGGTCAAATTGTCCCGCTCACGCTGCTTCCATTATTTGCACAAAATGCAGCGGCTGTTTTGCCATTCCGACTTGCCTTGTATTTCCCAGTACAGTTGATCCTTGGCACGTTTACGGTCGAGGAAACGCTGATCAATCTTGGCCTGCAGCTCATCTGGTGTCTTGTTCTCCTTGTAGTATTTAATCTGGTCTGGCGAGCAGGCCTCAAAAGATACTCGGCAGTGGGGGCTTAGCCATGTACATATTGAAACTCCTATCCACCTCGATCAAATCCAACCTGCAGCATGACCTGGCCTATCGCGCGGATCTCATCGTTAACCTTGTGCTGAGTCTCATTGGCCTTGGATCAGACCTTTTTGGTTTAAGCATCATCTACGCCAATACGAATGATATCGGTGGTTGGGGACCCAGCGAGTTGATCATCCTACTGGGCGTATGGCGGTTGGTGAACGTATTGATGAATATGATCATCTGGCCAAACACATTCAACTTCAACATGAGCGTACATGATGGATCGTTGGATTACACGCTATTGCTGCCAGTGAACAGCCAGTTGCTCATCAGCACAAAACGCATCGTCATCTGGCACCTGTTCGACTTTGTCATCGCTATTGGACTGATCATCATCGGATTAGCGCACAACACGGGGATAACGTCCCCGCTGCAAATAGTCGCGTTCCTGGGACTGACCTTGTCGGGCACAACGATCATCTACAGCCTGTGGATCACATTGATCTCACTGACATTCTGGTTCACGAAGTTTGGGAATAGTATCGTGATCATGTCGGCAGTTCTGGATGCAGGTCGCTATCCGGCACATGTGTATCCCTTCTGGCTGCGCGCCTTGATGACGTTCGTTGTTCCAGTCGCAGTCGCGACAACTGTGCCACTGCAGGCTCTGCGCGGTGAATTGCAGTGGTGGCAAGCGATCGGGTTCCTGGGCATTGGCCTCATCGCAGTGTGGTTATCCTCGCGCGCGTGGATAGCCGGCTTACGGCGCTACAGCGGCGCCTCGTCGTGATTCAGCCCACGAGCATTGTTAACAATTAAGCCCTACGTTCAATCTTCGCACCCAGTCCGCGCAATTTATCGTCGAAGCGTTCGTAACCACGGTCGATCTGTTGAATATTGGAGATGCGACTTTGCCCATCTGCGCACAGTGCTGCGATAACCAGCGCCACGCCGGCGCGGATGTCCGGGCTCTGCACAAGTTCGCCATGCAACTTGATAGGCCCTTGCACAATGCAGCGATGTGGATCGCACAGAACGATGCGCGCGCCCATGCTGATCAACTTATCCACAAAATACAGGCGGCTCTCAAACATTTTCTCATGAATCAGCACAGTGCCGTTGACCTGCGTCGCAGCAACCACGGCCAGGCTCATCGCATCCGCGGGGAAAGCGGGCCACGGATTATCGTCAATCTTGGGAATCGCGCCGTCGAGGTCCTGCTCGACTTCCAGTTTTTGATCACCCGGCACAAACACATCGGAGCCATGCGCTTCAAACCGAATACCCATGCGCCCCATGACCAGGCGCGTCATGCCAAGGTGCTCGGGGCTGGCGTTGCGAATCAGGATGCCGTCGCCGCGCAGCGCAGCCAGCACAATAAAGCTTGTAACCTCAATGTTATCGGCGCCCACCGTAAACTCGGCGCCGTTCAGTTTACTGACACCTCGAATCTTCAACGTGTTCGAGCCGATATGCCGTATTTGCGCGCCCATCTGATTCAGGCTTCGGCACAAGTCCTGCACATGCGGTTCACTTGCTGCGTTGCGGATTACGGTCTCGCCCTTGGCCAGAACGGCTGCCATAATGGCGTTTTCCGTCCCGGTGACACTGGCTTCATCCAGCATGATATCAGCGCCGACAAGACGATCTGCGTGCAGAGAGAAAGCACCATCCACGTGCACCTCTGCGCCTAAGGCTTTCAGTGCCAGAAAGTGCGTGTCGACACGGCGGCGGCCAATGATATCGCCGCCAGGCGGCGGCAGCGTAATGGCTCCCTCGCGTGCCAGCAGCGGGCCTGCAAGCAGGATACTGGCTCGGATTTCCCGACACAACCCTGCATCCAAATCTCCTGTGCGGATATCGGCTGCCTGAACACGCACAGTATTCTTATCCATCCAATCGACAGAGGCTCCCAGCGTCTGCAACAGCTTAACCATACTGTGGACATCTCGGATGGAGGGAACGTTTCGCAGAATGACCGGTTGATCAGTCAGTAGGCACGATGCAAGTAGAGGAAGCGCAGCGTTTTTGTTACCAGACGACGTGACTTCTCCGTGTAAACGCGCGCCACCCTCAATTATGAACTCAGCCATGCTTCACTTCCTATCCGTGACATAGGGGACGGCATGTAAGCCGTCCCGTCCAAGACAAACCGGGCGCCACCCCGTCTGCTAAATCTGGCTCATCAATTTGGCGCGTTTTTCCTGGAATTCCGCATCGGTGATCAATCCCTTCTGATGCAGTTCAGCCAGTTCCTGAATCAGCGCCGGGATTTCATGCGCATTGGTCGACCGACTGGCCGTATTGGCAACGCCAAAGTCATTTTGATCGCGCATACCTTCCTTTGCATTCAGCATCGCTTTCTTAAACGTGACTGGCGACTGAATATGATGAAGCTTGTTAATGCCATAGTCGCTGCCAGTAAGTATCTCAAGATCGCCATAATCCAGCAGCCGGCCCAACACCGATTGGTTCAGCGCTACATCATTGATTTTTTCAAGCGACGAGTCCTTCACGCTTTTATTAATCACGCCCTCAGTCTGGATGATGCGTCGGTTCGTAACGATGTATTCCTCATTCAACCAAACCAGGAGGACACGCACAAAGACCAGCACCGGGATGGTGATAAAGACGAGTCCATAAATCGCCGGGGAAACAGTTGCTGAAAGCAGCACGCTCGCAGCAGCGATGACAATGCTGATAACAATCGACACAATCAGTTGCGGTACCCAGATAAACCAGTGCTGCCGTTCGCGAACGAGCACCTTCTCATTCTTTGCAAGTAATGTCTCTACATATCCGCTCATGGTTTCACATCCTCTTTGGGTTTTTCTGCTTGTTCTGGTTGAGCCATATCACTCGACTTCTGCTGTTCGCGTTCACGCTTAAACGTCACCACAATCAACAAAATAACGCCGCTGACGATGCAGATATCGGCAATGTTGGACACGGGCCAGTCGAAGCCGATCTGGGGAATCTGCAAGTGAATAAAATCCGTCACGAAACCCTGGCGCAGGCGGTCAATCAGGTTGCCCAAAGCGCCCGCGAGTTGCAGGCCTAACGCCACGCGCGAGGCATGGTCATCAGCAGGTAGACGTGGGGCGTAATAGAGGATCATGCCCGACACGACGATCGCTATGATGACGAAGAAAACGCCCCCATTGCGCAAGATACTGAATGCAGCACCCGTATTCTGCGTATTGGTCAACGTCAAATACGGGTTGAAGAATTCGACAGGCGCCAATGTAAAACCCACCGGAATATTGGCTTCTATCCAGCGCTTACAGAACTGGTCGATCAGCAGTGCAACAGCAGCCACAATGATCAGGATGAGATGCTCTTTCAGTGCAGGCTTGCGAACTGACATAGTCTTTATTGATTCCATTCCTTATTACAAAATGGGATGGCACACAGGTCGTCCCTTACATTCAACTTATGACAACATAGGACGACGCACGGATCGTCACCTGCGCCTATCAGTTACTCACCCGACTCAGTCGCAGGCGACGCGATGTTTCTCAGAACTGAATATGCCAGTAATGCTGCACCGGCAATGAGTGATAGATGCGCCAGGTTAAATCCCGGTATGCCCTCAATGTGAACGTAGTCTAATACATTCCCATAAGCGATCCGGTCGAACAAATTGGATGCGAGTGAACCGATGATTAGTCCCAGGCTAACAGAATGAAGCACCTGTTTACGCGCCGCGCCCCAGAAAATCACGATCATCACTGCCAGCACCAGACCAATCAACTCGGCGCCGAGTGAAACGCCGAGGGTCATCAACGTGCTGGTGCCCATGGCTACTTCAGCCCTAATCCAGCCACCCGCAAGCGGGTTCGTGAATGCCTGAACCAGCAGCTTGCCAATCCGATCGATCATGAATACAGCAGCGCCGGCGCCGCCTGTTGCCAGAAAGGTCTGCGACAGCAAGAAGTTCGTCTCAGCAATGGGCAAAGATCCGTTCGCCTTCCTCGCCGACGACCCAGTTGCGCGATCAGGCCGGTTCGAGCGGAGTTGCAATGGCACCTCCTGCTGCGCCGCCGCTTCACGCTGGGTGAACTCTTCCGACGTGTTCGTCAAACGCAATGCCGTTGCCAGTTCACGTTGATCCATACTGCTGAATTCTGGTTCGGCAGTAAAAAGCCCCAACAGGCGTGGATGTCTTCCCACCTGTTTGCCCCATTCTCCATAGGACTGAGATGAGGTATCGCCATGTGCAGCTCGTTCCAGTGCGATAAGAAGGGTGCCTTCATAACGGGCCAGGTTGAACAATTCCGGCGCGATGGCGCGTAAAGACACCAATTTGGCCACCAGTGCGCCCGATATGGACGACGCCAGCCCTTCGTCGGTTCTTCGCAGCAATGCCTGCATCGTCGCGCGCCATTGTGAAGTCGTATATACAATTGCGTTTACATCCGGTTGCAGCGCATCACGGATAATCGTTGCGGCGGCAGTCGGAACGTCCGTCTGGTGCAGGCGACTTTGAGAACCGCCTTTAGTCGGCGACTCACGTACTGGTACGGGGCGCCTTTCCAGTGGCGCGGCCATCGTGCCCGGCCGTTCAATGGTGGCAGGCTGTGTCGAATACTCAACCCGTTTACTGACCCACTTACTCAGAATGTCGCGACCATTCGCGTTATTACCGGCGATATTCAACTTGGCCACGACGGCTGTCTCATTAGCAGCCAGAATGACAGCGCATCCCGGAGAATTGCAGAAATACTGCGATGCCTCAAGCCATTGCAGCACATCCGTAGCCTCGGCATCATCAATCTTATCGAGCACGACCACCAAAACAGAGTTTGACAGCAAAATAGTATTGGTGACAAGCTTGGGAAACAGCGACTGAAAACGTTTGGCGAAAATGACCGCGGACTGATCAGCCGATGCAGGCTCTCTTCGATACGTACGTATCAGCCGATTCATCTCATTTCTCAGTTCGCTGAGGGTGCTGCGCTCACTGAGCAGCGCGCTTTCTGTCAACAACTCGATAATGCTGAAAACAAGGTAGTGCCAAGGCAGCATGCCCTCGGGGACTACAGTGGCATCAATGCGCAAACCGACCACCTTGTGATGCTCGGGCGTGCGCACTTTCCTCGTTTCGGCTGGGCGCACGATTTGCTCAAGAATGACGGCGCGATCCGATTGGCGTGAAGTAAAGAAACCAATTCTCAATGGTACCGTCGCCCGATCCAGAGGCGCAACCAGTTGGGTCAGGATTCGAGCCTGATCTGGTGTGAGAGATTGAGCAAGTTGCACGAAGTCGGTGCCTGCATCCGCAAGGCGGTCATCGATCTTCGGCTGCACCTGCGCGCCAGGCGTCTTGCGCTGAGCACTTGTATCTGCTGGCATGGCTACGTTTCCGCTCTGAATAAAACGTCAGCCTGCCGATTTCCATCAATCGGCAGGTCACATTTCAAACTTTGACAATGCATATTGTAAGCGATTCGCCGTCAAACTGGTCGGTCACTTGCTTTTCACCCAAAACCGACTCATGGATTAATGAAACAGATAACGTTTCACTTTGAATATACGCAGAGAATGACTCGATAGCGTTGCTCAGTTTCGGGCTGGCTTGATAAGAGGTCCGTATGCGATCGGTCAGATCAAGTCCTGTCTCTTTGCGCATGTCGTTCAACCGGCGCACCACTTCGCGCGCCAGTCCTTCATTGACCAGTTCATCGGTCAGAATGACATCCAGCGCTACGACAATTCCAGCCTCGCCCGCAACGACAAACCCTTCACGCGGGACGGCCTGAACCAGAATATCCTCCGGAGCAAGCGTCACCATTACTCCATTGACTTCAAGCTGTACGGGTTGCGCCGATTGCACAGCGGCTGCAACAGCAAAAGAGTCGAGGGCAGCCAGCGCCGCGCGCAGCTTCGGGAAATCCGCGCCAAATTTCGGGCCGAGTTTCCGATTGTCGGGCATGATCTTGTAGGTCACCAAGTCACTTTCGCGCTCGACAAAGTCAATTGCTTTGACATTCAATTCATCAGAAATCATCTCAGACTGGCGCAGAATAGCTTCTCGCGAAGCTGCGTCGGCAACAACCATCGCCCGTGCAAGCGGCTGGCGCAGTTTCACTTTCGACTGCGCCCGTGTGCTGTGGCCCAGGTTAACCATCGTTCGTGCGACTTCGTTTTCGCGAAGCAGCGCGCGCTCTTCATCGCTCAGTGTGCGCGACTGCGGATACATTTCATGATGCACACTGGATGTACTTGACGCATAGGCCGCAGTTTGCTGATGAGCCAGGTTTTGCCACATGGCCTCAGCAACAAACGGCACAAAAGGCGCCAACAGCCGGCATAAAGTGGTGAGTACTTCGTACAAAGTCGAATAAGCCGCCTGTTTGTCAGCATCCGCCTCGCTGCGCCAGAAACGCCTTCTGGAGCGGCGAACATACCAGTTCGAAAGATCGTCGGCAAACTTTTCGAGCGCCAGCGCAGCCGTGCGCACATCATAGGCTTGCAGCGATTGATTCGCTACGGCAGTGACTTCCGCCAGGCGCGCCAGAATCCACTGATCCAGCGGCGCACGTTGTAACTCAGATGCCTCAGTGCCTGCAACCGATGGCTGCCAATGATCGATATTGGCGTAGTTGACAAAGAACGAATAGACATTCCACAGAGGAATAAAGAAGGAACGGCGCACGTTGTCCAGAATCCCATAACCAAACAGCATGTTATCGTCATAGCGTTGCCGTGAATACAACCAGCGCATCATATCGGCACCGGCGATTTCCGCGGCCTCGTTGAACTCGATCATATTGCCAGACGACTTGTGCATGGGCTGGCCTTTTGCATCGAATAACGTGGCAAAGCCCAGCACCGTCTCGGTCGGCTTATGTGATTCAAGCACCGTGCTCATGGCGATGAGCGCATAAAACCAGTTCCGGAACTGACCAGGGAAACTTTCCGTGATGAAATTCGCCGGGAACCACTTACGCCAGTAGTCATGGTCTTCGCGGTAGCGCATCGTGGAGTACGCCACAATGCCTGCATCCAGCCACGGATTACCCACGTCAACAACACGTGATCCAATCAACCCTGTTATGGGATGCTTGATCTTCACATTGTCAATATGCGGGCGATGCGGTGTATGCCCTTCAAAGTCCTCCCACCCTTCCACGGCGCGCGCCTTCAGTTCTTCCTTGCTGCCGATCACCTCAAAGGTGCCATCTGGGTACTCCCAGATCGGGAGCGCCAATCCCCAGTAGCGCTTCTTGGAAATCATCCAGTCGTGCATGTTCTTCAGCCAGTCCAGCTCGCGTTCCTTGCCGAAAGCAGGAATCCAGTTGATCTGCTCTGAAACACGCATCATGTCGAAGCGCAATTGATCCATCGAGATGTACCACTCGTCGACCAACCGATAGACGAGTGGTGTGCCGTCACGCCAACAGTGTGCATACCGATGGGTGTATTTATCCGTGCGGTAAAAATGATTATCCGCCTTCAACAGCCCGATCACTTGTTGCGCCACATCATGTGCAAATTGCCCTGTGAGGGGACCAAACCCATCAAGGTAGACACCAGCTTCGTTAAGCGGCGCTACAGAAACAGAATCAATTTTCTTACCGAGTTGAAAGTCCTCAGGACCGCAACCGGGCGCAATATGGACAATACCAGTACCTTCCGCTTCGCCGACATCATCCCAGGCAATCACGTGATGGCGAAATTCGGGCTCTCCGGCGTGTCGTTCATTACGCTTTTTCCAGGCTTCCTGCCATGCCGGAAGATAGTCAAACAGACCGTGATATGTCCAACCCACCATTTCGGCGCCCAGAACTTCGCCGAGGTGTTCATACTCGCCCTTCACATTATTCAGTGTGCCGGCGCTGAGGAAATAGACTTCATCGCCCTGGCGCACCACGGCGTATTTCAATCCTGGGCCTACGGCAGCGAGCACGTTGGCGGGCAGCGTCCATGGGGTCGTTGTCCACACCAGCAAATACTTCGCCGTCGCTGCGTCATAGGCAGCCTTCGCCTCGGGCGTGCGCCAGGCTCTCTCAGGGACAAAGCATGCGTCAAGCTCGAGACGCGCAACAACTGTTGTGTCGGTGCGATCCTTGTACCCTTCGGTATCTATTTCATGCTGACTGATGCCAGTGGCGCAGCGCGGGCACCATGGAATGACATCAGTGCCGCGATAGATCCAGCCGTTCTCGTGGCATTTCTTCAGAAAGCCCCAGATCTGGTAGTTGTTCTCGTCGCTGAAGGTGAAATAGGAACCACCCAATGCCGGACCGCCCAATTGGCCGACCAGTTGTTCAACCGTGCCATGGACTTCATGTGCGCCATCGGGTCCATTGCGCACCAGTGTGATGTGCTGCTCCGGATTCTCAACAATTTTTTTGGCCAGGTCACGCAACTCGGTCGCATCGTTCCAATCCATCCAGTAGCCAAGCCGGATGGACTGCTCTGTCTGCTGCGCGGCCGAGTTCAACACCCGTTGCTTGCACAGGTTGATGAAATTCTGGACGCCATTCGTCTCGATATCGCGCTTCGATTTGTAACCCAGATCGCGCTCGACATTGACTTCCACCCATAGGCCCTGGCAATCAAAACCATTCTGCCACCGCTCGTTTTTGCCAAGCATGGCGTGATAGCGCTGCCACAAATCTTTATAGGTACGGCCCCAGGCATGATGCACACCCATCGGATTATTAGCCGTAATCGGACCGTCCAGGAATGAAAAACGCGCATCGGCATTGGCGCGCAGTTCACGCAGGCGATCGAATGCCCGCGTGCGCTTCCAGTATGCCAAAACATCGCGCTCCTGTGCAGCAAAATCTACTTGTGTTGTGACCGGTTGAAACATGACGCCAATAACTCCTACTTATCGCTTAAGATCGAAGATGATACACCATCCACACGGCCAGCGCGAGACTTTTTCCAGTCCGCCATTACATCGCGATCATGTGCAAAGGCCATTGTGGCGGGCACATTTTCCAGGCTGAACCAGTGCGCTTCACCCACATCATCAGCCGCTTGAATCGTTCCGGCGGTGATGAATCCCAGGTAATAGAAGTTGAGCGTGTACTCATACGAACTGTCGCCATAGACATCCATGTAGACGCCGAGTAACCCTGTCAACTGCACATCAACATTAAGCTCTTCCTTAACTTCGCGAATAGCGCCTGCCTCGGGTGGTTCCCCAGGCTCAAGAAACCCTCCCGGGAGATCCCACTCCCCTTTGAAAGGTTCAAAAGCCCGCTTCACGATCAGCAGTTCACCATGCTGGTTTTCGATCAATACGCCGGCAGTAGGCTTCGAATTGCGCCAGTGCGTCGTGCCACAGCGTTCGCATACCGGGTGCGAATCACGCCCAAGATCGACGAGAGCACCACCGCAATTCGGACAAAAGTTCATTTTGGGCATGCGGTTATTGTAGGTGCTCTGGGAGATGTATCCGTATTTCCATATAATAGCGGTGCCGATGCAGAAATTATCAAACTTACTAGCCCGCCGCAGAGCAACGTACAGCGTGTTGATCGGTATCATCCTGCTGACGCTGCCCTGTTACATCATTGCGGCCATTGCGTTGGCAATGTCGCCTCGCGATACAACGACACCAACACCAACACGACCAACAGCGACCTTCGTGATTCTTGTAACAGTGAACAGCATCGCCAGCCCAAGCGCCACATTGGCTGACCTGCCCACGCAGTTTGTACCGCCGACGCGAACACCCAAGCCCAATGCAACCGCATCAAAGACGCCCACGCTGTCACCGTTGCCCACCGACGTCACGCCTGGCACGGCCACGTCAACAGCGACGATGACCGTAACACCGCCCACTCCACCGTCGCCAACACAGACAGCAACGGCATCGGTCACACCACCCGTTACAGATACCGCGCAGCCAACTCCATCAGACACGCCCACACCTGAGGTGCCCACAACCACGCCGACAGTGACATCAACGGCAACGATGGCGCCGACGCAAGCAGCTACACTCACACCGGGCGGTACACCTCATACCCCTACGGCACAACCTTAACGACAAAGCTGACGCGACGAAGTGGTCAGAGTCGCCGACCACGATTTCTCAGCGCGATGACTGTGGCGTTACTGTCGGTATGAGTTTGATGTCGGTCGAATTGACTGTGACATCACCGGCGATGGACATCGTGCGCGGGCACGAGTTGTAGTCCACGCCAAGGGTGATTTTCGCTACTACCGAAGTTGATTCGTCTGTGCCAATGGAAACGGCGCTCTTATTCACATTGAACACTTGCATTAACCTGTTGATGGGCGAGCCCTTTTGTGTCGTGCTTAAGTCGACAATCTCAGTGTTGGCTTGTTTGGTCGCCGCTACAGTGGCTGAAGAGACCGTAAATCCCTCCCAAGCTAGTCGCTCAGTCGCAATGGCTTCCATCGACTCGCGCCCGCTGGCGTTGATTACCTCGACACGCGGGCTGTTCTGCAGTCGATTACCCGCCGGTGGTGAAAGCGACTCCGTTACATACTGCAGGATTCCATCGCTGGGCATGAGCACCATTGCGCCATCCTTGCGTGTAACCGGTTTGACAATCGGATAGGTAATGACGCGGCTTTTAATCGCCAGATTATCCAGGCGCTCCAAGACATTGATTAAAAGCGGCGCGCTATCAAGCCCCATGTCGGTATCGATATAGGGTTTCACCTCACTATACAGCCCCACCGCATTCTGCAACAGGTTGGCGCCCTTTGCCTTGCTCATCAACGCGCGAATCACTTTCTGCTGGCGGCGCGATCGATCAAAGTCAGAAGTTGAATAGCGCGAGCGCGCGTACATTAACGCTTGCTTGCCAGTCAAAGTGACGATGCCCGGCGACACGTCAATATCCACTTTCTTAGTAGGTGAAGTTTTATCCGGGAATGTATCGTGCAACTCACATTCTGCCAGCACACTGACACCGCCAAGCAGATCAACCGCCTTCACCAGCCCCTCAAAGTCGATGCGAACATAGTGGTCGATGCGAACTCCGAAGTTCTTTCGCAAGACCGCAGCAAGAAAGGTCGGCCCACCGCCCGGATAATTGCGCAGATACCCCAGTTCAAAAACCGTATTAATGCGGTCATCCGCGTGATTCGGAATGTGCACGATCGTATCGCGCGCAAACGACAGCATACTCACGGACGGCATGTCCTGGTTGATGCTGGCCACAATGATCGTATCTGTGCGAGAGTAGCGCTCGTCTGCCGATGAATCCACGCCCAACAACAGAATATTGGTGGTTCCCGCAGCCTGAACCATCAAAGGCGCATCGCCAGGTTCTTCGGGAACTTTGGCACTCATCACGGACGACGTTGGGATCGGCTCCAGCGTTCCACTGATCACCTCATAGACATTCATATCCGCTGTCGCGGTTGACTGCAGATTGCTGGTCACTCTCGGAGTGCCAACTACGGTCGCCTTGGCTGTAGAAGCCACTTTGGCCGTCGGGCCTGCCGTCGGTTGCGGCTTCTTAACCAGCGCTAACGTTGTTGGCGTCGCCTCCGCCTTAAGCGCTGCGACACTCACCTTTTCTGGCGCCCCTCCCACCCAGGCAAGCAGTGAGATGGCTACCACTGCAATGAGCAGTAGTTCTACGAGTGAAGTTATTCGTCTGGACACAATTCGTACAATTGTAATTCTCAATAATGAATTACATCAGTATCAACCAAAAGAGGCGCAAAGCGCATCACCGCGTCTACATCTTGTTTCGCAGTCGGTAAAGAAACTCGCCCGCATGCGCGATAAACAGAATCCCGTCATCCTCTTTCGCGCGCCGCTCCCAGTCCTCAAGCGAGACCGTTGCTGGATCAACGTATCCCAGGTTGATGCGTTCCGTGCGCTCCCGCGGGATGCTGGTGGAAATATCGACCTGAATGCGCGCCAGTTCAATGCCGGTATGTTCGTCATAGGTTCCGGCGCCCTTAACGTTCGTGGCATGCGCCAGGGCCACTTTTGGAATATGCGCAAAGCGATCCATCTGCTTGGCAAAGTAATCACGCACGTGATAGCCGGCTTCATCGAGCCACTTGCCGTGGGTGTAGCTGACCTCGGTAATGTGTGGCGCGTGGATCAGCACCCTGCCACCATCCTGCACCACCGGTTCTGCTTTGAACATGGCCTTGCCACCTGTCCACAAATCATCGTAACGTTCGGCTGCGTGCGCAATCACCGTATGCACAGGCTTGTCGAGATAGGCAATGTGCACGCCGGCTGAAATCTCGGCTGCCTTGCGCTGCGATGTCACCGCATCACCTGTGACTATGGCGTGCATGCCGCGTTCACTAACGACAAACGACACGCAGGTAACGGGCGTTGTCACATAGGAAGCATATTTATCGATGAGCCGGCGCACCAGCGTATCTTCAACGCCGATAATGGCCATCGTCGTCAGCATGGCGCTCAACCAGTGGAATGTGCTGATCGTCTCAAATCCCGCAATACCCGGGAACAAATACTTATTGCCCCCGCTGAAACCGACCGACTCATGCGGGAAGACTGGGCCACAGATCAGAATGTGGTCATGCTCAAGCACCTGTTTGTTGATGACAACCGGAATATCATCCGTAATGATATTCTCTGTAATCGTCCGCGCCTCGGAGGCAGGTACAGTGCCAACCGTGGTTAAAGTACCCGGGATGTACCACTCGTGGTTCATCACGCGAAAATTATGCATCAGTGCGCGATCCGCGGCGCTCATGCCAAGATGACGCTCCAGCGCTTCATCACTCATCGCCATATGCGTACCAAGTGCGATCATGACATCAAACTGTTTCGCCTGGCGGCCGACTGCCCGGTAGAGTGCGCGAACCAATAGCGGCACCGGCGCGGTACGCGTGCTATCAGGTATGATGACCAGCAGACGCTTATCGCGCGCGTCAAAACCTGCGAGTCCTTCCTGTATCTGTTCGATGACCTGCGTATCCGTCAGAAGCGGACTCTGAATTATTGCATCCATTCAACATCATCCTCGTGGGTAGACGCAAGGTCATACCCCTGCATATAGAATTTGGCGCACAGACAGCGCTTTAGAATATGAATCATACTCGCAAATGACCCACCTTATGGAAAACGGAAACCAGATTGCTCCGCCACCCTTCAAAACCATACATGGTGTGATTGAGCGCATCACGTATCAAAACGAAGAGAATGGCTACACGATAGCACGCCTGTTGCCCGAATCGCGGCGTGAAGTTGCTGAGCAGTTTCCATTGGAACCCTATGGATCGGACAACCTGGTAACGATTATTGGCGCCATGCTCGGTGTGGCCCCTGGTGAAGCGCTGGAATTGAAAGGCTTCTGGCAGCATCACACCCAGCATGGCTGGCAATTTAAGGTTGAGAACTATCGCTCTGTACTACCGGCCACAGCGCAGGGAATCCGCAAGTATCTCGGCAGCGGTTTGATCAAAGGGATCGGGCCAAAAACCGCGGAGAAAATCGTCGACTTTTTTGATGTCAAAACACTCGACATCCTGGAGGCAGCGCCCGAGCGCCTCATCGAAGTACCCCGCCTGGGAGCGCACCGCGTCCGGCTCATCGTCAACGCATGGGCTGAACAGAAACTGATCAAAGAAGTGATGGTGTTTTTGCACGACCGCGGCATCAGTACAAGCCTCGCAGTGCGCATTTACAAACAATACAAAGATGCGGCCATCACGATTGTCCGTAATGAACCCTATCGCCTGGCGCGCGAAGTGATGGGTATCGGTTTCAAAACTGCTGACAAAATCGCGCTGTCGCTCGGATTCGCCCATAATGCACCAGAGCGGATTCGGGCCGGCGCACTTTTTGTCCTGTCTGAGGGAACAGATGAGGGGCACACCTACCTACCTCGCCCTATCCTGGTGGGCAAGGCCGTTGAGTTACTCGGCGTCACCCCGTTACAGGTAGAAGGCGAAGTGCGCAATCTGACCGCGGACAATGGCGCGCACGTCGAGCGCCTGGTAAAGCAGGTCGATGGCACCTCTCGATTCATGCCGACTGCCGCGCCCGTTGCTGCACCCGGCCGCCGTCTACGCGATGAACAGGCCACGTATGAGGTTGCAACGGTTACATCTCCGCCACCCATTGCAAATCCATCTGGCGATGAGGTCGTGTATCTTCAGCCGTTCTTCATAGCGGAGCAAAATGTGGCGCGCAACCTGCGCCGACTGACGCAGGCGTCACCTGGCATTGATCCATTGTCTGCATTTCGCAGCACTAACTTCAGCGTCATGTTCGACTACCTCGCTGAAAAACAGAATCTGGTGCTTTCTGACCGCCAAAAGGAAGGCATCACCCTGGCGTTAACCAAACCCGTTTCCATCATCACGGGCGGCCCCGGCACGGGCAAAACGACGAGTATGCGCGCGCTCATCAGCGCCTTGGCCGCAAAAAAGAAGACCGTGATTCTGGCCGCCCCCACCGGGCGCGCGGCGAAGCGTCTTGCAGAGGCAACGGGCATCGAGGCGAAAACCTTGCACCGCCTGCTGCAGATCAAACCGGGAAGCAAGCCGTTTTATGACCAGGACAACCCTCTCCCGGCAGACATCGTCATTGTCGATGAATGCAGCATGATTGACGTGCTGCTCATGAATACGCTGCTGAAAGCCATTGCTCCCGGCACCCACCTTCTGATGGTCGGCGATGCCGACCAGTTACCCAGCGTCGGCGCCGGTAATGTGCTGGGTGACATCATTGCCGGCGGTGTGACGCCAGTGGTAAAGCTGGATCAGATTTTCCGCCAGTCGGCTGATAGCGCTATCGTCACCAATGCGCATCGCATCAACCAGGGATTGTTGCCCGAGTTTGGCGGCGCCATCAACGATTTCTTCTTTTTTGTCGAGGAGGACCCAGAGCGTGCTGCAGCCCTGGTAGTTGACCTGGTGACGCGGCGCATCAGCGCTAAGTTGGGCTACAAAACCTCTGATATTCAGGTGCTTGTGCCCACCCATCGGGGCAAATGCGGTGTCAGCGCACTGAATGAAGCATTGCAGACTGCGATTAATCCGGAGCTGCCGGGAAAGGCGCAAAAGCAATTTGGCAGTCACTGTTATCGTGTCGGGGATAAAGTGCTGCAGATGCGCAACAACTACGATCTGGACGTGTTTAACGGCGATGGCGGTATCATCACGGCGGTGGACATTGAGGATCAATCGGTTTATATGCAATTGGAGGATGGACGCAAAGTCAAGTATGACTTTACGGAACTGGATCAATTGTCGCTCGCGTATGCGATGAGTATTCACAAATCACAAGGGAGTGAATACCCGGTGTGCGTGATCCCTTTACTGACGCAGCACTACATGTTGCTGGAACGCAAACTCGTCTACACCGCCGTAACAAGGGCGCGCAAACTGGTCGTACTGGTCGGCAGCAAGCGGGCACTGGCCATGGCTGTCAAGAACGGGCCGGAACAACCTGATGCGTCGCCATCCGCCAACCAGACCAGGCACAAACGCACCGCGGGGCGCTTCACCGGCCTCGCCATTCGACTGAATGAGCAGAAAACATTTTGAACGCATTACTGATTGGAATAGGCATCTTCGGTTCTGTTGTGATCTGGCCGATCAACCGGTGGGTCACGCGCAGTGGCAGCCGCCCGGCTGTTTATGGATTCTGGCTATGCCTGACCGGCGCCATATTGTCGGGGATCGCGGCAGTCGTTACCGGTCAACCCATCAGAAACCCGATGGTATGGGTCATTGGCGGCACGATCGGCGTGGCCTTTGCAATCGGGTTCTGCCTGGTCGTCATGTACTGCCTGCGCATCGGACCGGCCGGGCCAACGGTTGTGATGAATAACATGGGCATGCTGTGGCCTGTCATCCTCGGCGCCGTATGGCTGCGACCGCACGCGTTGAATGCACTCACCGTCATCGGCGCCATTCTCGCCATCATCGCCTTGATTGGATTCGGTTTCAGTCGTCCGGGTGGAAGTGAAGCGGAACAAGCTGCCTCCAAGAAGACTTCACGGCGTTGGGCATTCTGGGCATTTGTGGCATGGTTAATGTCGGGCATATCACAAGGCACCCAGCTCATCGGCAGCCTGCAGGTGCCGGATGGCGCCGTCGCGATTACCTTTGCCTATAACACCACGTCTGTACTGGTACTCACGCCTTTGGTCATTCGCGAACTGCGCCTGGCGCACGTGCGAAACACACCGGCTATGAACTGGCGCGAGGTCGTGGGCGGAGTCGCCAACGGTGTCGTGCTTGTGGCCAGCATGATCGCTGTGCTGACCGTGTTGACGCGCGTCGGCGCTGAAGTCGTATTTCCCTTCACGGTGGCAGGCCCGATGATCGTCGTGCTCTTTCTCGGCCAATACCTCTACAAGGAGCATCTCGATCGTATCGGTTGGATCGCGTGCGGCCTCGGTACTGTCGGGCTGATCATGCTATCTGTTGGACAAGGTGTTTAGCGCTAGCGCCGACGCTATACGAGCAACTCATACAACGCGCTCTGACGTTTCATCGCGGCTCGATAGATTGAGTCATGATCGCGGTCGGGCGAATAGACGCGATCCAGGTGGGTAGCATCTGCCAATGCGCGCAGCGTGTTCTCGCCCAATCGTTCCAACACCAGCATGGCGATACCGCGACTGGTAGCTTCTGGCTCATTGCAAACAGTGAGTGTCGCACCGGTAACATCAGCGATGATCTGGCACCACGCAGGTGAGGCAAGTAACGCGCCACCGCTCGCTATCAACCGCGCGCCTGGTTGCGCCACTGCCTGCAACTCATCGTAAATCGCACAGAGGCGGTATGCAATGGCTTCGAGACACGCCCGCGCGATATGGACTGGTTCCGTGTCCAAACTGAGCCCATGCACCGTCGCGCGACTGTCCTCGGAATAGCCCGGGCTGCGTTCGCCTGCAAACAAGGGCAATATCGTAAGCCCATGCGCATCTGGCGGCATCCGTGCAATATCCTCTTCAACCTTTGCCACATCAGGCAACTTGAACGTGCGCTGCAACCACTGAAACACGCTACCACCTTCTGTCGTCGCACCCCCGATCAACTCGCGTGCGTGGTCTACTCGATATCCCCATAGCGCCTTTGGGAGTGCTTCCGGCAACCCGGTATTCACAATTCTCATCGCGGCAGTCGTGCCAATCGTTACCGCCATTTTCTGATCATCAACGCAACTGCTTCCGATGTTCGCGGCTGCGCCATCTCCAAGCGCCGGGAGGCATACAGCGTTGCGCAACGATGGCCATCGCTCAACATAGTGCGGCGATATTGGCCCGATCCACTCGTCACTTGCCGCAATGCCCGGAAGTTGATCAATAGAGACACCAAGGTGGTTCAGCCACTCGACATCCCACGCCTTTGAGCCACGATCCAGCAGGCCGCTCCATGACCACACGGAGATGCCTGCCCGCATGGTTCCAAACAAATGCAGGCACAGATAATCACTGAGCGACACAAACCAGCGCGCGCGTCGAAACACATCCGGCTGCGTACGCTTGATCCACGCGATGCGCGCCGGCGCATAGTTAGCCCGTATGCGGCAGCCTGTGCGCTGCAAAACGGCGATTTCATCCAACTCGTTTCGCAGCGCGCGCGCGTCTTGTGCGAAGCGCGTGTCTGCATACGAATACACAGGTGTGATGGGAGTGCCTGACTCGTCAAGGCACAATAAGCTCGATGCATAGGCCGAGATGCCAATGACGTTGACAGACAACTTGGCGCTGTCGGCGCGGGTAGTCAGTTCGTCCAATACTTCCATCACGCGCGCCACTGCTTCGACAGCATCTTCTTCGGAGCGGCCATCAGGACCGACGCTGAAGTTGAAGGATCGACGCGCAACCATGCCCGGAATCAGTTGCGCACGATCATCATAGAGCAATGCCCGGGTTGAAGAACTACCGATATCCAGAACCAGCACTTGACTCATTGTGATTTAGTTTTTGCGCGACCGGTCTTCTTCAGCAGATGGAATGCGACACTGCGTGTATTGGCCGCCATCCACCATCAACGTTGCACCGGTGACTGCGGACGCCCCCGGCGACACCAGATACATTAAGGCCGCAGCGGAATCCGCGGGCGTCAATGCGCGTCGAATCGGCAGGACGGATGCCCAGTGTTCGCCATACAGCGGATCATCCCGCAGGTTACGCGAATTCACCGTTGATCCAATGCCCAGCGAATTCACCGTAATTCCGTGCGGTCCAAGTTCGATGGCCAGCACCTCGGTCATGAAATTGATAGCGGCTTTTGTCGAGCCATAGGCTGACAGCCCGATGACGCCGGTGACGCCGGCGACTGACGAACTGAATACAATCCTGCCGCCATAAGGATCATCGGGATTGGCTTTTCGCTGCCCAACCATCTGACGTGCGGCTGCCTGCGCGCCGAAATAACTACCCTTAAAATTCAGGCCAACCACGGTGTTAAATGAATCCTCGTTGTAATCCAGAAACCGTCCAAATTTAGTGATCCCTGCATTACCAACAAAAATATCGAGCCGCCCAAAGGCATCCACCGCTGCCTTGACCAGGTTTTGATTCTCAGCCACACGGCTGCAGTCAGCACCCGCGGTAATAGCCTGGCCTCCTGCATTCTTGATTCGTTTCACGACCTGTTCTGCTTGATCAGGGTCTGATGCGTAATGAACGACAACAGCGGCGCCCTCGAGCGCCAGTGCTTCGGCCATCGCCGCGCCAATCTCTTTACTTGCACCTGTGACGATAGCCACACGCCCGCTAAGGAACATATCTGCCTCCTAAAGTGACTGTAGATGACTGATGATGATTAACTTTACTCTACAGTGTACTGAGTTTTCGAGCATACTCGCGCGCGCGTTACAATACCAACTTCTTAAGTAAATTCGACCGCAGGCCACCTATCGGCGCAGCCTGTGGCGTGAGGAGATCATGGAGAAAATCAGAAACTCATTTGGCGCACGCGCCAGATTCGACACGGGCAACGGCGAAGCCCTCATCTACCGACTCGACAAGCTCGAGAAGAGCGGCATTGGCAATATTGACTCGCTCCCGTTTTCAATGAAGATCATGCTCGAAGCGGCGCTGCGGCAATGCGATGGCTTCGAGATCAGCGAGAACGATGTCATCAGCCTGGCAAAATGGAACGCTAAACAGGTGGAGCAGAACGAACTGCCCTTCAAACCGGCGCGCGTCGTTCTCCAGGACTTCAGCGGTGTACCCTGCCTGGTAGACCTTGCGGCCATGCGTTCAGCGGTGGCTCGATTGGGCGGCGATGCACAGAAAATCAATCCTGTCGTGAAAGTGGACCTGATCGTGGATCACTCGGTACAGGTGGATTATTTCGGCAGTCGAGATGCTGTTCGGCTGAACCTTGGGATGGAATTCGAGCGCAACCTTGAACGCTATCAGTTCATGCGCTGGGGACAAAATGTCTTCCAGAACTTCGATGTCGTCCCGCCGGGAAGCGGCATCATCCACCAGGTCAACCTGGAGTATCTTGCCAAGGGCGTGCTCAGCGGCGCTGAAGATGGCGCACGCTTGATTTTCCCCGACACGGTCGTCGGCACCGACTCGCACACCACGATGATCAATGGCCTGGGCGTGGTTGGCTGGGGCGTCGGTGGCATTGAAGCCGAAGCTGTCATGCTTGGCCAACCGCTCTATCTCGTCACACCTGAGGTCATAGGCTTCAAGTTGTATGGCGCATTGAAAGAGGGCGTTACTGCGACTGACCTGACACTCACCGTCGTCCAGATGCTCCGCAAGAAGGGCGTCGTCGAGAAGTTTGTTGAGTTCTATGGCGCCGGATTGAGCAACATAACCCTGGCTGACCGCGCGACAATCGCCAATATGGCGCCCGAATATGGCGCGACGATGGGCTACTTCCCCATCGATAGCGAAACGCTCAACTTCCTGCGCGGTTCCGGTCGCCCGGCCGATTTGGTGGAGACTGTCGAGCGCTACGCCAAGGAGCAAGGCCTGTACCGCACCGACAGCGCGCCTGACCCGGTGTTTACCGACACGCTCGAACTTGATATGAGCACGGTGGAACCCAGCATCGCCGGCCCGAAGCGCCCGCAGGATCGCATCACACTGCCCAAGGTGAAGCAGACCTTCCAGAAAGCACTCACCGCCCCGACAGCAGAGCGCGGTTTTGGTCTTAAGGAATCTGACCTGCAAAAAACGGCTCACATCAAGAATGGCAACGAGGATCTTGTCCTCAAGCATGGCGCTGTCGTCATTGCAGCCATCACATCTTGTACCAATACCTCGAATCCCTCCGTCATGCTGGGCGCTGGATTGCTGGCGCAAAAAGCGGTAGCGAAGGGACTCCGGGTGCCGGCCTACGTCAAGACCAGCATCGCACCCGGCTCGCGCGTCGTTGAAGACTACTTCAATGCGGCAGGGGTATTACCGGCGCTCGAAGCGCTGGGCTTCTATATCGTCGGCTTTGGTTGTACCACGTGCATCGGCAATAGCGGTCCAGTGCCGGCAGAAGTGGCGCAGGCGATTCAGGTCGAGAACCTGGTCGCTTCGGCTGTGCTGAGCGGCAACCGCAACTTCGAAGGACGCATCAGCCCTATCGTTAAAGCCAACTTCCTGGCTTCACCACCCCTCGTCGTGGCTTACGCCATCGCGGGCACGACCGATATTGACCTGACCACAGAACCTCTTGGCATTGGCACGGATGGTCAACCTGTGTTCCTGCGTGACATCTGGCCAAGCCAGGCGGAGATTCGCGACACCATCGCCCGTTCTCTCACCGCCCAGATGTATATCGACCGCTATTCACACGTCCGCGAAGGCAGCGAGCAGTGGCAGGCCATCAAGGGCGTCGAAGGCAACCTGTATCAGTGGGATGATGCTTCAACCTACATCCAGGAACCGCCCTTCTTTACCGACTTTGACTTGACGCCCGCTGCGCTGAAGCCGATCCAGAATGCGCGCGTACTCGGTTTGTTTGGCGACTCGGTAACGACCGACCATATCTCGCCGGCCGGCGATATCGCCCTGAACAGCCCTGCAGGGCGCTATCTGAAGAGCAAAGGCGTGGAGAAAACCGACTTCAACTCGTACGGCGCGCGCCGCGGTAACGACCAGGTCATGGTGCGCGGCACGTTTGCCAATATCCGCCTGAAGAACCTGCTGGTTCCGGGCGTCGAAGGCGGCGTCACAACCCACCTGCCATCGGGTGAACGCATGGACATCTACGATGCCGCTGTGCGCTACCGGCAGGAGAATGTCCCGCTGGTCGTCCTGGCCGGCAAAGAGTACGGCACCGGGTCATCGCGCGACTGGGCAGCCAAAGGCGCTGCACTCCTTGGCGTGCGCGCCGTGATCGCCGAAAGCTATGAGCGCATCCACCGCAACAACCTGGTCGGTATGGGTGTGCTGCCGCTGCAGTTCGTTGCCGGGCAGAATGCCGCATCACTTGGCTTGACCGGGCGCGAGCTTTATACCATTGAGGGCATCGACGACAGCATCGAGGCGCGCCAGACGATCCATGTGAAGGCGCAGCGCGAGGATGGCAGTGTGCTAGCGTTCGACGCCATTGCCCGACTCGATACCCCCGTAGAGGTTAACTACTACAAAAACGGTGGCATCCTGCAGGCCGTCCTGCGGTCAATGTCGAAGTAGGTCAGCTGACAGAACAAAAAAGAGGAGAGTGACTACTCTCCTTTTTTTCATATTCCGCCTTGCTGTTGCTCGCGCAGAATCCGCTTACTTAATGCGCTGCGTAATGTTTGGCGATATTCTCAATCGCAGTTCGGTCTTCAGGCGTTAGCTCGCGCGGCACGGTGACCATGAACTTGATATACAGGTCGCCAAACTCACCCTTGGCTGTTAACTTTGGCATACCCTTGCCACGCAAGCGCAGTTTCTTGCCCGACGATGTACCGGCAGGCACCTTGACGACCACGCTGCCGCCAAGTGTCTGGACAGACGTCTCGCCGCCCAGCATGGCGATAAATGCGTCCACCTTGACATCACGACTGAGGTCATCCTCATTGCGTTCATAGGTGTCATCTGGCGCTACTTCAATCGCAAGATAGAGATCACTGACCTGCCCACGCGTATTGCGCCCGCCCTGCCCTTTCACGCGCACTTTCGACCCAGTTTTCACACCGGCCGGAATCGCGACTTCAATCTCCTGGTCACCTTTATTGAGCATGCGCCGCGTACCGCTGTAGGCTTCGGCAAGCGTAATCTCAACCGGGTGCGTCAGATCGCGCGGGCGCCGTGCTTGCGCCTGGCCACCGGGCTGTCGCCCAAACATTTGCTCGATCAGATCGCTGAAGTCATACCCTTCTGTCGAGCCTGCACCGGGGCGATTGCGGGGCCCACCACCGCCAAATGGATTCTGGTTCGCCCACTGGCCCCAGTCATAGTTGCGCGGGTCGCCACCGCTCTGGCGATATTGCTGGTAATTGGATCCAAGTTGGTCGTAAAGCTTGCGTTTTTCAGGATCGCTTAAAACATCATTGGCCTCATTGGCTTCCTTAAAACGCTCTTCGGCCTTCTTGTCACCCTTATTCAGATCCGGGTGAAATTGACGAGCGAGCTTTCGAAACGCCTTCTTGATCGTTTCGCCATCAGCGTTGCGCTCAACGCCCAGAATCTTATAGTAGTCTTTATAGTCCATATCCAACAACCCCGGATTGATCGATCCGTACCAACATCTGTCACGCCGCGCCATACTTTACAGTTCAATGGCGCATTCACATTATCAACACCAGAGTGTAGCGCGTCATTATAAGCATCATGTTAGAGCACGCCATTGTCCACTCATCCTCAATCTTACGGTCTCACGCAGCGCCTCCAATTACCCTTCTCCTCTGCTAAGATTCAAGTATGTTCAAGAATCTCAATCCGGGCGCATTAGGCCACAAACTCTCCTTCGATCAAACCTGTGCGCTGGCAAAGCAATACAACTTCGCCGGCGTCGATCTCGACCTTGGCTTTCTTTCAGACATGGCCAAAACTCAATCGTTGCAAGCTGCCAAAGACTGGCTGGCCGCAACTGGATTAAGAGTGGGCGCCAGCGGTCTTAGCGTCGCCTGGCGCGACTGGGACGACGACCGCGCCTATGCGGCCAGCCTGCCTCGCTTCATAGAGGAAACCGCTTTTGCGGCTGAATTCGGCTGCACCCGCTGCACCACATGGGTCATGCCGCGTTCTAATACCGTCACCTTCCAGCAATATTTCACCCAGGCCGTGAAGCGCCTGACGCCAGTCGCCGAGATACTGAAATCGTATGGCATGTGGATGGGGCTGGAATATGTAGGCCCGACCACTCTGCGGCAGGGGTACAAGTACGATTTTGTCCACACCATGGACGGCATGCGCGCGCTTGGCGGCGCTATCGGCACAGGCAATGTCGGCCTGCTACTCGACTGCTTCCACTGGTATACGGCGCATGGCACACTCACCGAAATCGAGATGCTGCCCACCGAGGAAGTCGTCTACGTTCATGTGAACGACGGCAAGCCGGGGCGCACTGCCGATGAGCAGATCGATAATGAACGCGACATGGTTGGCGCGACCGGTGTAATCGATATCGCCGGATTCTACGGCGCGCTGCGCAAAACTGGCTATGACGGCCCCATCACGGTCGAACCTTTTAGCGCTGAAATACGCGCCATGACTCCTGAACAAGCCATTGCTGTGACGAGCGCCGCGCTCGACAAGACACTAGGTTAACGATGCCTAGAGACCTGATACCGCGCATCGCTCCGCCACTTGAACCTGCTGCCTATCCCGAGATGCTGCGACGGCGCTTCGGGATAGACGCCTTCCGCCCTGGGCAGGCTGAAGCTATCACGCACGTCTTGAATCAGCGCGACGCACTGGTGGTCATGCCGACCGGCAGCGGCAAGTCGCTCATTTACCAGTTCTGTGCGGTCGCGATGCCCGACACGGCATTGATCATCTCGCCGTTGATTGCATTAATGAAAGATCAAGTGGATCGACTGCAAAGCCGCGGGATCAGCGCTACTTACATCAACAGTTCGCTGTCGGGTGATGAGCAGGGACGCCGCATTAATCAGTTAGCCGGCGGAAAGCTCAAGCTGGTCTATGTGGCGCCGGAGCGCCTGCGCAACCAGGCTTTTTTGACGGCGCTGCGCAAAGCCAAGGTGTCGTTACTTGCCGTGGACGAGGCGCACTGCATATCGCAGTGGGGTCACGACTTCCGCCCTGACTATCTGCACATCGGCGCCATGCGCAGCATGCTGGGCAATCCCGTCACGGTGGCTTTGACTGCCACTGCAACGATCGATGTCCAGCAGGATATCCTTGACCAGCTCAAGCTGCCGGACGCCGAGCGCATCATCACGGGCTTTACCCGTCCCAACCTGGTATTCCACGTACGGTTAACGACCGACCTGCCCAGTAAGATGCAGGCCATCGTCAAAGTACTCGGCGTCGTCAAAGGCGCCGGCATCATCTACGTCGGCACGCGGCGCGAAGCTGAAGAACTCGCCGCCACACTCGATGGGCAATACAAGGTGCCGTCATTCGTCTATCACGGCGGACTGGAGAAGAGCCAGCGCTCGCTGATGCAGGATGCCTTCCTCAGCACCAGCAATGCTGTGATGATTGCAACAAACGCCTTTGGCATGGGCGTCGATCGCCCGGATGTGCGCTTCGTCGTGCATTACAACATTCCGGGCTCGGTGGAAGCCTATTATCAGGAGGCAGGTCGCGCCGGGCGCGATGGCAAACTGGCACAGTGCATGCTTCTGTATGCGCCGCAGGATCGCAAATTGCAGGAGTGGTTCATCGAGAACGACTCGCCTTCGCGCAATGAATTGATCGCGTTGCACAAGATGATCATGACGCGCGCCCGCAACGGCATATCGAGCGTCAACATCGATGATCTGGTGCGGGCGACCCGCTTGTTTGAAGTCAAGCTCCGCGTCGGTTTGTCGCAGCTTGAAGCTGCCAAAAGCCTTGTGCGCCTTGACAACGAAGGCACCAATCTGCGTTACGAAGCGAACGAATTGACACAGGATGCGCTCGACATAGCGCAGGCCGACGTGCAACGACGGCGCACATATAAACGCGCGCAGCTCGATAAGATCATCGGCTATGCCGAAACGACGACGCGTTGCCGGCAGGGCATGCTGGTGACGCACTTCGGCGATAACAGCCCGACCAATGCCAAGCCTTGCTGCGATTGGCACATCCGCGAACAACGCGGCGAGGGGCACCCGAACTTTGCGACGCCAACGATCAAAGCAGTTCCATCGGATTCGGAAGAGAAGGTCAGCAGCATTGCGACCACGGCCGTGATGTTCTCCGAAGGTCTCAGCATCAAAGAAGTCGCCGTTAAGCGCGGCCTTACGGTGAACACGATTTACCACCATGCGGCGCAACTCGTCAACAGCGGACAAATCCCCTTGCGCCGACTGGTCAGCGAGACTATCGAAGTCAGAATTCGCGCTGCCGTGACACAGGTAGGCACACTGGAACGACTGGCGCCGATTAAGGCCATCCTGCCTGAATCAATCGACTATGGTGAAATCCGCTGTGTTATTGCTGCCATCGGATTTGAGCAGAAAGATGCGCCGGGGAATGGGTCCACATGAATCCATCTTTACAGCTCATCCTGCAACTCGCCATCCTGATTTTCGCCACCAAGGCAGCCGGGCTGCTCAGCATGCGGCTGAAGCAACCTGCAGTACTGGGTGAACTGCTGGCCGGACTGATCCTTGGTCCCACGGTGCTGGGCATCTTCCAGTGGCCGGTGTTCGCGCAGGGGCATACCGAAGAGATCGTCACAGCACTGGCCGAAATCGGCGTCATCCTGCTCATGTTCATGGCCGGGCTTGAAGTCGATACCGGCGAGATGCTCAAGTCCGGGCACATCGCACTTGGAGCGGGATTTCTGGGTGTGCTTGTACCCTTGATACTTGGGGCAGGATTGTCGCTGCTTTTCAATCACGCACTGACCGGCAGCATCTTCATCGGGTTGATCCTGACAGCGACCAGCGTCAGTATTTCAGCGCAGACCTTGCTGGAACTCGGAGCGATCAAGAGCCGCGTCGGCGTGGCGCTCCTCGGCGCTGCCGTAGTCGATGACGTACTCGGTATACTTCTGCTTTCCGTTTTCCTGGCGATGACCGGCGCCGATGGCGGAGGGAACCTGATCGGCGTGCTTGCCGGTATGATTGCGTTCTTCGCAGTCGCCATCGCATTTGGGCTGTGGCTTTTGCCCAGGCTAACCCATCACATCCATTTGCTGCCCATCAGCGAAGGCGTCGTATCGTGGGCCATTGTGATCACGCTCTTATTCGCATTCTCAGCCGAAGCATTCGGCCAGGTGGCGGCGATCACCGGCGCATTCCTGGCTGGCGTCTTTTTAGGCCGCACCCATTTGCGCCGCGAAATTGTACGTGGGATGCACACCATCGCCTACGCGTTTTTTGTCCCACTCTTCCTCGTCAGCATCGGCCTGAAGGTCAATGCGCGCAACCTGGATGGCGCTACAGTCGCCTTCATGCTGCTATTAACCCTCCTGGCTGTTGTGGCGAAGGTGGTCGGTGCAGGGCTGGGTGCGCGGCTGGCGCGCATGCCGTGGGCTGACTCACTGCGCGTTGGAATCGGTATGATATCACGCGGTGAAGTGGGACTCATCATTGCATCGATCGGCCTGCAACAGGGCTTGATCGACGCGAACGTTTTTGCCTCGGTGGTGATGATGGTGTTACTCACCACGCTGGTGACGCCGTTGCTTTTACGACGGGTCATTTCACACAAGGAGTCAAGTCATGTCGAACACATCCATACTGGTGCTCGTTCTTGACAATACCGACCTGGAGATGGACATCCTGCAGGCATGGGAAGAGGCCGGCGTCCCCGGCGTCACGGTGCTCGATAGCCAAGGCAGCAAGCGCTCTGATGATGCCGGTCGCGACGACCTGCCGTTGTTCGTGTCACTGCGCTCCGTCCTCTCAGGCGAAGAAAGTCAGAACCGCACGCTGTTCAGTGTCATCGATGATGACGCCGTACTCGAGAAGGCCATTCAGGCAGCCCAATCCATCGTTGGTGACTTCCAGAATCCACACACCGGCATCCTATTTGTCATGCCCATCTCTCGCGCCTGGGGCATCGTGAAAGCCAAACCACACGTGCGCTGAACGTCTGTTCTATAATCAACCCTATGCCAGAGTTCAAAGTGCATTCCCCTTTCCAGCCGACCGGGGACCAACCGACAGCGATAGAGACGATTATCAAGAGCCTGGATGCTGGTAACCGCTACACGACCTTGCTGGGCGCTACCGGAACAGGTAAAACATTCACCATGGCCAAGGTGATCGAACGCACGCAGCGCCCCACTCTTGTGATGGCGCATAACAAAACCCTGGCCGCGCAGTTGTATTCCGAGTTCAAAGAGTTCTTCCCCGAGAACGCCGTCGAGTACTTCGTGAGCTACTACGACTACTATCAACCCGAAGCCTACATGCCGCGCTACGACCTGTACATCGAAAAAGATTCGTCGATCAACGACGAGATCGACAGGTTGCGCCTGGCCGCCACCAGTTCGCTGATGAGTCGCAAGGACGTGATCATCGTCGCCTCTGTGTCGTGCATCTATGGCATCGGCAACCCGGAAGACTACGGCCGTTACGTGGTCAAGCTCAAGAAGGGCGAGGTGCGCCGCCGCGACGTGGTGTTGCGCATGCTGGTCGCTATCCAGTACGAGCGCAACGACGTGAACATGGGGCGCAGCAAGTTCCGCGTGCGCGGCGACACACTTGAAGTGCAACCCGCCTACGCCGACACCGCCTACCGTATTGAGTTCTTCGGCGACGAAGTAGAACGCCTGACCGAGGTTGACACACTCACCGGTGAGTTGCTGCAGACGCTTGATGAGATCGAAATCTTCCCGGCCAAACACTTCATCACGCCACAAGAGAAGCTGGCGGCCGCGATCAAGGCGGTTGAACTGGAACTGGAAGAACGCGTCAAGTTCTTCAAAGACAATGACAAGCTGCTGGAAGCGCAGCGGATCGAACAACGCGTGCGGTACGACATCGAAATGCTGCGAGAAGTGGGTCACACGGCCGGCATCGAGAACTATTCGCGCGTACTGGATGGACGTCCCGAAGGTACGCCCCCCTTCACGCTGCTCGATTACTTCCCCGACGATTTCCTACTCTTCCTCGACGAGAGCCACATGACCATTCCGCAAATCGGCGGCATGTACAACGGCGACCGCGCGCGCAAATCGGTGTTGGTAGACTATGGCTTTCGTCTGCCCAGCGCGCTCGACAATCGCCCGCTCAAGTTCGAGGAGTTCGAGAAACGTTTCCGCCAGGCCATCTTCTCCAGCGCCACACCCGGTCCTTTCGAGAACCAGCATGGCACAGTGATTGCCGAACAGGTCATCCGCCCGACCGGTGTGGTCGATCCGATTGTCGAGGTCAAACCCGTCAAGGGCCAGGTCGATGACTTGATTGCCCAGGTGCGTGAACGCGTGGCGCGCGGTGAACGCGTCCTGGTCACCACACTGACCAAACGTATGGCCGAGGACCTGGCCGAATACCTGCAGGAGATCGGCGTCAAAGTGCAATACCTGCACAGCGAAGTGCAAACCGTCGAGCGCGTCGAGATATTACGCGACTTGCGACTGGGGCACTACGACGTCATCGTCGGCATCAACCTGTTGCGCGAAGGACTGGACCTGCCCGAAGTGTCACTCGTCGCCATCCTCGACGCCGACAAGGAAGGCTTCCTGCGCAGCACGACATCGCTGATCCAGACGATCGGGCGCGCCGCGCGGCACGTCCACGGCAAAGTGATCATGTATGCCGAGAAAGTCACCGACTCGATGAAGCGCGCGCTTGAAGAGACTGATCGCCGCCGGGCTATACAAGTAGCCTACAACGTGGCGCACGGCGTCGAACCTATCCAGATATACAAGACTGTACGCGACCTGACCGACCGCGTCAAGGCTGTGGCCGATACCAAGGTCAGCTACGGCGAGGCGACAGACGGCGGCGAAAAGCACATCTCACTGCACGACCTGCCCAAAGCCGAAGCCCACCGTCTCTTGATCGACCTGGAGAAACAGATGAAGCAGGCAGCCAAGGACCTTGAGTTCGAAAAGGCCGCCATGCTGCGCGACCAGGTATTCGAACTGCGCCAGCATCTCAACGACGTTGACGACACAACGCCCGAATGGGAGAAAGTGCGCCGGATGGGCGACGCGGCAGCCAAAGATGAACTACTGCTTGAGGCCGAAATGGCACCCGACGTCCCGGCAGAGCCAGTGCAGTACAAGACGGTGGTCAAACGAGCGAGTGGACGCGGAAAGAAACGACGGTAATGCCATCAGCCGCTTCGCGAAGCGCGTTAAGACCGCCGGACGTTCTTTATCTTTACCGATTTCCGCAGGCGCTGAATTCATTCGGTGCTGTACCGCATGTACTTCACACAACGTGCGGTGGCCATGGCCATCACATTCTGTTCTTGATCACATGGAGTTAAGGGTACATGTAGTGACCACCGCATGTATACCTAAAGCCAAAGTCGTCGAATAACGTCATTAATACAATCTGCCCCCGATCAAAATGGATCACGCCAGGCTTTCGGTACTCAAAGTCCACTCTCCCCCATTCTATTGTGTCATCGCTTCCACCTCCACGAGATATGGTGACGTTCACGTTACGTACTTCAGCATCACTGTATAGTGCCATGTCATCTTTAGCAGACAACTCGGCATAATGAGTACAATTTGGCCACCTTTGACTATATGAAAACGCCAATGCACGCCACATCTGTCGACTAATGATCGCCTCAAAGTAATTTCTTGTTATCCATTCGGTTGGCGGGAACGAGATAAACATAAAATAGATTATCAAAAAGGTCAACGGGGAGAAATAGAGGAAAGAAGCGGGGACAAAGGACACTAATAGATTCTTCATACAGTCTAACTATGGATCACAAATGTGAATCGATCAATTGAGACCTGATCTGAAGCAGCTTGCGGTTGATCCTGTTGAAGCCGATCTAGGTCAGGGCGCGTTCTGCCCACAGGTGTTGCAGGTAGGGCCAGAACTCCATGTCGCGCTCAGTCGCCGACCACCTGCATCATGGTCGCATTGTCGATCATGAGATCGGCGCCGTTCGATTCCTGCCAGATGCGATTGATGATCCTTGCGGCCTTGATACAGACGTCGTCCGCGCTGCTATCATGCCGGTTTGTGCAAGCGCCGAATTCATTCAATGCGCTACACCACACGTGATTCACGCA
>CAIQQO010000125.1 GCA_903873965.1 uncultured bacterium
GTGTATGTCGTCCGCGCCTGATCAGCACCAGTGCGACTGCCAGATAAACGATCATCACGGCGCAATCCATCAACAACATAAAGTCGACGATGTAGTCGAAGCTGATCCCCAGCGCGACCAGGCGTGTGGTGATCAGGCCGGGTTCGGGCGTGCGCAGAACGGCCACGGTACGCGGCGGGGCCGACCCTGTGCGCACGCTCACCGTTAGCGGCGTGTATACCCACCCGATTGCCTGCTCGCCCAGTTGCGCCGGCGTGGTGCCACTGATGATGGGGCGGCCGTTCATGGCTACCAGTACATCGCTGACGAGGATACCTGCCTGCGCCGCCGGCGTGCCACTCACAACGGTCGTGAATACGGCATTGCCTGCCGGGTCGATCTGCACCTCCACGCCAATGACGAGCGCCATGTGCGATGCATTGTAGTAATACGGGATGGCCGCGATGACGAGAATCGCCGTCAAGACGAGGATACCTGCCTGCAGTACGATGACCAGCGTGCGTCGCAGATCGCGCTGTGGCGGTGCACTCTGAATAGGCACAGGTGGATCGGTCGGCGTGTGGTCAGTCATTTTTGGATGAGATTAGTGTAAAAGCCGTTCAGCCGCTTGTCAACACTCTTGTCTGATCAACCGCTGGGCTGAACCATCACGCCACCGTTGCCCCTCTTGGTAATCTATGTGCAAAAACCTGTTATCGTAGCAGTCATGGAAATTACATCGCCAGAACTATTGGGATTGTCAAGTCACCGCCTGCGGCGCATCAAGCCCGTGTTGCAGCGCTACGTTGATCAGGGCAAATTCGCCGGATTCATCACACTCGTCGCGCGGCATGGCAAAGTCGCCCATTACGAAACAACCGGCTATGCCGACATTGCCACGGCCAAACCTATGCCGTTTGACGCGCTTTTCCGCATGTATTCGAGCACCAAGCCTGTCACCAGCACGGCCATGATGATGTTATTCGAAGAGGGGCGGTTTCGCCTGAGCGACCCGGTGTACGACTACCTGCCTGCCTTCAAGACGATGCAGGTGTTCATCAACGCCGCCGGTGATACGGAACCCGCGCAGCGCGCGATCAGCATCTTTGACCTGTTCACCCATACCGCAGGGCTGGGTTACGGCATCGGCAGCACCACCAACGCGCTGTCCGAACAGTTGCACCGTGAACGCTATTGGAGCGTGCTCATGGCCAACGACGGCACCACGCTGGAAACGCTGATCAACAACGTCGCTCAGATCCCCCTGGTCAGTCAGCCCGGCGCGGCGTGGATTTACAGCCTTGGGATCGATGTCCTCGGCCTGCTCGTGCAGGTGCTGAGCGGGATGTCGCTCGCGGCCTACCTAAAGCGCAACCTGTTCGATCCACTCGGCATGCCCGACACCGGCTTTTACGCGCCGCCCGACAAAGTGCACCGTCTGGCGACGTGCTACGGCCCGAAAATCCGCGATGAGGCCAATCCGCTGGCACTCAGCGACCTCTCTGACGGCATAGCGCCTATCGACGCCTTTGTCACCAACGGCAGTTGGACCGAGCCGACGAACTCACCTTCGGGCGGCGGCGGCCTGGTCTCATCCACTGCCGACTACTACCGCTTTGCCCAGATGCTGGCCAACAAAGGCGCGCTCGACGGCGTGCGCATCCTGGGGCGCAAGACGGTTGAGATGATGTTCACCAACCAACTGCCGGCCGGTATGATCACAAGCGGCCTCGAGGGATTCGGGCTGGGCGGCAGCGTGCAACTCGCGGTTCCCCGCATGGGGGCACTCACCTCACCCGGCACATGGGGCTGGGGCGGCGCGGCCAACACCGAATTCTGGATTGACCCTGTCGAGGACATGGTGTGTCTGCTCAACGCGCAATACCTGCCCGGCGGCAGCCAATTTGCCAACATCGACTTCCGCAACCTGGCGTATGCGGCGCTGGTGGATTGAGGTTCTTCATGTATCCATGGATTTTGCCCGTGCCAGAGTATTACGCCCGAATGAACACGTACATACTCCAGGTTGGTCTTCCGTATAGCCTCGACCATATCAAGGACTGGGACGAGGAAGGTCGTACGCTGTGCGCGGCCATGGGCAACGCCAACGGGCAACGCCTGGCGCTGGACTGTTCGTGCGGCTGGGGCAAACAGGCCATCGCCATGGCGCGCCTCGGCTGGACGGTCACTGCGACTGATGTCTCAGCGTCAAGCATGGATTTTGCGCGGCAGTTCGCGGCTGAAGAGCAGGTGGACATTCACTTTCAGGAATGTGACATGCGCGACCTGGGCAGCCAGTTTCACGCTGCCTTTGATTGCGCCGTCAGTTGCTTTGCCTTGTATGAACTGCCCACGGATGCCGCAATCCAGCAGGCGCTGGCCGGTATACGGGCTGCCCTCAAACCAGGCGGGCAGCTCTATATTCGCATGCGCGACATGGACTTCCTCATGGAGGAGATGCCGCGCCACAGCTTCTGCGGCGAACGGCGCGTGCCGAACGGGCGCATTCTGTGCATCGAGGATTGGGATTTTGAGAGCGAGACGCATGTGGTCGCGATGAACGCCTTTATGCGCGAGGACGAAACCCGCGACGTTGATGATCACCTGCGCTGGACAACCGACACGATTGGCGTGCGCAAGCGGGTGCTGCGCAAGGACGTGTTGAAGCGGTTGCTGCAGGCAGCAGGATTTGACCCGATTGTGTTCCTGCCCCAGAGCGCGCCGTGGATGCCGGTCGAGGTCGTCGCACACAGGCCGACCACCGAGTCACCCGGGACGAACGGACAATGACTAATCCACAGATTACACAGATTTAAACAGATTTCACGGATAAGAACGCCGTCCGTTCCGGGGGCGTCGATCGGGTTGCGGGTTGTAGCCGGTGTGGTCTTGTGTAATTGTCGCAAGGGCGAAGCATTGCCATCAAATCTCGTGTAAACCGCAGCTCGTGCGGCAATGTCGCTCCACGCGGCATGCCCCTGCGATGACGCGGATACGGATTCGGACACGACGCGCGCGATATCGCCTATCGACCGCGATCTTCAGCATCGCGGAATATCAAGTCCAGGAAGGTTTCCACAATACGCGGGTCAAGCAGCACACCTGCCTGTGACTCCAGGTAACTGCGAATCTGTGGCATAGGCATCGCTTCTCGATACGGGCGGTTGTAGCGCAGCGCGTCCCAAATATCCACCACGGCAAAAATGCGGGCGCCAATGGGAATCTCTTCGCCCTTCAGCCCGCGCGGGTAACCGGACCCGTTCCAGCGCTCATGATGGCCAAAGGGAATTTCCATCGCCGGATGCAGATACTCGATAGGTTGCAACATATCTACGGCATACTGCGGGTGCCGTTTCATGATGACCCATTCCTCATCGTTCAGCGGGCCGGGTTTACCCAGTATGCGATCTGGCACGCCGATTTTGCCAATATCGTGCAGCAGCGCACCGCGTTGCATGTGCACAATGTCTTTCTGGGGAATTCCCATGGCGGTAGCCAACCGAGTCGTCATTTCCATCACGCGATTGCTGTGGTCGCCTGTCGTTTCGTCGCGCATGTCGATGGCGCGCGCCCAACCTCCCAGTGTATTTTCATACGCGTTTTCGAGCGCTGATTCCTGGCGCCTGCTCTCCGTAACATCCTGATAGATAGCCGCCGTCATGCGGGAATCATCGGTAACGATGTTGAAAAAGACGATGTTCACTACCCGGTGTTGCCCGTCGCTGCGCTGGATGTCAAACTCTCTGTTGCCTGCTCGGGTTACCGCATTGTCATTGTCGAGTATCGACTTCTTGATGTGCTGCATGATGTCGTCACGACTGACCCGGCGACCAGACAGGCTGGGTGACAGGTCCACCAGGACATCCCAGATGGGCCGATTAGCAACGGCCTCCCATGACAGCAAGGTCAAATCCTGCAGCGCCTTGTTCCATTCCTGGATTTTCCCGTCTTCATCCACCAGCAGGATACCCTCGGCAGACTGGGCGATGATGCTGTGGTACTTGCGCTCGCTTTTCCGCAGCAATTCCTCGGCCTGTTTACGCTCACTGATGTCAGTATGCGTGCCAAACATCATCAGCGGCTGGCCGTCGGGCGTGCGGGTGATGACGCGGCCACGGGCATGAACCCACACCCAGCCGCCATCCTTGTGCTGCATCCGGATTTCACAGTCATAGTACGACAGTTCGCCGGCAAAGTAGCGCTGCAGCAGATCGTTGGTTTTCTGCAAATCATCGGGATGGGTCAGTGTTGCCCATGTCTTGAAGCTGACCGGCGCCAGATCGTCCAGCGTATAGCCGACCATTTGCGACCA
>CAIQQO010000126.1 GCA_903873965.1 uncultured bacterium
AGGATCGTCATGGACGCATACAACAGGACGCAACCTCCCGCGCACAGAAATACAAACAGGACGCACTGCGGCAGCGATGGCGTTGCGCCCACGCGGATCAACGCATACACCAGGATGATGAGGCCGACCAGTATCCCGGTCGCTTTCTGAAATCGATACTCGCGCAAAGTGGCGTTGACTTGCGAGTTGATGGGCTTGGTAAGAACAAAGTCCATGCTGCCCGTGCGAATGTGTTCGACGATAGCGGCAATATTAGGTTGAACCGCCATATCCACAAAGCCCATCGCCAGAAAATACAACCCGATGACAACCAGGGCTTCGTTAAACGTCCAGCCGCCAATGACAGCGCGGTGGCTATAAAAGAGCAGCGCGCCTCCGACCGACCATGTGGCATCCATGATCGACATCAACAACAGGCCGATGAAGTTGATGCGGTATTCCAATTCTCTCTGCAGGCTGTTCTTGATAAACAGGCGCAGAAGTGCAATGGTGCGTCTCATGCGCCCACCGCACTGAATGAACGCAATCCGGCGCGCCAGATGAGACGCATGAACAACGCAATCACTGCCACCCAAACGGCGCAGATGGTTATGCGCGCCAGCGCTGCTTCGGGGGTGAGTCGGCCGGTCAATATTTCCACCGGCAACGCCACCCCGGACTGAAACGGCAGCATCTGTAATGTCGTCTGCAGCGCGAGCGGGAATAAGCCCAGCGGGACTATATAGCCGCCCAGGAATGATTTGGCCAGTGCGAATGCAGCATTGACGCCGTGCGCCTGCGTGATCCAGAACGCCAGGCAACCGATGGTGTATTGCGTGATGAATTCGAACGCCAGCCCTACCGCGCATGCCAGCACAAACACGGCCAGGTTGAGCGGGTGCAGGTCGAGCGTCTGCACCACGCCCGGCGTGATCAGCATGCCTATCACCACCGGCACGAACACAATCGGCACGACTACAAGACGGGTGGTCAGTACGCGGGCGACGAAATGATGTAGCAAGCCAACCGGCCGCAGCAGGTAGACCGACAGATCTCCGTTGCGAATCAGCCCTTCAATATCGCGCACAATGCCGCATGCCGTAATGCGCCGCACCACAATGGCGGTGAGGTAATACGCGGCAAAATTTACCGCGTTGTAGCCATCGCTCTGCGTCGCGCCCTGTTGCGCCAGGCCGATCCAGATCGACATCATCACGAGCGGAAAGGCAGCGTTGACCAGCACGATGATGTATGTCGCCCGGTAAGCGACGGCCCTACGCCGATATAGGCGCAACAGTGCCGGGTATATCTTGATTAGTCGCGCCATGTTGTGGTAATCATGATAGCCGATTCGGTCGTCCTGTCTCATTCGCTGACTCTGTGTCAGCCCTTGTCCGGCAAACATGGATCCATGTGATATACAAGCGCATTGCCGATCTGGTATTGAAAGTGAATATCGGTGCGTCCCGCAAATGCATTCTGCATCTGCGTCGCACGCTGCTGGCCAGCCAGCGATGGATCGATGATGATATAGGTGACTTTCCACGCACACAAATCCTGCATCGATGATTCACTTGGCAGCGCCTGTATGCTGTTGTTGCGCGCAAAAGCAACGCCTGCTTGATCCTCCACACCCAGCGGGCTGAGTTGGTTGTGAATGGTG
>CAIQQO010000127.1 GCA_903873965.1 uncultured bacterium
AACCGTTCGCGCTGCTGCGTTGGGACTGTCCTTTACGCCAGATGAACTGGTGGTGCTGGCGGCGCTCGACACGCCTGCGCGCGTGCAGCACTTCCTGAACACGCAGATTTACTACAACAACGATCACGCCACGCCCGACACCGAAGAGACGGTCATGTCGCCACGACAGGTCTTGCAGACGGGGCGCGCACATTGCTTCGAGGGCGCGACCTTTGCCTACGCCGTGAACTATCTGCATGGCCATGACCCGCGTCTCGTGATGCTTGAATCGAGCCAGGACTCGGAACACAATCTCGTGCTTTACACGGATGCGCGCACCGGATTGTATGGGTGCAATGCTCATTCGGCCTATCCGCACCTGGATGGACGGGCGGTGGAGTTCAGCACGATCCGAGCGCTGGCCGAGTCATATTACCCGTGGTATTACAGCGATCGCAGCAACAATCCGGATGATCGCACGCTGGTAGGCTATTCGGAGCCGTTTGACCTCGTCGCCAAGTACGGTACGGCGTGGATGGGGCGTGATGATGCGTTGTGGGATATCTACTATACCTACATCGACGACGCCATCGTGTTGCACTATCTCTTTGATGATTCAACCTCGTCGCATCAGTATCCGCTTATGCGCGCGCTGAAGGAAAAGTGGATTGATATCGATGCCGCCGGTCAACCTTATGTGCGCATCGCCAACCTGCCGCCGCAGGCGTTGCCGTTGTGGCATGCGTTCTGGATCACTTACGGCGCGGATGCAGAGCCACGCCGCCCGCGCGGTAAAGCCCGTGAGATCGAGCTTGAGTTTATGCAGATTACGGGCACCACGCCCATAGATCTCTCAGAGAATGCCGGCGACTTTGTTTACTTCCTCGAAAAAGGCTACCAAATCGAGCACTTGTTGACAAAGACATAGTCGATTTTGCCGATCTGCTCAACACATGACCGAATGGTAATTGATCGGGAACAACCGAAAGATCACTAAATACCGCTATAACACATAAGTAGCATGTCACTGCAACAAGTGTCAATGTGCCTGTGTCGCAAATTCTTGCGTTTATGTTACAATTTATGGGATTAAAGGAGTGACATGAGTAGAATACAGCGTTTGTTTACCGGTTTCTTCGCTATCTTTCTCGCGTTCTCGTTCTCTGCACCCGCGGCGGCGTCGGGCGTTCCCACCAAATACACCAGTGATGAGAGCCACTTTATTGGTTTTATCGACTTTGGGCAGGTGATCAGCAACCCGAACGGCACACCCAGCAAGATTAATGGACAAAAAGTCTTATATGCGAAAGTGTCGAGTGATAACCGGTTGACCGGCCTCGACATTGTGACGTTTAATGCCAGGTTTAATGCGGCAGGCAGCGGTCCCTCCGTCGGCACGCGCGATGTCACGGCTGGCGTCTATACGATATTGCAGAACGCCACGTGTACGCCCGGACAAAATGGCTGCATCATGGTTCTGGACTTTAACTTTCAGCCCGTTTTTGTCGTCTTTACACCCGCCGAGAATGGTTGTAGATGGAGCGGCATCTTCTACACTGATCTGCAGGATTGGGGTCAGGTGGCACCGAAGAGTGTGGCCGTGTTGTCTGGTAAACAGGGGCAGTGTGATGGCTTGATCGCCAAGGAAACTGCTGCCTACAATGCCATTAGCGGCATGATTTTGCGCGACAACTAAACCGTTGCTTTCCACGACGCCCGCGTGGCGTCCTTTTCCAGCAGGCTGCTGCGTTTCCCCCGACGCAGCCGCCTGCTTTTTTTTGTTTTTGCTCTACACTCACTGGGTAGGAGGATTTATGGCATTTAACGTGACGAAACGCGGCAAACTGACGTACTACTCAGAGGGCGATGCGCCTGTTCTGTCAAACCTGGTGACGCAGGAAGAGCCGGATGGCGATTTGCGCATCCATTTCGCTGGACTCACCGGCGGGTATTCGGCTAAGGGTGTGCTCGGGTTGACTGACCTGGTGACGATGGATCCGGAGCGCGAAATACCACTGGTTTTTGAGTGTTGGGAGAAGTGGGTGTGCGAGGCCGGCATCTGCCAGTCTCTCGCCGAGATCGACTTTATAGAAATGCATGTGTTTGGCTGTCAGCCCAAGCAACCCAATCCGCTGGTTGACCCGGCGGGTTATCAGCATGAAGTGGAACGCCTGCGCGCGGCGTATGCAAAGGCTTATCGCAATTGGTGGGTCACGCATTGTCCAGGCAGTGGTCTGCCGTGCCGGTTCACGGTTCATGTCGTTGATGTGCCCGACCGCGCGGCATCGTATGAGTTTTACAGCGTCGGGCTGTTGCAGCGCAAATGACCAAGGCAGTTCATTGAATGAATAACACACAGTCCCCTTCGGGGGTCGATTTTTCGTACACTTTCGCAACGCCGCACCGGTTGACCGTTGCCATGCCCGACAGTAAAGACAAAACATTGCTGGACGCATCCGCAGGCACGCTGCGCATGGCATGGTCCTATGATGACCTGGGCCAATTCCCGTTATTCTCATTCCTTACGCCGATAACGCGCTGGGAGATGGTTTTCACGGCCACTATTGACGGTGAAAAACTGACGGACTGCACATGGACCCGCGCAGAGGGGCATCTGCCGGTGCTCGATTATGCCTATCGTGGCGCAGCAGGCACCGTACGCGCCGAAATCGCGGGTGGTGCATCGGCGGCCATCACGCGCGTGACACTGACCAATACGACGGCGCAATCGCATCAGTTCACGCTGACCTGCGAGAAGCCGGGCAACTGGGCCGGCATGAATCCTGGTTGGGTTGACGCCGAAATGACGGCTAACGTACTCGAAGCCGGTTGGCTCGATCGCGCTGACCGTGTTCTTGTGCTTTGTCTGGGTGCGGATGCCTATCCCGCCCGTAGTGCCACAGTGATCAATGCCGTGTGGGACATTCCCGCCGGCGAGACGCGCACGGGTTGGTTTGTCCGACCGTATATGGCCTATGCCGACAACATCGCCGAGCTATCAGCGGCTGATTGGAGCAGTGCGTATGAGGCCGCGTTGACGGTGTGGCGTGCATTGCTGGCGCGTTCAATGCCGATGCACATCCCCGATGTGGGTGTGCGGCATGGGTACCTGGCCTGTTTAGCCGACCTGTATGTCATGCGAGAACCGCTGCCCGATGGTCATATCGTGGGGACGCCTGGGACTGAGGGTTATCGCGCTCCGAACTCGTACGAAGCCGGGATCATGGCCATTGCCCTTGACCAGGTCGGGTTGCACGTGGATTCGCTACGCGGTTACGATTTACCCCTGATGTTGCAGGAAGCGAACGGCGACTGGACCGAGCCCAAAGGGTGGGGGCACTTGATGTGGGGTGCTGCGGGTTTCAAGTCATGGGTGGTCATGCAGCACTACTTGTTGACGCGCGACAGGCAGTATCTTGAGAGCGTGTACCCGCGCATGCTGGCCAGTTCGCGCTGGCTGGAGTCCATGCGCGCAAAGACGCGCCACTCGCCGGATCCGCTTGTGCGTGGGTTGATGCCGCGCGGCATGGGCGACTGTGGTTTGAAGGATGGCGATGACCTGTATGGCGTGTTCATCCCGCACAATATCTGGGCCGTGTACGCGGATAAGATGACGCTGCAGGCAGCACACCTGCTGGGGAAGGCAGATGACGTGCCGGAACTGGAGCGTAGCTATCAGCGCGGGCGGGAGGACTTGCTGCGCGTGATCGATCTCGGCGCGATCCAAGAGGATGGTTATCGCTGGATACCGGGCGTGCCCGGCAAGACCAGCGGCAGCCGTTGGGGTGTTTTGAACGCACTGTCGCCCAGCGGCCTATTGCCCAAAGATCACGAGTTGATCAACGGCACGCTGCGCCATATCGAGCGCTTTCTCAGCCCGGGCGGCATTCCCATCAATACCGGCTGGCTGACCAATGGCATGTGGGTGGCGATCACGCTCGATAACATCGCGGCGGCGCATCTGGCGCGCGGCAACGGCGATGCCGTAGCAGACTATATTTACGCGGTGCTCAACCACGGCACACCGTTGTATACGTGGTGCGAGGAGCGTGGGCAGGAGCCGTACAGCGAGATCATCACGGGTGATCGGCAGCACCTGTGGACGCCAGTGGCTGTTGTGCGCGCTATCCGTGACAGCATGGTGCTGGAACAGGATGACGGGCTGCATCTTGGATTGGCGCTACCTCGGACATGGTTTGGCAGCGGCGAGCCAGTCGGCCTTGATGACGCGCCCACTCACCAAGGGCATGTCTCCTACCGCCTGTCTTATAATGCGTCAGAGCATCGGTATACCGGATGGGTCAGCGTCGGCGCTGACTTTGTGGATCGCCCTGTGATCATTCATGTACGGTTGCCCGGTGACATACGCGCCGCATCATCACACAATGAATTGGTCATTACAGATGCCGGTCAGTCGCTTGTGTGGGAACATCCCCGTGGGCGCGTGGATATCGACGTTGCCTGCGGGTGAATTTACCGACAGCGAAAGGCTCGTGGCTGATAGAACAGTAACCAATGGATGAGATTGGGATATGATTGGTTTGCTCAACTGTGTGCGATAAGATCGTGCGAAGGTTGTGAAAAGTGATAAGGGCGCACAAGATCAGGCTTAACCCAACACCAGAACAGGCCGAGTGGCTTGGGTACTGTTGCCACGTTAATCGCGCGGCGTATAACTGGGCGGTGGCAGAGTGGACTGCACAGTACAAAGCCGGCGGCAAGCCGAGAGCAATGGCGCTGAAAGCGAAGTGGAACTCGGAGATCGACACAGTCCGCCCGTGGGTGCGAGAGAGTTGCCGAGACGCTTATTCGTCGGCATTCTTTGACGTTGATGATGCGTTCAGCCGATTCTTCAAGAAGCAGAACGGATACCCGAAGTTCAAAAGCAAAAAGACGGCGCGAATGAGCTTCGGTCTGGCAAACGACAAGTTTCGTGTGACGGGACAGGAAGCCAGATTACCGAAGATTGGGCTGGTGAACATGGCTGAAGCGTTGCGCTTCAGCGGAAAGATCGTCAAGGGAACCGTTTCTCTGAAAGCCGGACGCTGGTATCTGAGCGTAACG
>CAIQQO010000128.1 GCA_903873965.1 uncultured bacterium
CGTTACGCTCAGATACCAGCGTCCGGCTTTCAGAGAAACGGTTCCCTTGACGATCTTTCCGCTGAAGCGCAACGCTTCAGCCATGTTCACCAGCCCAATCTTCGGTAATCTGGCTTCCTGTCCCGTCACACGAAACTTGTCATTGGCCAAGCCGAAGCTCATTCGCGCCGTCTTTTTGCTTTTGAACTTCGGGTATCTGTTCTGCTTCTTGAAGAATCGGCTGAACGCATCATCAACATCAAAGAATGCCGAAGTGTAAGCGTCACGGCAACTCTCTCGCACCCACGGGTGGACTGTGTCGATCTCTGAGTTCCACTTCGCTTTCAGCGCCATTGCGCTTGGCTTGCCGCCGGCTTTGTACTGTGCAGTCCACTCTGCCACCGCCCAGTTATACGCCGCGCGATTAACGTGGCAACAGTACGCAAGCCACTCGGCCTGTTCTGGGGTTGGGTTAAGCCTGATCTTGTGCGCTCGTATCACTTTTCACAACCTTCGCACGATCTTATCGCACACAGTTGAGCAAACCAATCATATCCCAATCGCAGCCATTGGTTACTGTTCTATCAGCCACGAACCTTCCGCTGTCAGTAAATTCACTCGCTTTTCATGTGCTCATATACGCACATTGCATCACATTTTATACATTATTGAGGCTGATTGCTCATCTCCCTCTCTGTGTATGGGGAGGGGGCCCTGTCTTAAGCAGTCATTGGCAATGTCACCGTAAAGGTGGTGCCCTTGCCGACGGTGCTTTCGGCCTGGATGGTGCCGCCGTGTAACTCAACCATGTTCTTGGCGATGCTTAACCCGAGCCCGGTGCCTTGTACCTCATGCACGTTGCGCGCACGATGAAACGGTTGAAATAGGTTAGGCAGGTCTTCTGCCGGAATCCCAATCCCCTGGTCGCTGATGGTCAATGCCAACTGGCTGTTGCTTGCTGTCAGTGTGACTTGAACCGTCGTGCCCGCGGCAGAATATTTCACTGCGTTCGATATCAGGTTAGTCACGGCTTCTTTCAATAGTCGCGGATCGATCAGCACCTGCACTGGTTCTGGGGTGCCCGTGTACAGCAGCGTGTGCGACATGGCTGTGTTTTCCTGGAATTGCAGCACAATCGCGTGGCACCCGGCGTCGAAGTCGATCATTTCGGTTTGCAGTTGATATGCCAGTGACTGCGTGCTCATCAGGCTCAGCATGTCATTGATGATGCTCTGCAGGTGCAGCACTTCATTCCGTATCTTCTGCAGGCGGTTGTCAATTTTGGCCTCATCCATGCGCTTGCGATAAGCCTTCAGATTGTCTACCGTAATGGCGATGGTTGTGAGTGGTGTGCGGAACTCATGTGCAGCCACACTTACAAAGCGCGATTTCAACTCGTTCACTTCTTCCAGCATGCGCACCGACTCACGCATACTGGTTTCTGCTTGTTTGCGCGGGCGGATATCGCGTACCGACGCCATATACAACTGTTCGCCAGCCACGGTCACAGTGTGGATGTTTTTCTCCACCGCAATCCGTTCACCGTTCTTCGATTGCAGAACTACCTCGTAAGCCGGAATTGTTTGGCCCTGCAACAGTGCGTCACGCATCGTCGCCGTAATTTCAGCGCCTTCATCCATCGTGATTCCCAGGTCGTGCGGGCTCATGCCGATCAAGTCGGCGCGCGTGTACCCGGTCATGGTTTCATAGGCATGGTTGACATCATGCAGTACCCAGTTCTGATCCAGCAGAATAATGGGATCAGGCGAATGGTGAAACAGGATATGTAGCCGTTCTTCCATCTCTTTCCGTTCGGTAATATCATGAAAGGACGCTACCACGCCATACAGTTTTTCACTGCCCTGTGCGATTAATGGCCGGGTGTTGATTGAGATCCAGGTCAGTGTCCCTTCGGGCTTATGCACGCCCATGATGACATTGGTCAACGGCTGCCCGTTCTTTAAGGTGATCATCGCGGGATGCATGTCGCCAGGAAACGGCGAACCATCCTCGTGAACGGATCTCCAGCGCGGGTCAAGTGAAGTGCGCCCATTGAGTTGATCCGCGGTGAGTCCCAGGATGTGTTCGGCGCTGGGATTGCACATGACGATGGAGCCATCCTCTCGTTGGACGACGATACCCTCGGAAGTGGTGTTGACTGCTACCCGGTACAGCATGCGGCGTTCGGTGATGTCAACGATCACGACCCGGCATTCCAGTCCATCCGGCGAACAGATGCCATCCAACAAGACAAACTCGTAATCGTTGCTGCGCAGGGCGGGATCATTCAACAGCGTTACTTCGCAGACTTGCCTTGTGCCACTGGAAAATATTAGATCGAGGAATACGTTGAGGGTAGAGCGATCCGCCATGCTGATGAAAGACCCAATCCATCGTCCGACGAGGTTGACCTGTCTGCTCAGTATCTCGGCGCCGGCGGGATTTGCCTGGCGGATCGTGCCACTTCGATCCAGTAAGAGATAGCCGGCAGGCGCGTAGTTATACAGGTCGGCATATTTGAGTAATCCGCTTTCGACCTCGGCGCGTGCCTTACGCAGTTCCTCATTTTGTACTTCCAGTTCCACCTGGTGCACGCGCAACTCATGGAGCATCCGTTCCATATCTCCATTCGGCGGTTCAGCGTGTTCGATGGCTGGGCTAGTCGCAATCCGCTCCTCTGCTTTGATGCGCAACTCGTCAAGCTGAGTAAGTTTTCTTGTTTTCATGTGGTGATCCATACACGGCACATGGCCACGTGGCACTCATTGGTTAATAATCATACCTGTTGAATTGTTCGCCCTTACACGTCCACAATCATAACCCGTTTTGTGGTTCTGGCTTGGTTGGTTCTTCGATTTCAGTGCAGTACCCATACCACTTGATGAGTTTCGCCGTAGTGCCATGGATCGGAAGTTCATGCGCGCGAAATTGTCGGTATGCGCCATGCTGGTTCTGGATGCGAAAATCAATGTCGAATGTGACGCCGGCGTTGATATGGGCGGCCCATTGAGCTTTCACCTGCTCGCGGTCATCAGGGTGGATTACCTGATTCCAGCGATTTCCCAGTAATCCGGTTTCAGGAATGCCGGTAAACGCAATCCATTGCGGGCTGACGGTTTCACATGTGCCGTCGGAGTTGCTGATCCAGAACAGATGCGGCATGGTATTCATCAACTGGTGAAGATAGCTCTCCGTGTCGCGCATCAGGGCTTCCGCTACCTTCGACGCCGTGATATCCGAAAATGTGATGACGACGCCGTCGATCCTGTTGTCCAGTGTACGGTATGGCATGATGCGTACCATAAACCAGCCCCCTTCGCGGGTAGCGATGGGTTTTTCAGAGAAGACCAATGACTGTAGAACAGTTTGCGCATCTGTGATCAACTCGGGATAGAGCAGGTCGGAGGCAATATCGGTGATGTCGCGGCCCACATCGGTGGGGATCAGTTTGATCAGCCGCGTTGTCTGCGTGGTGAATCGCCGGATGCGGAAGTTGTTGTCGAGGAATAGCGTGGCAATATCAGTGCTGTTGAGCAGGTTCTTCATGTCGTTGTTCGAGCGCGACAACTCGTCCACCTTGGCCTGCAATTCGTGGTTGACCGTTTGCAGTTCTTCGTTCATCGACTGCATCTCTTCTTTTGAAGTAGTCAACTCTTCATTCGTGCTTTGCAGTTCTTCGTTGGTGCTCTGCAATTCCTCGTTGGCTGACTTGAGCTCTTCCTGCGTGGTTTGCATCTGCTCGCGCGTCGTCTGCAGGTTATCGCGCGCTTGGAGTAACGACTGCTCAAGCGCTGCTACCTGGGCAGAATGCGCGCTGCTCTGGTTTCTTTTACCCGATAATGTCGAAACCGGCGGAGCATTGGTCTCCACAAAGACGATCATGATCAGGCCGCGTAGTCCTTCGGGCTCAGCTAACCACTGGATCGTCAGATCGGCATATTGTGACCCGTCGTTGCCATCTACCTTTATGCCGCGCACCGTTACCGAGTCTTTCTGACGACTAGCGCGCTGAAAGGCGTCAAACAAATCAGATCGCAAGCCTTCGCGCGCCATGGCGAAGATATTCCAATTAGCCTGGCCGGCAGCCGGTTCCAGGTATTTGCCGGTGCGCCCGCTGATATAGATGATGTCGCCGCTTTCGTTGACCAGCACGGCCGATGGCGTAAAGGTGCGCAGGAGCACCTGCTCTGCCAATGATTGCAAGTTCATGAACGGCGCGGAGATGCGCGGTAGTTTTTGTGTTCCCGGGATGATGTTGGCTACCGAGATCGGGAAAGAGACCGATTCAGCCAGCAGCACCGGATCCAGTCGCCGGTATAACCGTGCATTCGAGTCCAGCGCACTGAATAGATCGGTGCGCGCCCCGATGGTCTCCGCGCTGCCCAAAAGCAACACCCCCGCAGGTTTCAGGCTGTAAGAAAATAATTGAATCAGCTTTTGCTGTGGTTCTGGCGTGAGATAGATTAGGAGATTGCGGCAACTAAGCAAGTCAAGCTTCGTGAAGGGCGGGTCCATCATCACATTTTGCGGCGCAAAAATCACCATCTCGCGGACTCCCTTGGTAACGCGATAGCTGTTTTCGTCCTTGACAAAAAAACGTTGCAGGCGCTCAGGCGTAACATCGGCGGCGATA
>CAIQQO010000129.1 GCA_903873965.1 uncultured bacterium
ACTCTGCTGACTTTTACGTCCTGCATCAGCGCGGGCTTGAGCGCTTGTGCGCCAGCCATCCTGGGCGGTGCCGTAATGGGTTCCATGGTGGCCACTGACCGCCGGACCTCAGGCACTCAACTCGAAGATGAGGGCATTGAGTTGCGCGCGGCCAGTCGCTTGCGCGATAGCCTGGGGGAACGAGTTCACGTCAACCTCACTAGTTACAACCGGCAGGTGCTGTTAACCGGTGAGGTGCCGACCGAGCAAGACAAGCAACGGGTGGAGCAAGTGGTAGCCAAGGTAGAAAATGTGCGCAAGACCGTCAACGAGCTGGGTATTCTTGCTAACACGTCGCTGCCCCAACGCTCTTCCGATACCTATGTGACCGGCAAGATCAAGGCCGGCATGGTGGATACTAAAGACCTGTTTGCCAATGTCTTCAAAGTGGTGACCGAGCGTGGCACGGTTTATTTGATGGGACGCGTCACTCAGCGCGAAGCCAACCGTGCCACCGATATCGCCCGCAGCACCACCGGTGTACTCAAGGTGGTTCGGGTGTTGGAGATCATCAGCGAAGAAGAGTTGCAAAACATGCTGCCCAAACCAGCACCGGTTGAAGTCAAGAAATAAACGTCGATGTCCATTTGCAGTGGTGCCGACCGAGTGAGGCGGTCTGGTTGGTGGGAACGAGTCGTGGAACGATTTCTGCTGCTGCAACTGCCATCCGATACGACGGCAAAAACTTGATTGACGGCATTGTGTTGACCTCAGCAGTAGTCGGATATAAGAAGCGTGAGTCAGTAGCACGTCAAGGCATTGAAAAAATCCACATACCCGTTCTGGTCTATATGCACGAAAACGATGGATGTGTTCACTGCCAAATGTCAGACGCGAAGGCCATTGGTAGCAAGTTCAAGAATGCATCAGTGTATGGATTCAAGGCTGTAAGTGGCGGGACAGAACCTAGTGGCGACCCGTGTGGCAATCAGCACTATCACGGGTTCATCGGCTTGGAAGAACGTGCTGTTGCCGATGTTGTCAACTGGATTAACCATCCTACGGCGAACATCAAATAGCGGAAGACGACACTCTGGAGATCATTTGCTCCATAGTGATTAGTCGACCGGAATATTAGAGGTGATTCCGTTCGTCGGCAAGCAGATTGAGGAATCGCATGTCGGCATCGTTAGTGCGGCGTAATTCGGTAGTGCAGCGTTTCCCGTCGATCACGAGTGGCTTCTTGCCGGATGCTTGATTGCATGATGGTTGGTGTCGGGCAGCAGCGGTTCATGGCAGACAGCCTTCAGACTTCCTGATGCGCCGCTGATCAGGCTCCTCAGAATCGGTCTTAATTAATCTCAACGGACATCGTTCGGGATTGCAACTAAGCTTCAGCACTTTATCAAACGAGTGCAACGCTAGCGGGGTGAAGTCCCGGAATAATTGAACTCTGGTTTGCGTCGCCTCTAGATTGAATGAGTTAAAAATGATCGGAAATCATGACAAAATGCTGCAACGGAGATTGCAACCAAGGCCGACAATGCCCAATGCGTCTCGAACGAACGAAGACGGCGGGGACTGGCACTAAAGTGGCGCACGGCTGGACCAAGCTCCTTTATAACATCGGAACTATTTCCAAGCATACATGGCTGCGCTTTCGAAGACGATGAGAATGCCATGCACTCCACTTGCTATTGTCAATGTCAGGTTTGGAGGGCGGTAGTTGGCACCGCAGTCCCGATGACCACTCAGGTCGGATCAAGCAGTATCGCAAGGCGGGGGCGGCGTGAATGTTAGGAGCGATTTCAAAAAGCGAAGCATTGAGAGCCCCCGGCGTCGACCCCGCGCCTGCCGGCTAAAAACCAATCTAGTCCTGAATTGCCGCTGATGGCTGCGAGCAGCGTCGGCCCTGTTACCTTAGCCGCTTGATCAGGCTGGAGGTATCCCAGCGCTGGCCACCCATGTGCT
>CAIQQO010000130.1 GCA_903873965.1 uncultured bacterium
AGTTACGCGGACACGGCGAAAGCCGTAAACGGACGTGGATTGGGGAGCGCTGGTTCCGGTCGAAAGGCCGGGACGAAACTACCCAAGGCGAAGCGTCAACCAAACATTAAGTCGGCTAGTCCGATTTGTCTAAGTTTTGGATAACGGTGCGGTCTATCGCGTCGAGCGCGAAGGCGCCGTGGAATTTCTCGCCAAATATGTTCGCCCAGACAAGCAGGATGGACGCTACCTGCCAGAAATCACCGGAGCAGGGCCGGTATGGAATCAATTACGCGGCAGGAACGTCGATGAAATTGTTCACGAAGCCTATAGCGAGACCATTCAAGGGCTACCAGCAACAATCCTTGCTGGCCTACTCAGGTAGTTTGAGCACAATTCACCACAAGCGCAAACGCGTTCGCTGGGCAGTCGTAGCCGCGATCACCTGGGTTGGGTTTTGTGTCGCCTTGTACATGGTGCCGCGTGGTTGAGTTCGGCACTTCGGAGAACGTGGCGCTGTACGCGCAGAAGTCCGCTGCGCCAGTAATCGGCATGGGCGCGACTCTGCTGCGCTACTATATAGGCCAACCGTGTGAAGTTGTCGAAGTTGTCGATGAAACGCATGTTCTTATGCGTCGTTTGTGCGATAATCTCTGCTTCGTGACTTGTCGCGATTGTGACGGGAAGTGGCACGCAGATGATGGCGCACTGTCACCACGGCCTGAAGTGGGCGTGTATATCGGCAGGTCGTTGACGATTGGTATTGTTTCGCATAGGAAAGAATTAGGTGGTGAGTATGAGTTGTAAATAGAGTTAAGCTGTTTACCTATGCGAAACATATATTATGTTAGAGGGCAAGATAGTGGTGAAATTCACGAAACGTGTGGTACGTAAGGTGTTGGTGAAGGAGCTGCCAGAAGGAACAATTGTTCGCTTTGGCAAGTTAATCGGTCACGTTGTTGATTTGGAAGGCAGGAAGAAAAAGATCGTTCTTCAAGATAACAGTGAACAGGTGAATCCGTTGGAAGAGATTGAAGTAGTAATGTCGACCAGTCAACTGGCTGAGTATTACATGCGCTCGCGCGAAGAGGCTCTTTGATGGACAGAAATCCTTTTGGAGTATCTATAGAGCAGATCGACCAAAACACGCAACGCTTGAAGGTTTTTTTGAAGGACGATCCAAGTGTCCATATGTACGCGACGGTTATTGAATTGGCCCATGGGCCAAAGGCTGGCGAAAGATTGATCAGGGTGCAGTGTGCCGGCGAGTACAGGAACACGTTCCAAAAAATTATTGATATGATGCTTGGGACGCTCCATGCAAGTGGAGAGGTTGAGAAAATCGAAGACATCCGCGCGCTGGAAGTGAGTGACCCGCTCAAGTACACGGCTCCAGAGTGGCAGAAGAAACAAGGCGATAAATAACTTCGGATTAAACCCCGGAGCGCGCCCACCAGGCGTTGGCGGCGACCACTCCGGGGTGCCGCTGGGCACGCAAAGGATATTCGACAAATACGAGCGCGAAATCAGGCAGGCGTTGGCTGGGCTTGAAATCCAAGCAGAGGCCGCGCAGGAAGCGTTATTTTGACCCTGACAAACGCCACGACGATTGAAGAGGCAGAGAGTTTAGTTCTGTCTCTCTTGCGTGGGTCTGATGATTCGACGCCGGCCTACTTTTTGCACAGCGATATAGCGCCATTGGCGGAAGGCGTCGTCGACAGCTCGGGCAACACACTACATCTATATTGTGAGTCTTGCAGGAATCAACTTGATCACATTTTGGCGCTTGTTTCGAGTGCAGGGACAGCCGGATTCATCTTTCGTCCGGCAGGTGTTTTGTCGGATAGTTTGTGCTATTGTTTTACGTGCGGCACGTTATTGCGCGTGCATCTGACAGCGCGAGGCGTCAGTAGCACCATTGCGCATTACGCCGCCATTGCGGGTGCAGCCGCGCCATTTCAGACGTTGGATGAGGTAAAAATCCTGGTACTGTCGACCGCCAACGGAAGATACGACAGTGCTCCAGGCGTGATAGATCTGGTTAACAGGATAGCCGGCAGTTCGATTGAGGCGTTGCGTTGAGCGAGACAAGCAACACCGATCCGTTCTCCGCGTGGAGCTATCAGCGCCAGAAGGCGAAAGAAGAATGGTTGACGCCACCGGCGCTGATTGCCAAGCTAGGTGAGTTCAACCTTGATCCATGCGCCCCGATAGTTCGGCCGTGGGATACGGCGAAAAAATACTATACGGTGCAGGACGACGGGTTGGTCATGCCGTTCCTAATAACGATACGCCGATTTTTGAACTCGTGACCGAAGACATCAAGGCCAGGGCGCTCATGGGCAAAGAGAAGTATGGCGTCTATTTGCAGGCGAATAACGGGCGGTACGTGCTCATGGACCTTGAACAGGAGTTGATCGACGCCGTCCTCTATCTCAGACAGAAACGCCGCGAGGATGAACTGGAGAGAATAGATACAATTGACAAAAGTAGACCATAAGAGTACAATCAATTAACGAAACGAAAGCACATAAGTCGCGATAGCTCAACTGGCTGAGCGCTACGCTTGTGAGTGTGGAAGATGAGGGTCCGAGCCCCTTTCGCGGCGTCAAAGAGCCGTAAAATCTAAAACTTTTTTTGGATGATACAACTTAATAGGCGGATTTTAGACTAGCGGCTGGCTGGTGGTTCTGCGGCTCTCCACCAGTTAGACGAGTAGATTAAAGCAGGAGATCAAATGTCTTACGATGTCAAAGCCTTTTTGAGCAATTACTTCAGGGCAATCGGCGATAAGTCGTTCTACGAAGGCATCAAAATCACGAAAATCAGCGCGCGCAAGTGGGCAGCTCAATTCCCTGGCAAGATCGTGTACGGCTACGAATCAGAAATCATCAACGCGTTGGTGGACTATTTGCGCAGAGAGGCAGACAAGAAACGGAATATTGCCAGCGGCGATTTTGTGATTTGAGGTGAAAAGTGAGTGATCAAATTGGGACATTCAGAGGACTGCCGGTTTCGGAAAACCGGCTTAAGCGCGATCAGGACGATTTCAGCAGGCTGGCGGAATGGCCGGTCACGCTGGAGTGTCAAGACAACGAGTATTGGATTTGCGGGCCTGAGCTGGCGTGCCTGCGCCTATATCACCTGTACAGGGGTGGACGGGCATCGTACAGCGCCAATCTCAAGTCGTGGTACTTCACGCTGCCCGAGAAGGCGCTGGCATGGCGGCTGGAAATCGGGGACGACGAGCAGGAACTGTTCTTGTATTTGTGCGAGAGCCGCGATGCCGCCCTGCAGATTGACTTTGGGTGGATGCGCGCAGACTACAAGAGTCAGGGGTGGCTGGACGAATTGCCTGATGAACTGTCCGAAAAAGACATCAGGAATTGGCTCTCCGGCAAAACCCGCGCATGGGTCAGGATTGAAATGCTGGCCGGCGAGTTGGTCAACACGGTGGAAAGCATCAAGCAGGCGTACGCCTCGGACGCAGACCTGAAGGTGATCTCAAGCGAGGAACTTTAATCGATCGAATATATTCAGGATGGAATTTTTAAGTATTGGGCGAATATCCCCACCCTACTTGACGCTCGTTGCTTGTGATCTTTCGCGCGGCCCCCGGGATACGATGATTGCTCAGAATATGTCGGCGCAATCCCCACGTATCCGCATAACGCACATGATTGATCCAGCCCTGCACGCCGGCATCCAACTCCGCAAAGCTGATGCGCCCGGCGCGATAGTCGGTCAGGTGACGCGCCAGCCGTTGCGTGAAATTCACCGCGTTGCGGCGTTTCAATAACCGGTGGGTGGGATACAGCACAAATCCCAGCCACGGCGCGCCGTCTTCACACACCTCAGCCTGCGCCTGACTTTCATGCAGCGTTAAACGCAAACGCGCCAACCGTTTAATCATCGCGCGTTTCCATGCATACAGTTGCTGCTTGCTGTCGCTGAACAAAGCGAAGTCATCCACATAGCGCAGATACGCGGCGCAACCCAATTCACGCTGCACAAACCAGTCGAATGGGTTCATGTACACGTTGGACCAGAACTGCGATGTCAGGTTGCCGATGGGCAGGCCGCGCGGACGCGCCAGCGCGAGAAGATCATCACCCGCAAACAACACCGGCGTGTATTCGTTCACCAGCACACCCGCGCCGCTGCTCAGGATGGCATCCACCAGCCGCATGGCGCGATCATCATCGATGACTGTCGCTATCTCAGCGCGCAGGATGGCATGATCGAGCGATGGGAAATGCTCCACGATGTCGCCGCGCAGCACATAGCGGTAACGCTTCATGTTGGATTGAAAGCAATCCAGGGCGCGGTGGGTGCCCTTGCCGACGCGATTGGCGTAGCTATGCTCAATAAAGCGCTGCTCAAAAATCGGCGTGATGACATTGCATAAGGCATGATGTGCGACCCGATCACGGAACGGCGCTGCGCTGATCAGGCGATGTTTGGGTTCGTGGATGTAGAAATTGGTGTACGCGCCGGGGCGATAGGTTTCTGCGCCAAGATCACGCTGCAGGTCAATCAGGCGGTCAGCCACCTGATGCTCAAATCCTGCCGCCGCGTTGCCGCGTCGCTTGCCGCGCGCGGCATGTTGAAATGCCAGCCACAGGTTATCCCAGCTTATGATGTCGTTATATATGGATGACATGGTGATTTTGACTCAGACGCGCGATATGTTGATGTGGCTGTTGCCGCACTGTGACGATTTTCCAAAGAACCAGCGTTTTGTGGTCACCCGCCGACTACAGGATGCGGCGCTCGATTTTCAGGAAAGCCTGTTTGACGCCAACGCGCGCAGCGGTTCGGCGCGGTTGGCCTGCCTACAGGATGCTGATGCGCATCTCAACAAGTTGCGCCTGTATCTGCGCTTTGCCTTTGAATGGAAGTGGCTCAGCACCGGGCAATACGAACACGTCAGCCGCATGGTCGCCGACATCGGCAAGTTGCTGGGCGGCTGGCTGAAGCAGACGAAAGGGCGGGCATAACGGGCTGTGAGGCCAGGTTATGCCCTGTCTTCGGTATGCGCCCGGCGTCGGCACCGCCCTCGTAGCACCGTGCCCGTCAGGGCTTGCGCGCGGACCAGACCCTCCCGGCGCTGTTCCTCTCCCTTCGCCTCGGTTCAACCGCCTTAACGGGTGAACACTGCTGGAACGGCCTTGCGCGGGGGCGCACACCGCCGCCGCATGCTCGATAGTATGCGGCCAGAAGAAGGGGCAGACGAACATGGGCAGAAACCACAACACGAAAACCGTTGTTATCGTTGCGATTCGTAGGTTCATTCCTGTTACGATTGGCCGCGCGCACGTTGTTAGAATTCACCGCCGCGCAACACGTCTGTTCCCGGGCAGCCTGACCGAGCCATCTGACCCGGCCCAGTCATCATACGCTATTTTGATTTTCATGCGTTTTTCTGCGCTGGGGCGGGAGACCCTCCCCAGACCCCACCCCTTTGCCCCTCGGATGCGGAAGCAGATTCGGATCAGAGGAACAGAGCAGAACAGAGTTCAGAGCAGATTCAGAGGACAGAGATTAGGAACCAGGGGCAGAAACCACAACACGAAAACCGAGGTCATCGTAGCGATACGAAGGACCAAACCTGAGACGAGCGGCCGCGCGCACGCCGCTGGAATTGCTGCTCCACCCACCGCCGCGCAACACGCGCCCTGTGCCCGTAGTTGGACCTTGCGGATTGCTGGAAGGTGAACTCGCGTAATAGGTATCACTGTACCAATCCGCTGTCCACTCCCATACATTACCTGCCGTGTCGG
>CAIQQO010000131.1 GCA_903873965.1 uncultured bacterium
GGCGAAAGCGCAGTAGCAAGGTCGGGCAATTCGAAATATTGTTTGATCGACAGCGCAACGCGCGCGACGTTTTCACCGAACACCAGCAACAGCACCAGCAATAGCAGCAGCGTCATGCGCGAGTGTGCCAGTTTTTGCCAGTCATTGGACATGGATTTACACCTCCACCAGGGCAAGCACGCGCTCTGCCATGACGGTCGCCCATGCAGGGCCATACATGCCGGCCGCAACCGCATACACCACGCTGCCCGATCCCGCTGAAGCCAGTCGACCAACCAGGGGCGCATGATCAGCCGTGATGGAGGTCACACCGTAGCGCCACTCATCGGTTTCCGCCGTCAACTCCGGCAGGCGCGCGCGCAGAAACGCCGTAATATCGGCCGCCGGATCATGCTTGTTGTCGATGCTGCGCGCAAAGATGCGCAAACGCCAATCCAGTGTCGGCGCCATCAGCATGCGCGCGTCATCAATAATGAGCGGCAACGGGACCACCTGCAGCATGCGTTCGAGCAAGGGTTGATTCTGGTCGAGGGGGCGGGAACTCCATGTTACGCAGCGCGCCATTTGAACTGAATCACCCACATAGGGCGACAGCGAGCCGGCGTAGGCATTGGTGGCGATCACGATGGCATTGGCGCATATCGAATGGCCATGAGCCAAGGCAGTCAGCCTGTTATTGCTGGAATCGAGCGACTGGATTTCGATGTTATCGTGGACGCTGATGTACGGGTGCTGCAATAAACGGTTAGTGAGTAAGCCCAGATCAAGCAGTACGCCATTGTGCACGATCATCCCGCCGCTGAATCCCGTCGGGACGGCATCGGTTTTATTTTCCCACAGCACCTTGGGGCGTTTGTCTTTGAATGACGCCGCAGCCAGCTGCAGTGCCTCTGTATCTGATGGCGCGGTGGCCAGGTGCATCACGCGGCAGGCGCGCGGCGACACGGCCAGTCGCATCGCCAGGTTGGTGATGCCGTCGACGCCACGCACTGTATCGGCGATATAGTTCGGGGTCATCAAAGGTGTCGCGATACCTACGGCGCGGCGTGTGCCCGCCTGCGCCGGTTTCAACGCATCGACAATCGCCACCCTGCGGCCGGCATTCGCCAGGTGGTTGGCAATCGTTGCGCCTACCAGGCCAGAGCCGATCACAAGGATGTCTTTATCGGGTGCGCGGTCTTTTATCGCTATGCATCACCGCCTGTGGGTTCTGCATCTCCGTGGCACAAGACAACGGCAGGTCATTGATGTCGCAATGACCTGCCATAGGGTAGTGCTTTGGAAGTTGCTGTACCCGTTCTATCGCTTAGCAGCAGGCTTCTTGGCTGCTGGCGCTGCAATTGCCTTCTTCGCAGCGGCTGCCGGCTTCTTAGCGGCGGCGGCTGGCTTCTTCGCAGCGGGAGCCGGTTTCTTAGCCGCAGGAGCTGGCTTCTTGGCGACGGGAGCCGGTTTCTTGGCAGCAGGAGCTGGCTTCTTTGCGACGGGAGCCGGTTTCTTAGCAGCAGGAGCTGGCTTCTTGGCCGCAGGGGTCACTTTCTTAGCAGCAGGAGCCGCCTTCTTTGCCGCAGGGGCTACTTTCTTAGCGGCAGGAGCCGCTTTCTTCGCCGCAGGGGCTACTTTCTTAGCGGCAGGAGCCGCTTTCTTTGCCGCAGGGGCTACTTTTTTAGCAGCAGGAGCCGGCTTCTTTGCCGCAGGGGCCACTTTCTTAGCGGCAGGAGCCGCCTTCTTGGCAGCTGGCTTCTTCACCGCGGGCGCAGGTGTTGCAGCAGGTTCTGGCTGAACTTCGAATACCTCGACAACCTCTATAGGTGGTTCACCGGGTACTTCCACCATTGAGTCCACGACGATGAGGTCGACGACTTGCGACGCAGGCGCGGATTGCGCAGTCGTCGTCTTCTTCTTGCTGGCCGATTTCTTCGGCGCCTTTGCTGCAGGCTGGGGGGTATTCACTGCACCCACTTCATTCACAGTTTCAGTTTCCACTTCAGTCACCTCGGTTTTTGCTATCACGATTTCCTCAAAAGCCGTCGCCATGGCGACAGGCTCATCGGCAGTTTCTAGGGCCGCTAATCTATCAGCGGCGGATACGTCAGGCTGCTGGCTCAGATAAGCCAGGACTTCCGGCGCATGTTCCGCCGGAGTGACTTTCTGCCAGACGCGCTCAATAAAGCCAGATGGTCCAACAATGAAGGTGCTGCGCTGGATACCCATATACTTGCGCCCGTACGGGCTCTTTTCAACCCATGTTCCAAAACCTTCGGCAGTTTTGTGTTCTTCATCAGATAGCAATGGGAAGGTCAGGTTGAACTTGGCGCGGAAGCCTGCGTGTGCTTTGATGCTGTCTGGGCTGATGCCAAAAACTGGCACGTTCAGGTTATTGAAACCAGCCAGGTTGTCTCGGAAACTGCATGCTTCTGCGTTGCAACCGGATGTGTTGTCTTTTGGGTAGAAGTACAACACGAAGCGTTGTCCGCGCAAGCCTGCGGCACTGACATCGCCTATCGTATCCGATGGCAGTATAAAATCGGGAATCATGTCACCCACCTGAAGCATGTGTCCTCCATCATTAAACTAATACCTAACAGTCTACTGCGTTATGTGGTATTAAGTCAATACGATTTTGAAGATTTTTTAAAAGATGTGGTAAAGCCATGAGAAGCCGGGGTACAAGTGCGCTATGGCAGCGTCGTATTATCTGCATCGGTCTTGCTTGTCTTCCTGCGACCCAGCAATAACCGCGCGATATTTTTACCGCGCACCAATGCAGCGTTGTATGTCTCGCGCATCAGCTGGGCATTGACGCGCTCACCATACGCGCACCAGCGATGAATGATTTCGCCGGTGGCATAGGTGCCGGCGAAGGCAACACCCACTTTCGGAATGATGCCGAATCCCGGCACAAGCCCGATGAGTCCGCGTGCAACCTGACGCAGAATAAAGCCGCCGCCAACCACTGTTGCTAATTGCGGCATGATCTGTTTGAACTCGGCGGTCAGCCCCATCGCCAGCGCGATCTTGTATCCCATCACGGCTTGATTCTTGGTGAGTACCACTACATCGGCCATATTCATCGGCACACCGGCCAGCGGATAAATCTCAACGATGCCGCTGCCAATGCTATACACCGCGTTGGCAAATGCAGTGTCGTCAATCAGTCGGCGTGAAACACGTTCGCGGAAAGCCGGCAAGTGGCGCGCCAGTGACAGCTCATCCACCACCTTAAATTTAAGGATGGCGTGCACCAGGCGGCGCGTGGCTTCGATATCATCGATGGGACTATTGAGCACGACGAGTTCGGCCGGCAGCCACGTGATGCGCAATGGCGGTGGTGTATCGGGATCGGCGATCAGGCATACAAGGACGTGCACGCCGGCTTGCGCAAGCTCATGCGCCAGCATCTGCTCTGCCGTGATATTGCCGTCCTCGCGCGCCACAATCACGGCGATGTTGATGCGACCGGGTTGGTTGATGGCTCCGATCGGGAACGCGCCGCACACCCGCACCGGGGGCACGTCGTGTTCTCGCAGCCCGCGATATAAGAGGTCTACCAAATGCTGCGCCAAGGGCATATCGCGGCTGAGAAACGCCAGCACAAAAGGCTTCTCGGCTGCCAGTCGAATAGGGCGCACATCGACCTCGCGCAACACGTTCAGGATGGACCCCGCAGAGTCTAGAGACGCAGGTAAATTGAGCGGCATAACCAGGATTATCGCTGAACATAGTCGCTTTGCCGTGTCACCATGTGGATTGAAAATCCAGCTTTAATAGGGTGATGAGCGATCTGCGAAATATCAAAAACGGAAGTCCAATACCAAGTGAAGGCTATGCCGATCAACCCTATGTCATTCGAACGGACGACGGCGCATGGCTATGCACCATGACCACGGGGCGAGGACACGAAGGGGTGAGTGGCCAGCATGTGATCAGCCTGCGCAGCACGGATCATGGCGCCACCTGGGAGAAGCCGGTTGCCATCGAACCGGCAGACGGCACTGAAGCATCGTATTCTGTTTTGCTCAAGACGCCCTATGGACGCGTGTATTGTTTCTACAACCACAATTCTGATCACGTCCGCGAAGTGCGACGGGAAGACGGCGGCGTGTACACGCGCGTTGATTCGCTGGGACACTATGTCTTCAAATACTCAGACGACAACGGGCGCACCTGGTCAGCACAGCGCTATGACGTGCCGATGCGTGAGTTCGCGTGTGACCGTGAAAATGGGTATGGCGGTTCCCTGCGTTTTTTCTGGAACGTGGGCAAGCCATTGATCCATCATGGTGCGGCCTACCTCGTCATGCATAAGGTAGGCGCGATGGGCGTCGGCTTCTTCGCGCGATCCGAAGGCGCCTTTCTGCGCAGTGACAACTTGCTTAGCGAGCGTGACCCCGACCTGATCCGTTTTGAGACACTGCCCGATGGCGATATCGGTTTGCGCACCCCTGCAGGCGGCGGGCGTATCGCAGAGGAGCAAAGCCTGACTGCGCTCAGTGATGGATCGCTCTTCTGCGTCTATCGCACCGTGGATGGCTGGCCTGCCTGTTCCTACAGCCGCGATGATGGCCACAGTTGGACGCCGCCAGCCTATCTGACCTATTCACCCGCTGGACGGCGTGTGAAACATCCACGCGCTGCCAACTTCATCTGGCGCTGTACTAACGGCCGCTACCTTTACTGGTTTCACAATCACGGCGGGCAGTTCATTCAGCGCCTGGCCAAAGGCAGCGGTCCCTACGAGGATCGCAATCCTGCGTGGTTAATGGCGGGGCATGAAGTCGATACGCCCGATGGCCGCATGATCGCATGGTCACAGCCCGAGATCGTGCTGTATGACGATGACCCCATCATCCGCATGAGTTACCCCGATCTGATCGAAGAGAATGGCGACTTCTGGATCACCGAAACTCAGAAGAGTATCGGGCGCGTCCACGCCATCAGCCCAGCCCTGGTCGATGGCTTGTTCAAGCAGCAATTTTCGGACCATGTGACGCGCGACGGACTGGTGCTGGAGCTAAAGGCACCATCGATGCCCGCCGAAGTGGCCATGCCGCCTCTCCCTGTTTTCAGCACGCGTGATTCACAGCAGATTGATATGCGCGGCGCAGACACCCGCGCTGGTTTTACGCTGGAGCTGGTTATCACGCTGGAGAGTCTTGAGGAAGGGCAGATCGTACTCGACAGCCGAACGGATTGCGGTGAAGGACTGTTCATCCGTACGGGCGCAGGCGGGACACTTGAACTGGCCTTGATCAGCAAACAAACGGACCACCGCTGGTCGACTGATCGCGGCGCGCTTGGCACGCAGCCGGGGCAAAGACATCACGTCGTCTTCATCGTGGATGGCGGGCCGAAGGTGATCACTGTCGTGGTCGATGGGGTGTTATGCGATGGTGGTGAGTCGCGCCAGTTTGGCTGGGGGCGATTCAGCCCGTATCTGCGCGATGTGAATGGCAGTTCTATTTTGCGCATCGGATCATCCTTACGCGGACACATCGCGCTGGTGCGCCTTTACGATCGGGCCATACGCACAAGTGAAGCGGTAGCCAACTGCCGTGGAGCAAGCCAGTAAACCATCAACACAGCGATTAGTTGATTTCTCACCGGCAAATCACCCAGTCGGCGGTTAAAATGTGGCCTTATCCTGGTCGTGAGAAAAGGTGACATGGTAAGACAGTTTGCAAAACCGTTAAACGTACTGCTGATATTCGTCCCGGTGGCTTTAATTCTTGAGTTGACACACGGCGCGCCCATGCTGTTGTTTGTCATCTCGGCATTGGCCGTGATCCCGTTGTCGGGCCTGCTGGGCGAAGCAACCGAGGAATTGGCCGGGCGCACCGGGCCGCGCGTGGGCGCATTACTCAACGCCACGCTGGGCAATGCGGCAGAATTGATTATCACCACACTGGCTATCAGGGAAGGTCTGTTTGACCTGGTGCGCGCCTCGATTATCGGATCGGTCATTGGCAACCTGTTGCTGGTGGCCGGCGCTGCGATCGTGGCGGGTGGATTGAAGTATGGCCTGCAACGGTTCGATCGCAGTTCGGCAGTCATGAACTCGACGCTGTTGATCATGGCGGCATTCGCGCTGTCACTGCCTTCGATGTTCAACCAGGCCATAGAGCCGAATGCGGTCGCCGTCGAGTCACTCAGCCTGATCACGGCTGGCGTGATCATCATCCTGTATATCCTCAGCATGGTGTTTACGTTTACGGCGCGCAAGACGGAAGGGATGACGCGCGAAGCAGCGCACAAACCACGCTTCAGCCTGAGCGCCGCGATCGTGTTGCTGGTCGTGTCCACGTTGCTCATCGCCATGGTCAGCGAGTTTCTGGTGGGCGCGGTGGAGCCGATGGTCAAGGAATTGGGCATCAGCGAGTTGTTCGTCGGCATCATTCTTGTCCCGATCATTGGCAACGTGGCCGAGCACGTAGTGGCGATTGAAGTTGCCACGAAGAACCACATGGATTTGAGCATGGGCATCGCGCTGGGTTCAAGCCTGCAAGTGGCGCTGTTTGTCGCACCGCTGCTGGTCTTTGTCAGCTTGCTGTTCGGGCATCCGTTGACACTGGAATTCACAACCTTCGAACTGATCGCCCTGATGGCTTCGTGCTTCATCGCCGCCCATGTCGCCTCTGATGGCGAAACCAACTGGCTGGAAGGCGTCCTGCTGATCGGGCTTTACCTGTTGATGGCTGTCGGCTTCTTCTTCCTGCCGGTGAAGTAGCCCAGATTGGAAGAGTCCACAGAGTCCACAGAGTCCGCAGATTACGCAGATTGTGCAGATTAGAAGAGTCCGCAGATTGCACAGATTGCACAGATGATGCAGATTACACGGATGATGCAGATTGCAGAGATTGGATGTATCCGCCGAGTTTTTGTGTATTGGCAACACGACTCGGCGCGCCAGTTCTAATCTGTGAGAATCTGTGTAATCTGCGGACTCATAGCAGTGCCCCAATGCGGTTGATTCAAACACCTGTGAGAATCTGTGTAATCTGTGGACTCATAGCAGTGCCCCAATGCCGTTGACTTTATAGGGTTGATCCGTCATTCCCAGAAGATGGTGCAGTTGCGCCCGGCTTGTTTGGCCGCATACATGGCCTGATCTACCTTGGTGATGAGCGCATCGCTGCTGATTTCCGTTGCCATATTGGTCGTGATGCCAATCGACGCCGTGACAGAAATGCTTTTATCGTTGATCTGAATCGGGGTGTTTTGCAGGAGTAGCTGGGCCATGTACCGAAGCACTTCATCGCCTGCCAGGTGGCCGTAGACATCATTCACCGCCTTGAAGTAGTCCATGTCGAACATCATCAGGCTGAGCGGTTCCTGATCGCGCACCGATTGCGCTATTTCTCGTTCCAGTGTTCTGATCAGGTAGCGGCGATTGAATAATCCGGTGAGAGGGTCGCGCGAGGCCTGATCGCGCAACAGATAATGCATCTCTTCCAACTGCTCGTTGGTTTTTTGCAGGTGCAATGTGCGCTCGCGCACCTGCTCCTCCGCCTTCCAGCGTTGCAGGGTGCTCCCCACCATGTTGGCTACAGTTCGAAGTAGAACAACCTCTTGCTCATCCCACACACGTTTTTCATGACAATCGTCAAATCCCATGATCCCCCACCACTCAGCGCCGAAATGGATGGGACAAAACAGCACGGATAACAGAGGTTGCGCAAGAAGTGCGTCACGAATCGCAGGGGTAGAGATGAATAGTTCCGCCACGGGGCCGCCATAGCTCTGCTTGCTTGATAGGGACTGGCGCATTTCGTCTGGGAACCATGCCCAGGGCGCGTGGTGGTTGATATCGACGTTAATCTGCGCATGGACCCCGGAAGCGCATGCCTCAGCCTGCATGTCAAGGCAAAAAACGCCGGCGGGATCGTAATGATTGCTGAATACATAGGCGCGGTCTGCACCAACCCCCTGCACAAGGTGTTCCATGACATTATCCGTCGAAGCGTACTGAAGGAGAACCCTTGTGCATTGCGATAACGCTGACTGATAGCGGCCTTGTTGAAAAAGATAATCCTCGGAATCAGCATCCCCGTCACCAGTTTTATGACCTTCCCCAGCACTCGGCAAGCGTGGCCCACTTGTCACATTATCAGCTGCTGACTCACCTGTCGTAGTCATTCAATCTGGATTCTACACTGCTACCGCCGATTTTCAATCGGTAATCCACGCCTCGATGCGCCATTGCCTGCGCCTTCATCCAATCGTCAAAGCCGCGATCAGCATCGAGATATACAGCCAGGCATCGGCGCGGCGTGGAGTGGGGGGGGATTGCACAAGGAGTTGCGGCAGCCAGCATAGGGCGACGCCGAAGACGCCGACGGAATGGCGCGTGAGCACCAGCATCACCATGACGACGCACAGGCCGATGTTCCAAGTCCACGTGCGGTGGGCTGTTGCGCCCGCATAGGCTATGGCATAGCCCAGCGCCACAACGATCACCTCAAGCGGCGCCGGGTGCGTCAGGCTATATCCCAGCAGGAGCGGCAGGCCGACTTCAATCGTTGCGCGCAATAAGGGCACCGGTTGACCGTTACCGCGCGTCAGCAGCAGCACGATCTGTGGCAGGCAGAGGGCCGCGATAGTCACGTGCACGGCCTGTGCGCCAAGCACGGTTGATAGGACACCTGCCATGATCGGGGCCATCAGGATCACGCTGAGCGCCACGCCGTGGTTGGGCAACAAATCCTGCTGCGCCCATGCGCGAAATTTGCCGAGGACAATCACCAGCTTATCGGCGTCTGAGCCGGGAACGGCGTAGGGAAACGGCGGCAAGGGTTCGCCTTGATCCCACAAGCGCCAGCGTGCCAACGCTGCCGTCCAGTCGGCTTCTGCCAGGGCCAGCCATAATGCCGGCCATAGGCCAATAACGATGATGGCGGCGATGACCACATGGGCGAGTTGCAGGGCATTCCACTCGCCTGCGGCGATGATGCCGCACGCAAGCGCGATGGTGGGCGGCAGCCACGACCAACCGCGCTGCCCTAATGTGGCCAGCGCGCCGATCGGCCCATAGCGCCGCACACTCTCGGAATCTTCAGTGTGCGGTGCGGGCGTGGGGTAGCCGGTTGATTGCACGCTAATTCGCGGGCGTAGGTGCGACCGTGGGGACGGCTGTCGGCGCAGGCTCCTTACCGGTCTGCAGGTAGTCCACACCTGCGTCAAGCTGCGGATCGCGCCCGGCCAATTCATCAGCCGGTGTGCGCACCACGACGTAATCGGGTGCGATACCTGTGCCGTGGATGCCACGGTTCTTGGGCGTGTACCAGTGCTGGATCGTGATGCGCAACTGGCCGCCGTTGGGCAGCGACTGCGGCGACTGCACCGAACCCTTGCCAAAGGTCGTTTCGCCGATCAACTTGGCGCGCCCATAGTCCTGAATCGCGCCGGCGACGATCTCCGCCGCGCTGGCAGAGCCGCCGTTCACCAACACCACCATCGGGATATCGTGCGCCATGCCCACACCCGATGTGCTCTCCGTTTTCTCGTTGCCTTTCGTATCGCGCTCGATCACAATAACGCCCTTCTTCAGGAAAATGCTGCCCACGTCAACCGCCTGGCTGAGGTAGCCGCCGGGGTTGTCGCGCAGGTCAAGGATCAAGCCTTTGGGATTCTGCGCCAGCAGTTCCTTGAGCTTGGCGTTCAGTTGATTGCCGGCTTCCTGGCTGAAATCGTACAGGCTGATGTAGGCAATCGTGCCATCGCCAACCATCTTGCTTGTCACAAGCGGGATGGTAATGGCGGCGCGGGTGAGGACAATATCAAACGCCTTGGGGTGGTCGGCGCGGCGAAGTGTTATGGTAACCGTCGTCCCTGCGGTGCCTCGGATCATGGCGGCCACCTCATTGGTTGTGAGGCCAGTCACCTTTTTGCCGTTAACCGAGTCGATCAAGTCGCCGGATTGCACGCCGCCATTGCGCGCGGGTGAACCCTCGAAGGTGCGCACGATCTGGATGGCGCCGCCTGTGACCGACTTGAGCGTTGCACCAATCCCCTCGAACTTACTGGTCATGTCCTGTTCGAGTATCTTGGCATATTGCGGTTCAACGTAGGCGGTAAACGGATCGCCGAGGGAACTGACCATGCCGCGGATGGCGCCATCCGTCAGCTTGTCGTTGGCCGGTATGTCGCCATACCATTGCGAGCGCAGGCGCGACATCACATCATTCATTAATGCGGTGTTCAGCCCGGAGGCGCTGCTGACTGGCGTGCCTTCGCCGATACTGGCTGTGCGGTCGGTGGCTTCTGGGAAGGCCGTTGGCCCGTTGAAGTTAAACCCATTGGCCGCTGATACGCCGACCGTAATGCCGACGATGAAAATCAGGATGGCAATAAACACGCCGGCCATTCCCATCAAGACGTTTTTTAGTGTGTTATTGCTGCTTTTTTCCGGTTCTGCTTGCATCATAAAACTTCTCCCTACTGTTGTTCACGCAATGTGGCGATGGCGCGATCGAGTTGCGAATCCTTGCCTTGATTGGCTTCGTCAACCTGACGAATGACTTCAATATCGGGGGTTAATCCAGTGCCGTCAATCGTGCGGTGGTTGGGCGTCAGCCATTTCGCCGAAGTGATATGCACCGAAGAGCCGTCGCTAAGGTCGAAGATGGATTGCACCGAACCCTTGCCGAAGCTCTTTTCGCCGATCAGCTTGCCCCGTCCACGATCCTGAAGCGCACCTGCGACAATCTCCGACGCGCTTGCCGAGTTGCCATTGATCAGCACGGTTAACGGTTCGCGGTAGGCGCTGCCTGCGCTGTCGCCATTCACTGGGACAGCGACATCATTCTGGTCATGCCTGCGCTCATACAGCACAACGCCGTCGCTGACAAACAAACTGGTTACATCCACTGCTGCGTTCAATAGCCCGCCACCATTCTCACGCAGGTCAATGAGATATGCCTGAGAGCCGGACTGCTTCAACTCTGAGAGCGCGCGTTTGACCTCAGCGCCGGTGCGCTCGGTGAAGGCATGTATTCCGATATAGCCCACCAGGAAGCCTGGTTTAACGGTATCCGTGATGATGCGCCAGTCGGTGGACGGCATGTCAATGTTGGCGCGTTGCACGACAAATTCAAGCTTCTGCGAACCGCGCAGGATGCGAATGCGCACAGGAGTACCGGGCGTGCCGCGAACGCGCGTGGCCACTTCGTTCAACTCCGGGACAGCGGGAAGATCGTAATCATCAATGCCTGTCAGGATGTCGCCGGCCAGGATACCGGCCTTCTGCGCCGGCGAGTCGGTGATGGGCGTCATGGCAATATGGCCCGAAGCATCCATCTGGATATTGACCCCGATGCCGCCAAACTGACCGCGCATGTGTTCTTTTTCCACCGCGCGCGGTTGCGGTTCAATGAACACCGACCAACGGTCGTTCAACGATGACAGGGCGCCGCGCACTATGGCATAGTTGCGCACGGTATCACTGGGGATATTGCCCACAAAGTTGTCGCGCACATGCCCCCAGACCTCATCAAGGATGGGGTTGGCCGCAGGATTGGCCGTGATGGTCGGGAGGCGGCGGCTTGCCTGGGCGCCAGACAGCAGCGATCGCCCCATCCAGCCGGCGCCGAATAGAAATAGGCTCCATAGGAGCGCTCCGATAATAAAACCAATGACTCTCTGTTTTTTCATGACATCCTGGCCGTCAAACATTCCCGGAATTCGGCGATCGACGTATACGATGCGCTAAACGACTCACTGTGGCAAATAATAACTGATCGTAATACCGCCGCGTGGAAAATCAACAGTATTCTCGAGATGATATCCTTTCACCGCGCCGGCGTGGATAGCTTGATCGAACTGGCGGACGAGTGCCTGCCTGTTGGCGTTCTTGTTTTTCATATCGGCCGTGTTATACACCGCCGCCGATTCATCCACGCGGATGAGGGTCACCTGGGTGCCGGGATTGGCCTGCAACCAGTGTTGTACCCGTTCCAAGTCGGCGCCGTCGCCCGGAGGCGCATCGTATTGGATGTTGCCGTTGCCAAAGGCTGCCTGCGTGCGCAACCGCCATTCAAAAAACGGCGGGCTGAGTTCGCCGAAGGTGCCGATGATCAGCACAGGCCGGTTCGGGTCCTGCCAGTCACTCACTTGCTGCCCGGCAGCGCGCAAGGCATCCGCCGTATCGCCTGCCCACACCGGTTCCAGCCGCGGCAACCACGTCAGCCAGCTCCACAGCGCCCCAGAGAAAAGCACAACGACGACGACCAGCGTGGGCAGCGAGGGATAGAACGCATGGGCGAACCCGCGCGGTTGCCCTATGACGGCGCTGGCGACTGGCGGGATTGGCGCACGCCTGGTTCGGGCTGCCTCCCACCGGGCTTTCAACTCGGCTAATCCAAGCCCTGTGAGGAGCCACAGGGACGGGAAGAACGGCGCGGCGTAGCGTTCGGCTTTGAGTTGATGCAGCGTGGCCAGCGTGAAGCCGATGGTGAAGAACAGCGCCAGCAGCGTGACGCCGGGATGGCGGATACGGACGACGGCATAGCCGGCACCGAGTAACGCCGCCAGCGCGAGCAGCGGATGCGGCATCAGCCAGTTGATGGTGGTGCGAACGTAGAAGAGCAGATTCTGCTCGCTCCACATGGGGTACCCCGAATCTTCATTGCTGACAAAGAAAGCAAAATCGCGCCATTTGACCTTCATGGGAACAACATCGGTGCCGCCCAGAAACCAGAATGCGAGCCCGAGGGCTAGCGGAAGGTATAACGCCAGCCATGTAGCCAACTGGCGCCTGGTGAAAAACCGGCGCACGAACCCGGGGCGCGCTGGCGACTCACCGCGCCGGGCGGCCATGCGGATGCGCTCGACCATATCCACCAGCCCGATCGATGCCAGCGCGAAGGCCGCATAGTTGTACTTGGTGAGGAAAAGGAAGAACAGGGCGCAGCCGGTGAGGAAATACCAGCGGGCGCGCCCGGTGCGCCATGCCCGTAGGAATAACCAGAACGTCGCGAAGGTCACCATGGCGACGGGCGTTTCCTGCAAGGCAAGGCCGCCCAGGCTTAACCAGCCCGGTGCGCTCAACGCAATCAACCCACTGGCCAGCCCGGCCACGGGTGCCCATGCGGGCTTGATCGACCTGACCAGCGCCAGGCCGAGCAAGACAGTTAACACCAGCGTCATGTAGGAGAACAAGCGCGCCGCGCCATCGCTCAAGCCCAACACGGCCAGCACGGGCGCCTGCAGATAAGAGAACCCGGGTGGCCATAAGGTCTGGATATGCGTATCGCCCCAGAATGCCTGCAGGTCGAGGCGGCGCACGTCGCGCAGGATGTAGTACCCCGGCAGGCTATGCGCGGCCTCGTCAAAATTCAACGGCGACGCCGGCGCAATCAACCGCTCGGTTACCTGTTGCCCTACGCCGATGGCGACAATCACGAGCGCCACGGCGACGAGGAACAGGGGGCGTGAGACGTGAGATGTGAAACGTGAAACGTAAAACGTAAAACGTGACGTGGGACGATGGCTGCTGGGTTGCTGCATGGGTCTGTCGGATTTCGGCCGTTACATTCCTGTGGGCAGGTCGATAAAGGTGGGGTCGAGTTGGAACTTTTCGACCAGCTTGCGCGCCAGAGCTAAAACGCCAAGTGTTTCTGTGGCGTAATGGCCGCCATAGATGATGTTGATGCCCAGTTCCGCGTTCTTGTGGTACCACTCGTGGCTGGTTTCGCCTGTGATCAGGGTATCTGCGCCGGCAGCGCGTGCTGCTGCGGCAAAATCGACCCCGAATCCGGTGAGTACCGCAACGCGCCGCGCCGGCTGTCCGCTCGATTGCGTGCGGCAGCCCTTGCCGATCTGCGCCTCAATCCGTGCGACCAGCCGATCGAGCGGCATGGCTTGCGGCAAGTCGCCGATGTAGCTGATGATGTCGCCCTGATGCTCGCCCCAGCGTTGCAGGTTTTGCAAACCCGCAATGCCTGCTAGTTGCACGTTGTTTCCGACCTCCGGATGCGCATCCAGCGGGATGTGGCAGGCGTATAACCCGATGCCATTGTTCAGCAGCACCTTCAAACGCTCATAGTGCGCGCCGGTGACCTGGACATGGTTGGACCAGAACAGCCCGTGGTGAACAAAGAGCAATTGAGCGCCATAGTTCAGCGCACCCTTGAACGCAGCGAGCGAGGCGTCAACGGCAAACGCGACTTTCGTCACCTCTGGGTTGCCCTGAACCTGCAGGCCATTATTGCAACGATCCTTATAATCGGCAATCTTCAAATAGTCGTCTAGATAACTGGTGATTTCGGCGAGTTGCATGCAGCGATTGTACGGCAGCCTAGTGAAACGTGAAACGTTTTACATCGCGATGCGGTTGCGACCTGCGTCTTTCGCGCGGTACATGGCCATGTCGGCGCGCGCCAGCAGGGCATCGAGTGTTTCGTGTGCGTGGGCCATGCCCGCGATGCCGGCGCTGAATGTGACCACATACTGCTGCCCATCAAGCTCAAGCGGCCTGGTTGCCAGCACGAGCCTGACGCGTTCCACCACCTGGTAGGCCTCTTCGCTCGTTGTTTCCGGCAACAGCAAGGCGAATTCGTCGCCCCCAATCCGCGCAAACACGTCGATGTCGCGGACGTGCTGTTGGCACACTTCCGAAAAGGTCACCAGCACCTGATCGCCTGCCGCATGGCCATAGGTGTCGTTGACGTGCTTCAGCCCGTCCACATCGAGCATGGCCAGCGCTGGTGGCTGTCGATGACGCGCCGCGCGCTTCAACTCGCCGGACGCCAGTTCGATAAAGTGATGCCGGTTATGCAGGCCGGTGAGTGCGTCGGTGGTGGCCAGCCTCTGCAACGCGTTGATAGTCAGTTTGCGCTCGGTGATGTCGATGTGGGTGCCGAACATCATCAGCGGCTTGCCGTCGGCTGTGCGGGTGATGACGCGACCGCGGTTGTTGATCCACACCCAGTGACCATCCTTGTGCCGCATGCGGATTTCGCAGTTGTAATGTGGCAGTTCGCCGGCAAAGTGGCGCTCCAACAGGTCGTACGATTTCTTCAAGTCATCCGGGTGGGCGAATTGCTCCCATGTCTTGATGCTGACAGGCGCCAGTTCTTCCAGCGTGTAGCCGATGAGTTGCGCCCACACCGCGTTGAAGATCGTTTCACCCGTCTGGACATTCCACTCCCACGTACCGGCATAAGTCCCTTCAATGATGCCTTTCATGCGCTGATTATTTTCGAGGAGCGCCTGTTCCGCCTGCTTGCGTTCGGTGATGTCAATCACTGTCACGAGGCATTCATGCCGATTTTCCGGCACGCTGCCTTCCAGCCGCACAAACAGGCAATTGCTTTGGGATTGCCCCAAAGTCTGCACCAGCGTGACCTCACAAACCTGTTTGGCGTCATCGGCAAACGCACGCACCATAAAGGCGTTCAACACAGCCCGATCCGGCACGGCGACAAACATACCCAGCCGTCGCCCTACCAGATCGGCGCGGTTGACTTCAAACATGTTGGCGCCGGTCAGGTTGGCCTGCAAGATGATGCCGAGGTGATCCAGTAGCAGATACCCGACTGGCGCGAAGTCGTACAAGTCGCTGTAGCGTTGCAGCGCGGTTTCTACCTGCGCGTGCGACTGTTGCAGTTCCTCGTTCTGCATCTCCAGCTCAATCTGGTGCACTTGCAGTTCATGGACGAGGTGGATGGCATCGACTTGCGACAAGATGGTGGAAGTAGAAGGGCGTGCTGCCAAACGTTCTTCCGCCTGTCGGCGTAGCGAGGATTTCTGCGTGTGGGTGTTTTTATCCATGGATTAATCACGGCGCACGCACCCATGCAAACTGGCAAACGGCATGCGTTCATCGCAGTATAGCACTATTGTTCAAAATGGTTCGAAAGAGTAACACAGGATGCTATTGTCGTCCGGGGCGAAACGGACAATGTCTAATCCACAGATTACACAGATTAC
>CAIQQO010000132.1 GCA_903873965.1 uncultured bacterium
GAACCCGTGCGCCGCGCCGCCATGGAGCAGGCGCGCGATGAGAACATCGCCGTCCTGTCGGGCAAGGTCACGCTGGTACAGGAGACTAACCAGGATGTCCAAGCCGGCGCCTTGATGTATGTCCCGGTCTATCATCATGCGCTGCCGATCGATACGCTCGAACAGCGCCGCGCCGCCCTCCTGGGCTGGGTTTACAGCCCCTACCGCATGACGGATATGATGAGCGGCACGCTGGGTAGTTGGAACATCTTATACGTGGACAGGCAAATCTCGCTGCAAGTCTACGATGGCGATGTGGTGGCACCAGCAACGTTGCTGTATGACAGTCAAGCCAACGTGGGGCAGGCATCGGCATCTCCGGCGCTATTCAGCCGGCTGATTCCGGTCGATGTTGCCCGGCACCGCTGGACTTTGCGCTTCTCGTGGCTGGGCGGGCTGGCGACTGCCGCCGATTACAGCAGTGTCTGGCTGGCCTTATGCGGCGGGTTGGGCGTCAGCCTGCTCTTGTTTGGGCTCGTTATCTCCGTGCTCAGAACCGATGTCACGGCGCACCGGATAGCGGATCGACTGACCATGGAATTGCGCGAAAGTGAAGCCCGCTATCGCTCCATGATTGAGCTGTCGCCCAACGTGATCGTCATTCATCGTAACGGTGTCATCCTGTACGTCAACCCGGCTGCCGTGACCATATATGGCGCGGCGGCGGCGCAAGAGATGATAGGCCGTCGTGTGCTGGATCGGGTGCACCCGGATTATCATCAAAGCGTCCTGGCGCGCGTGAAGAATACGCTTGAGAATAGCGCTAGCGCGCCCTTGATCGGGATGAAACACGTCAAGCTCGATGGCACCCTCATTGACGTAGAAATCCAGGGCACCATGATCACCTTCGATGGCGCGCCCGCCATCCAGGCGACCATCCAGGATGTAACAGAGCGCAAGCAGGTGGAAACCGCCCTGCGCATCAGCGAGGAACGCTTCCGCGAGGTGCTCGAAAACTCAACCGACGCCTCGTACAAGCGCAATCTGCTGACCAATGCCTATGAGTACTGGAGTCCGGTCATTGAGCGGATCAGCGGATACACCCCGGAGGAGATACTGCGCCTGATGGCGAATCCTGGGCCGGATATGATTCATCCCGACGACCAGGCTGAGATTCTCCGCGTGTTAGCCGAGAGCGAGGCCGGCGCGAACGGCGCCAGTTACCAGCTCGAGTATCGCTTCAGGCACAAAGATGGCCAGTATCGCTGGTTGCAGGACAAGTTTACCCTCCTGCGTTCGGACGATGGCACCTCCCTGGCGCGGATTGGCACCATGAGCGACATCACTGAGCGCCGCCGGATGGTTGAAACGCTGCAAGCGTTGGCGACGACGGATACTCTCACCGGCATCGCCAATCGCCGCCACTTTATGGCGCAGGCTGCCAATGAACGGTCGCGCGCGTTGCGCCTGAAGCACCCCTTTGCCATCGCCGTCATCGACATTGACCGTCTCAAGGGAATCAATGACACCTACGGGCATGCGGCGGGCGACCTTGCGCTGGTGACGTTTACGATGGTATGTAAGAGCTATATCCGCGACATCGACGTGATGGGCAGGCTGGGCGGCGACGAGTTCGGGCTACTGTTGCCGGAAACGACGCGCGAGGAAGCCTTTCGCGTGATGGGACGTGTCCAGGCTGCCCTGAAAGCGCACCCGCTTGAGTTCGGCAACCAGCCCTATGTGGTCACCATCAGCGCCGGCGTGGCGGGCATGGCCGATGAGGTCGAGTCCCTCGATGCCCTGCTGGCGAGCGCCGACATGGCCCTGTACCGGGCGAAAGAAGCCGGCCGCAACCGCGTGGCGATGTGAAACGTAAAACGTGAAACGTAAAACGTGAAACGTGAAACGTAATTCGGATTCGGAATCCGTTCCGAATCATCGCAGGGGCGATACCTACGGTTGCCCAACATAACCATGATTACCGTGACGTAATTGGCAATGTCGCTCCGCGTGGCATACACCCCGGCCACGGCATACACACATAACGTGAATGGAGCGCGGGTTGGTGGATAATGGGGTTTCGTTTGGTTGTCGCAGGGGCGAAGCATTGCCATCAAATCTCATGTAGGTTGAGGCTCGTGCGGCAATGTGGCTTGGCATGCCCCTACGAAGATACGGATACGGATACGGATACGGACTCGGATACGGATACGGACTCGGATTCCGAATCCGTTCTTCTTTACGTTTTACGTTTCACGTTTCACGTTTCACGTTTCACGCGTCACGTTTCACATCGCCACGCGGTTGCGGCCTGCCGCCTTGGCCTGGTACAACGCGTCGTCGGCGCGCGCGAGCAGGATGTCCAGTGAGTCCTTGTCTGTCTGCATTTCGGCGATGCCGGCGCTGAAAGTGACCGGCACTTGCTTGCCGTCCAGAGTGATGGGGCTGGCCGCCAGCGCGGAACGGACGCGTTCCATGACGTGGCGTGTGCGCGGGCCATCCTCTTCCGGTAATAGTATTGCGAACTCGTCGCCGCCCAGCCGCCCGAATACGTCGATTTCGCGGATGTGGCTTCTGCATGTTCTCGTAAACAAGATTAGCGCCTGATCACCGACCGCATGCCCTTGCGTGTCATTGATGTACTTCAGATGGTCGATATCGATCATGACGATGGTCAGTTTGTGATGCAGGCTGCGGGAGCGTTTATGCTCGCTGAACGCCAGCTGCATGAACTGGCGGCGGTTGGCGATGCCGGTCAGCCCATCGGTTTGCGCCAATTGCTGCAGTTCTTCGTGCTGTTGCTTGCGTTGGGTAATATCGCGCGACATCACCATGACATCATCGATCCCGCCCGTTGTCGGATTATGAACCGGGATGATCGTAGCTTCAACCCACACCCAGGTATCGTCGACGCGCCGAATGCGGCTGGTGGTGGTGTAATTATTTCCTTTCAATATGGTTGCAGAGATGCCTTCGAGCAGGCTCGGAAGATCATCCGGATGAAAAAACTCGGTTCCGTTGCGACCGATCATCTCATCGGGTGCAAATCCGAGAATGGTTTTGCAGGCAGCCGAGGCGTATTTGATGATGCCCGAGGTGCTGAGGCGCGCAATCATGTCGGTTGACCTTTCGGCCAGCGTGTGAAAGAGTTCCGCGCTGTTGCGCAGCGCCTTTTCAGCCATGATGCGCCTGGTAACATCGCGGAATGTCAGGACGGCGCCGTAGGGTTGCGCTTCGCCGGCGTGCAGCAAGGGCTGGCAATTCACGCTCAGCCACGACGATGCGCCGGTGCGCCCGATCACGCTGATGACGACATCGCTGACACTCCCGCCCGTGCGCAGGGTGATCTCGAGCGGAAACGTGCCGGGGATAAACTGCGACCCATCTTCACGATACATACGCCACAGGCCTGCGTCCAGCGTCGCGCCGAGGATGTATTCGGTGGGTATATCCATCATGCGTATCGCACTGGCATTCAGCATCACCAGCTTGCGCGCGGCATCAAACTGCATCATGCCCTCGGCCATCGTATTGAGCAGCACATTGTGGCGCTCCTGGCTATCGAGCAACTGTTTTTCCATCACACAGCGCGCGGTGATGTCGACGATCACCAGCCGACATTCCATCGCATCCGTCGAAACCATGGCTTCGATCTGGACATAGAGGGGCGCGCTCAGGCTCGCCTCTTTCGCCAGTGCCACCTCGCACACCTGCCTGGTCTGACTGGCAAATGCCTGATCAATCAGGGCACTCAGCCTGACGCGATCATGCATGGAAACGAATAAGGCCATGCGCCGGCCAAGCAACATCGCGCGATCGATGCCCATGAGGCGCTCAAAGGTCAGGTTAGCCTGAAAAATGACGCCGTCGCGGTGCACGACCACATAACTGACGGGCGAGAAGTCGTACAGGTCGGTATACTGCTCCGCCAGCATGGCCAACTGCGCCCTGGCCTGTCGCAGTTCCTCGTTCTGCATCTCCAGTTCGATCTGGTGTACCTGCAGTTCATGAACGACGCGACGCACTTCAGCTTCGGGCTGCACTGCGGCTGTATCCGGGCGAGCATTAAATTGCGCCTCCGCGCGCCGTCGTATAGCCGATTTTTTCGAGTCGGTTTTATCTTCCATGATGGTATTCCCCAATGTCTTATTTATAGCACGTTAATGGATTCCTGGTAGCACAAACAGCCGTGGTTTCGTGTCATTGTCGTCCGGGGCGAACGGACGCAAGCGTAAAACGTAA
>CAIQQO010000133.1 GCA_903873965.1 uncultured bacterium
AGCTGCCAGCGCGGGATTCTATACGTCACCCGGAAACGAACAGCAGTATCCAAAGATTCAGATACTCACGATTGAGGGATTGCTCAACGGTACTCAAAAACCACAATACTTTGACATGTCGAAAGGCGCTCACACGTTCAAGCAAGCGCAAAAGACTAAGACGAGCGGTTGCGAACAACAGGGATTGCTGTAACGCCAGAGTGGTTTGGTTCCACCAATCACCACTTGAAGTCATCTTCTGGCGCAAGCCGAATTGATGCCTTGTGCAGGTACTGATGCAACGCTGTTACATCATCATCGGATAACGAGATATTACGAGTATCACTACTACCACCATCTTCTAGCTTACTATCCATAGACAGCCTGCCCAGCCTTGGTTCAAACTTAACCACATGATCTAGGTTGACCATCGTTCCGTCTGAAAATTCTACGAAATTCATTTGTTACTCACTGGAGTCAAAACACAGTTGGTGCTTCGACTAATAGGTCGATTAAATAATTCCATCGTATCGGAAAACGTGGGTAGCGATTGTGCGCCTTGAGACTTGATGAGTAAACCGACCTCAACCATAGCGGTTGTGATCTTTACCCAGTTAGTCTTACCGATACGATGATGTACAAATTCGCGCTTGTTGCAATTAAGAATGGTAACTTGTGCGTTTTTCATGATGGAAGCGAAGTTGCACGCCAGTCCAAGCTCCATAAACGCAAACAGAAACGACCGCCCCAGCTCAACCCCTGTGTCGGGATCGCGCAAGCGAAACTCTACTTCTCTGTTTACACCACGAAGTTTCACGGTTGTTGTGTTGACAGCACTGTGCCGTCAGTAGTTTCTACCCTCAGCAGGTATGGAGGGGCGCTGATTCTGCACTGTACTGCTTTGTCTCTATTACGCCTGAGTATTCGCAATTCAAGCGCCTCAAGCTCTACTAATTCGGATATCTCTGAGTCTGTTCCAACTTCGGCTCGATCAAAATGCACCAACCCCTGTTTGTCGATCAGCACAAAGCACATCAGATAGATATATTTCAAGATTGTCACCCTCCACCGCTAGTTTCTAAATTCATTGTACGCTTTTTTGTTGCCTCTATCAATGCGCTATTTACCGAAATTGACCAGAACGTCCAGCAAACTGGTAGGCGTCATACCTAACCCTTTCATGATTGCTGGCTCCGCGAATACCTCCAAGACAAACCCTATGACTAAGCACAATATAAACCGTAATGGGTTTGCCTGAACCAATCCACCACCGCCACCCATCCAGAATCCCAGTATGTTGGTGAAGATGCCATAGGCGTAAGCGAACACGCCAAACGCCACCACACCCAGTGACCCGCCACTCCCTTCATCCAGAAAGTTGAACTCAGCAAAGATGAATACGATACCCATCAGGAAACCAATTGCGACGTAATCAGGTTGAATGAAACCAAACCCACTTACTGAGGTAACAAAAGAGGCTGCCTCCATAAGCAGCCCCGTTGTGAGAGAAACCAACCGCATCCATTTCTTTGCGTTGATGTCGGCCTCTGTAGACCCAGCCATAGTTTATCCTCCGTATATTGCGAGAGCGGCTACCATGAATATCACTACGACGCCTACCGCCAGTATCAACCCATGCTTAATGGCATCCGCAATAGAATCCTCGTCGCCGCCACCCTTAGCGCCAGTGCCGATAGCCCTTGCTACCGGCAATTCATCCTGTTGTCGTTCCCTGGCGTGTTTGATGACCGGCGAACCGTCAATCGCGTCGATGATGCTCAGTGGACTCCACGCCATTATCCTATCGTCCTTTCCGCAACAACATCGCGTAGTAGGGCGAGCACGTCGCCAGGGGCAACATCACGCGAGCGTTCAGCCTTGGCACGACCCACCAATACACCGCGCTGGCCTTCCTTCGCGCCTTTGTCATTCTCGGTGGCATAGGACATGACAGCGCCCCATGTGATCTCATTGTTTGCGGGTGCTGCACGACTGACAGGGATGACCGGATTGTCAGGGATGCTTTCCGTTGACACCACTTCCCCTTCCAGAATCGCCCATGCGTCACTAACGGACGTGCCTGTGGCTTTCATCTGCTTGGCAAGCTCTGTACGGTGGGTATCACCCTGCAAACGCACCTTGATGTCATTCCACGTCTGCGGCTCGTTAACACCAGTCGCCATCCACGTCAGAATCTTTGCCACGAATGCTGCGTACTCACTGGGATTGATGGTCGATTCCAACCCTTCGATGGGCGGCATCTTGGCAATAGTGCCTTCGTGATCCATTGCCACGTCGATGATGAAGTCGAACTCGTAGCTCAGGTTGTCGCGCTGCTCAGGGGCTAAACCGACAGCGGTTGGTACTGACTTGCCGCGTTCATCCTTGCGTACTTCGTAGCTCATCTTAGACCGGACAGTACACACCACTGGAATGGGGCAGGTGATGATGGCATCCATCAACTTGTTCTGCAATGGTCCACCTACCTTGCCCCAACCATCGGTGAAGCTGTTACCGCCGCGTGCGTTCACCTGATCGAGAACGCCATTCGTGCCGTTCCACGCTTGAGTTAGACTATCCAGCACAATAGCGCCGAAGCCAGCCTTAACCGCGCTGTTCATGGCCTCAATGTACTTGGCAGGGTTGTAGTCACCCGACAGTGACGCATACTTGAACTTGGCAACCCGCGCCATCATCTGACCACGCCCCGACTCGCTATCGAGGAACGCGATCTCCTTACCTGCGGCCAGCGCCACGGCGATATGCAGGGCGTTGAACGTCTTACCTGCACCCGTCGGGCCACGCAGTAGAAACTTCATCGGCTTGGACGGTAATTGAATCTCAACAAAATCCATTGTGTAACTCCTTACTTACTGGTCGGGAATACCGCCAGTCCAGCCATGCGCCTTGCGTCATATCTGGTCTTCATTTGCATACTGTCCAGCCACGCCTGAACACGTTCAATGCCATGCTCAATCAGGCATTCGTCACTCGCATGACCCGGCAATCCACCCCG
>CAIQQO010000134.1 GCA_903873965.1 uncultured bacterium
CCAGGGCAAGAAAGCGCCGGTGTTCTGGTCAAACATCATGCTGGGTATACCAGGCGAGCTGCCTGAGGATGCCATCAAGACTGTGCGCATGATCAAATACATGCGCCGCGTCATGCCGTCGATTTCGTTCTATGCCCCCTATCCCGGCTCAGCACTGGGCAACCAGTTGATCGCCGAAGGCAAGAGCTTGATGTCTAAGGACAACTATCACCGTTTCCCGGATGACGAGAAATTGAAGGGCATCGATTACAAGTTCTATCGTGAATTGCTGGCGGGCAAATTCGACGACGAAGTGAACAAGGGTCTGCCCGAGCTATACAAACGACGCAATACCATCCTGAGCGACGCATTGATTAAGGCCTAACACGATGAGCAGTTTCAGCAACCCGCACTACATGTACCTTTTTTTATTGAAGAACGGCAAGCGCAAGCTGGGCTACGGCCAGTCGCCCGAGGATGCGCTCAACATCCTGAGCTTCCGGCTGACAAAGGAAGAGATGGAGCAGATCATCAAGGAAGACTACGTCAAGATCAACCAGCGCAAACTGCAGGAATACGTGGATCAGCTGGGGTAGGTAACCTGCCGACCCAGTTCATCGATGGCCGCTATGCGACTTAACCACTTGCATCAGCACATTTTGCGCGCTATGTCGGGACAGGGCTTTCTCAAAGTACACCGTGACATTGAAGGTAACAAAATCTGCAAGCTCCATGCTCTGGACGGTGGTGAGGAGGTCATTCCTCCTGCTGCCGTCGCTTACCTGGTCAATCATGGGCTGATCGACAGCAACAAGAAATTCCCTGCCGCGACGTACTGGCTGACGCCGTTCGGCACAGAACGCGCCAAGACCCTATAAGAGAAGGTTGAAAGAGGTTGGAATCCGACCTCTATCCTTTGCTCTGCCACCGTTCGCGCAGAGAGAAGACGGCTTCCAGCACCCCACCGCCAATCGCCAGCGCCTTATCCGAAATACTGTAGCAATAACTCACATCGGCGCGCGGGTCAATGTCGCCAATCTTCATGTTCTCTGTCACGCGCACGTCATCGTGGAGCAACCCGCGCACCACACCGCCAAGTGAGGCGCGCACAATCGTCGTATCGATCTGCGCGATGATGTCACCCACCTTGACGATATCGCCGATGGCCTTGCGTCCGTACATGATGCCCGCGATAGGCGCACGCACAATGCGTTGCACATCTGCGCCGCCCACGGTGCCTGGCACGCCAGTATCCGCCGCTGCACTGCCCGAATGAAGCACGCGCCCGAGGTTGTGTCCACGTTGCGTCTCAATCACCGCGTGGCAGTCCGCGTCTGCCGTGAAGCCCGGCCCGCACGCGATCACCACCGGCGCATCCTGCATCGTTGTCCCCGTGTTGCGTTTGGCCATCACTGCATCGATCACGATATCGGGGTGGAGTGCTGCAATCGAGCGCCCATCTGCGTCAGCAATGACCGGTATGCCGTTGCGTTGCCATGTATACACAGCTTCATCGACATACATGATGCGCTGGGCCATCGCACCATCCACCGTGATGCGCGCGTCATACAACGCCGAAGCAAAGGCCACGCTACGCCGAATCACGAGCGGTTTGGCCAGATCGGTGCACAACACATGAAATCCGGCGCGCCACAATCGATAGGCAACGCCCGTACCCAGGTCGCCGCCACCCTTAACCACGGCGATGGCATGAGAACGATCTATCATGATGCATCCTCGCGCAGCGCCACAATACGAGGCTCGCGCATGCGCACTGATCGTTCCAATGCGATGGCAAAAGCCAGGGCGCTGAGGATAAATATGCCGAGATAACCCAGTTGATCCACGATAATACCTGCCGAACTCGTCAAGAGTATCACAACGCCCATGACGGTATTACTCAACCCGATATACAGCGCTTGTTGCGATGCAGGCGCTACCTCGATCATCAGCGGCAGTGAGGCGAGTTGGATTCCGGTCTGCATTGCGCCGCTTAAGCCGAACAAACCAATCAGCGCCAGATGTGCTATGTCACCGTTCGATGCATCCGGCGTCAAACGCGTGATGAATATTGCAATGACACAAAAGGCCAAACCCATAGCGGCGGCAATCATCATCACCAGACGGTTGCCATAATGGTCACTCACACGCGCCCACACCACATTGGAGAGCAGACCGCACGCCAGCGTCACTGAGATGAGCGTACCGATAAATCCATCATTCACCGCCAGAGTGCGCTTGGCATAGACGGTAAGAAAAGGCACGCACGTTGCGCCCACGAGCAACGCTATGCGCATCACAATGTACCGTAGGTATTGAGCGTCACCCCGCGCGATGGACCACGCCTGCCTCAGATTAAGTTTGGGATGATTCCGCCCCGCATGCGCGGTCGCCGGCGCTTCATCCATCGGTTCTTTAATCAATAATAGAACAAGGTACGAGGCTGCATAGCCCGCAGAACCGCCACCGATAACAACCGCAAAGTTCTGCGGATAACCGAATCCAAGATGCCCGCTAAGGATGAGCGCGACCAGTCCGCCGGCCGCAACACCCAGCACACCGCCGATGAACTGGCGCAATCCAAATACAAGTCCGCGCCGCCCGGCAGGAATGACCTTAGCCGTGAGAAGCAGGAACGGCAGCCCGGCAAATCCCGCCAGAAACGAAATTGCCAGTGTGGCGCCGAGGACGGCGATAACCAGAAGCGTGCGATCCTGGATAAAGAAGATGGCCAGCACCATCGCCACCCAGGCCGCGATACGGAAGGCGATGCTAGTGCGATAGGCGCCAAGCATGCTATGTTGCCGATCCACCCACGTAGCCAGAAAGAACTGCGGCAGATACCACCCGGCATCGCGCAACGGGCCAAGCAGGGCGATCAACGTGTTGGAGGTGGTGACCTGGCTGAGAAAGGCAGTCATCACCAGCGGCGTGCTGGTCAGCGCGTCGCCAAAACCACCGCATGCGCCATTGATGATATACAGAATAAAGTTATTGCGGAAGTCTCGTTCCCGCTGCGGCAACGCGCCAGTCTGTTTTCTCACCGCGGCTGTCGCGTCCATGAAACGACGCGCCATGCGTCTGCGAAACTGTGTTGAAGGCATCTGTTTGATTATAATGATTTCCCATGCCCAACGAAGATTCTAAAATCATACTTGTCGTGGATGATGAACCACGCATGATCAACTTCATCCGTATGAACATGGAGTTGGAAAACTTCCGTGTCGTATCTGCAGAAAACGGACTGGACGCTGTGCGCAAGGCGCGCGAACTTCTGCCAGACGCCGTTCTGCTGGACGTGATGATGCCCGAAATGGACGGCTTTGAGACGCTCAAGGCGATTCGCGAAGAGAGCAACGTGCCCATCATCATGCTCACTGCCAAGAGCGAAGAAGATGACAAAGTCAAAGGCCTCGAACTGGGCGCTGACGACTACATCACCAAGCCATTCAGCCCGCGTGAACTGGTCACGCGCGTTAAAGCCGTGGTACGCCGCGCCGAATTGCCCGCACAAGTGGAGAAAGCGCCGATCCGGGTGGACGACCGCCTGTCGGTCGACTTCAACCGGCGTGAAGTGATCGTCGAAGGCAACGCGATCAAACTGCGCCCTACAGAGTGGCGATTGCTCTATCATCTGATCCAGAACGCCGGCTGGGTCGTCCCGCACGAGACACTCTTGTCGAAAGTATGGGGCTGGGAATATCGCGACGAGACGCAGTACCTGCGCTTATACATCACCTACCTGCGCCAGAAAATCGAAAAAGACCTGGCCCATCCACGCTACATCCTCACTGAGCGCGGCATCGGGTATCGGTTCTACGACTTCAAAAAAGCCGGGGGATAGACTCTGGCTTCCTTTTTGCGTCCTTCGCGCTAAACCTCGAATCTTAGCGCGAAAAAGAGTGTTCAACTATACTAAGTAACGGAGCGTCTGCGCCGAAGGAAATTCACGCGCCGCGCACCTGATTAAATCAGTCGGTGGTTTGCGGCCCGGAAACAGGCCGGCCACACACATATATATACACACTATTGATAGAGGAGTCAGAGAATGAAGCGTTTAGGCATACTCACCGGCGGTGGTGATGTACCCGGATTGAACCCATGCATCAAGGCGCTCGTCCACAGCGCCACGGACGAGGGCTATGAGGTCGTCGGCATTCGCCGCGGCTGGGGTGGGTTGCTCAACTACAACCTCGACGATCCCAGTGCTCAAAATGACTGGATCATCCCGCTCGATAAGCAGCGCGTCCGCACTATCGACCGCACTGGCGGCACGATGTTGCACACCAGCCGCACCAACCCCGGCAAGGTGCGCACGGCCGATATCCCCGATTTTCTGCGCGTCCCGCACGCCGTGGATGATGACAAGACCCGTCATGACTTCACACCGCACGTGTTGAAAGTGCTGGATAAACTTGGTATCGATGTGCTGGTACCCATCGGCGGCGACGACACGTTAAGCTATGCCGAGCGTCTGCATCGCGAAGGGTTCCACATTGTGGCCATCCCCAAGACGATGGACAACGATGTGTTCGGCACCGACTACTGCATCGGCTTCTCCACCGCTGTCACGCGCAGCGTGGAGTTCATCCATCAGTTGCGCACCAGTGCAGGCAGCCACGAGCGCATCGCGGTTGTCGAACTGTTCGGGCGCAACAGCGGCGAGACATCGCTGCTGGCGTCGTATCTGGCCGGCGTCGATCGCGCGCTGATCTCCGAAGTCCACTTCGACCCGGAGAAACTGGCTGCGATGATCATGGACGACAAGCGCAGCAACCCCAGCCATTACGCCATGGTCACCATCTCAGAAGGCGCGCAGATGATTGGCGGCAAGATTGTTGAGTATGGTCAGGCGGACGCTTATGGCCACCAGAAACTCGGCGGCATCGGTCAGATTACTGGCGATGCGCTGAAGAAGATTACTGGCGAAGACATCCTGTACCAGCAAGTCAGTTACCTGATGCGCTCTGGCGCACCAGATTCACTCGACTTGATGGTAGCCGTGAACTATGCCAACATGGCCATGTTGCTGATCCGCCGCGGCGCTTCCAATCGCATGGTTGCGTTGCGCAACGGCACCTACACCAGCGTGCCAATCTCGACGATCATGCAGGGGCTGAAGCGCGTGGATGTAGACGAGTTGTACGACAGCGCCAACTACGTGCCCAAAGTGCGCCACGTCGACGGCAAGCCGATGTTCCTGTATTAGGTCTATAGCCGTTACGAGATCGCGTTTTGCGCAGGTTCAGAAGGCTCTTCTGAACCTGCGTTTGTTTTCACGCATGAATCACCCAATCTCATCATGAGTATCACCGAGATTGCCACCTCGGTGGTCGCTGCTGTCACTTTCATCGCCCTGGCTATCGGCGCTGTGCCCATGTTGCGTTTGAATCGCGCCGGCATCGCGGTCATCGGCGCAGGCGCGTTGCTGGCGTTGAATGTACTCACACTGCAACAGTCTGCGCAGACTGTTGACCCCAACACCATCCTGCTCCTCATGAGCATGATGATGATCAACGCCGTGCTGGAGTTGGGCGGCTTCTTCAACTGGGCGGGGCAACTGGTGATCGAGCGTGCCGGCTCGCCGCTCATCCTGCTCGTGCTTGTGGTGGTTATGGGCGGGCTGCTCTCAGCGTTGTTCCTGAATGATCCCGTTGTATTGATGCTCACGCCGTTGGTATGCGGCATCACGCTGCGGTTGCGGCGCAATCCGATCCCGTATCTGATCGCTCTCGCCTGCGCAGCCAACGTCGGCTCGACAGCCACCATCACAGGCAACCCGCAAAATATCCTGATCGGCGCCTCTTCTGGCATCCCATACCTCACGTTTCTACTGCATCTTGGCCCAATCGCCATCGTGGGGCTGGGCATCGTGGTGCTGGTCATCCGCATGCTCTACCCGACCGAGTTTCGCACACGCTATTTCGATCTGACGAAAGGCGAAGCGGACCTGCCCCACATCGGGACAGGGAAAGTAGATGCCGTTATGAGCATGACAACTGCCGCCGGACTGGTCTACACACCCGTCATTCGCAAGAGCATGATCGTCATCGCCCTGATGCTGATTGGATTCTTCGCCGGGATGCCGGTGCCGTTGGCGGCCTTTTTC
>CAIQQO010000135.1 GCA_903873965.1 uncultured bacterium
GGCCGCCCTCGTTGAAGGCGACCGTCTATCCGACACCATTTATCTCGGCCATATTGACCAAGATTCATTCATTTATTGAGGACGCTAACATCATACGTCCCTCCGCCATCAAGGCCGAGATCATAGTTGCCCGGTGTCAAGGTATAACACAAACGTGCATACGCGGCTCCAGGTGTCGCAATGACATAGTCTTTCTGCACTCCTTCTCGGCCATTTCGCAACATTATGAAGCCATTGATCGCGATCACTGTGCCATCTAGCATCACGCAGTACTTCCCGGCGGCCGCCACGCTGAACGGAATATGCGTTAGTCTGCCGGGTAGAAGTGTAATGCGCTTCACCCCCAGCTTCACTGTTTCAACTGGCGCTGCAGGTGGCTGGGAAGAGGATGCATTAGGTTTTTCTGGAGTTGCTATACAGTCTGCTCCGGTCTTGAAGCGGCATACATACGCTGCCGTCAAGTCAATATACTGTCGTCCTAATTCCTGTGTGTCATTGATGTTGGTTCCGTCGTGAAGTTCATTCCATGTAAACACAACCGCCAGGTTGTTCTTCGGTGTTTTGCCCCACTCCAGAGTTTGTTTCCAAGCATCCTCATAGTAACCACCGTTTCTGCGATCCGGACTTGGTGTTGGATTGGCGACATTGGAATAGCCGGGGCCGAATGCCGCCATGCCCAGCGTCCCATTCGAGTGCCAGTTGGGGTCGCGCGCACCATTCCCGCTATACTCACTGTCTACCAGACTGCCCAGTACGCCGGCCATGTTTGCGTTTTTTAGCCAAAGATCCTCTGCGATCAAGTAAGGTAGCCGGCCAAATTCGCGTTGAAAATTCTCGCGGACATAGGAAAATAGAGATGGATCATAAGCGGCAGCATAATCGGGCGAGCCGACGAAAATGACCGGGCGGTTATCGATCTGCGCCCAGTGCTGCGGCGGTACGATGTGGAAGAAGTTCGAGATAGGCTGGTAAAATCGCGCCTTGCCTTGCGCGTTCGTTAAGTCGATTTTACCGCCGGGGTGATTGTAGTAAGTACTGGAAAGCCCTAAAGCATGGGTATCGTGTCCCATACCGATCTTTGGCGGTTGCTGACCTGCTGCAATGATAGAATCCATAGCGCGCACCAGGTGGGCTAAACCGGTATCGCTCCATTGCGTTTCTGGTGCGTCATTTTGGCACGGAATCCCCCAGTACACGGGCAGCATGATGTCGATCTTGGCTGCGATCATATCCTTCAACTCGCGCGCATGCCAACTCTCGGACAGATAGCTAAAGTCCTGCATGTTCGGTGGGTGATAGCGCAATGCGCCCTGTCCGGTGGCTGCCGTATGAGCACCGCTGGCAACGTCGTACCAATAATAGTAGTTGGTCATGACGATGTGATCGCTGCTGCTGAAACTGGTCGTAGGGCCGAAGTTGTCAGACCGCCACAGATTGTAGGGTGGTTGTATGCCGCCGACAGCTGGGCCGCATTGTGTCGCTCCTGATTTCGGTGGGTTTGGTAATGCCTGACTGACAGGGGCTGTTGTCGATGGGGTGGCTGATGGTTGCGCAGCAAGAGTTAGCTTTACAGATGCCTGAACTGTGCCAGGTACGTCTGCGATTGGTGTTGCAGGGCTGCCGCATGCTGCGAGAAATACTAGAATTGCGGATAGAGCACAAAAGTTTAGAGGTTTAGGGTTTTGCATTGACACACCATGATATTGTTTTATGAGTATATATTGCTTGTACTTAAACGCTATTCGTTGGTATTCTGATATTTACCTGGAATCACACCGGTAATAGTAGTAATATAATGTCATTCATGCGTATGATCTCCCCTCCTTAGCGCCGCCAGCTTCTCTGTGATCCGCTGCTTCACACGAGCAGCTTCTTCTTCATCAATAGTGGCACTTAGCACACTGTCACCGTCGATGTCCACCTTCAGCCACGTTCCCTCACGCACTTTCTTGGGTAGTGACTTCCTTTCAACAACGACCTGCCGTGATTCATCGCCCACCAATAGAACGGCTTTGTCTTCCTCAAATCGGTCAATAAC
>CAIQQO010000136.1 GCA_903873965.1 uncultured bacterium
CCTTTTTCTGGTTGATTTCTTACATCGCCTTTCTGAAAAGACGCCAACGTTGCACGAAAAACTGTTACGTTGGAAGAGCGTGCGACATAAGACGGGTTCATGTAAGTCGTATAGTATGTGTATGAAAACAATACAGAATGCTGATGCGATTACGAATGCATAGGCATTGTGTGCGGAACTATGATGGTCCCTTCAAGACACAATAAAGCACTGGCTTCTGTAAGGTCCATGGCTCCTCTTATAATAGTGCCTCAATGGATATGAACGATCTTCACCAACTGGGGGCGCAGGCGCGCCAAGCGTCACGCTTTCTGGCGCATGCCGTAACAGAACAGAAGAACAGGGTGCTGTTGCACCTAGCTGACAGCCTGATGGATCGCAGCGATGTGATACTGGCAGCCAACAACAGCGATGTCGACTCAGCTGCAGCGCGCGGCGTCCAACCGTATTTTGTAGACCGCTTGACGCTGAACGTGGCGCGCTTGAAGGCCATCGCCGACGACGTACGCAACGTGGCTGCGCTGCCAGATCCGGTCGGTGAGAAGTTTGACCACACCACGCTTCCGAATGGATTAAAACTGCACAAGCGCCGCATCCCGCTGGGTGTACTCGGTGTCATCTATGAGGCGCGCCCTAATGTAACGATCGATATTACGGCGCTCGCACTCAAGAGCGGTAATGCGGTTGTGTTGCGCGGTGGCAGCGAAACCATCAACACGAACCGCGCGCTGGTCGGCGCGATTCATGACGTATTGCGCGTCAATGGACTGCCGGTTGACTGTATTGCGTTCATCGACAGCCCCGACCGCGCCATGATTAACCAGATGTTGCGATTGACCGAATATATCGACCTGATCATCCCGCGCGGTGGTGTGGCGTTGCACAAGCTGTGTCGTGAAACCAGCAACATCCCCGTTATCACCGGCGGTATCGGTATCAATCACTATTACATAGATACCACAGTGGAACAGGACAAGGCGGTTGAAGTCATCTACAACGCCAAGGTACAGCGGCCTACTGTGTGCAATGCACTCGGCACCTTGCTACTTCAGCGCCAGGTGGCGGCCGAGTTCCTGCCCAAGGTGATCAAGCGGTTGAGCCAGGCCGGTGTGACTTTCAAGTGCGATGCGGCATCCTTTGCGATTGGCAATATGGCCAACAGCAACCACCGTTTCAAGATCGACCCTGCTGGCCCCGGTGACTTTGATATCGAGTGGTTGGCGCTCATTCTCAGTGTAAAGGTGGTCGATAGCATTGACGAAGCCATTGCCCATATCGAGCAGCACGGCACGAGCCACTCCGATGGCATTTTGTCGCAGGACGAGGTGAACATCACGCGCTTCTTGAATGAAGTTGACAGTGCAGCGGTGTACGTGAACGCCAGTACCCGTTTTACCGATGGCGGTCAGTTTGGCCTTGGCGCAGAAGTGGCTGTCAGTACACAACGTGTTCACGCGCGCGGGCCGATGGGATTGCGTGAATTGACTTCATACAAGTGGGTTGGCGAGGGCACCGGGCACGTGCGCGCTTGATAATGCTGGCGCCGCCAGGTCGTGTGTTCGCGTCAGCGCCTACAGTTCCGCCAGGTATTTCTCACGGTTGGCGGAACGGGCGGTCTTACCGCTGCTGGTTTTGAGAAGCCAGCGTGGATCGACGATGCGCACCTGCCGCAGCGCCACATCTGAGCTTTGTGTCACGTGGCGGCGGATGGCGTCGCTAATGGCCTCGCGTGCGTTCTCATCAGTTGTATCGACCTCGGCCACAATCACGACGTCCTCGGTCCCCGCATCGCTATTGACCACGCCAAAGGCCACCACGCGCCCGGGATGTACACCAGGCACCTCGCCAGCCAGTCGTTCCAGGTCTTGTGGGTACACGTTCTTTCCGCCGACAATGATTAAATCCTTCTTGCGTCCAGTTACAAAGAGCTCGCCGTTTGCCATGTAACCTAGATCGCCAGTGAGATACCAGCCAGTATCAAAGGCGTTAGTCGTGATGTCAGGGCGGTTGAAATAGCCGGCTAGCATACAGTCGCTTCGCAATGCGATTTCACCCACCGCGCGCTCGGGCAGGTCGCAACGGGTGCCCGTGGTGTTGGTCGTCGTAAGCGGATGCAGAGCCGTGTCTTCTACCACGCGCACCGACACATTCGGCAGAGGGCGACCGGCTGATAGCAGCTTCATGCCTGTTGCGCCGGCAGCGGGTGGGCGAGCGACGCGTTCGATTAACAAGCTGCGCTGATCGACTTCATCAACGGTGACGGGCGTATCGAAACCAGACTGTGCCACGGCGAACACGTTCTCGGCCATGGCATAGCAAGTCGTTAACGCTTCGGCGCGCAATCCGAACTTTTCGTAGCGCTGTAGGAAGGCTTGATGACTTGACCAGTAAGTCGGTTCGGAGCAGTTGATCAAGGCGCGCACACTGGACAGATCGATGCCGGCCAGATCGCGATCGCGGATTTTTTGCGCGCAAAAATTGTAGGCAAAGTTGGGTAGCCATGCCAACGTACCACGATAGCGAGTGATTGCCTGTAACAGCTTATATGGCGCGCGCACCCAGTCGAAGGGGGACATGATCACGAGCGGTACGCGCATGAGCACCGGCAGGATGAATGATGCGATTAAGCCCATATCGTGATACAACGGCAGCCAGCTTACAATCCTGTCGTCTTGCGATAGATGGATGGCGCGTGCGTAGGCATCAAGCTGGTTGAGTACCGCGCGATGCGACAGCGCGACACCTTTTTGCATGCCGGTCGTACCCGAGGAATGTTGTAACAAGGCGATATCGTCCTGCATGCGCATCGATCCGCCAAGTTGGTCGAAGTCAGGTTCACATGATGCCCCAAATGGACGTGGTGCCATGATCTCAGACGACACGATGATGGCGGGAGCGGGTGAATCGGTATGCAGGGAACGCCAAGCTGTCATCGCGCTGCGAATCTCGGCGACGAACTCGGGATACGTCACGATAGCCGTTGGTCGTGTCGTTTCGATCAGTGCAGTCAAGTCTTGCCGATACCGCTCGGGCGCCAGTTTCTCCGTAAGGAACGGCATGATTGATGGCACAGCGCCATGCACTACTGCGCCCCAGAATGCGAAGATCAGATCAGCGCCATGTTGCAGGATGATGATGACCACATCACCCGGTGCAACAGCTGCCTCTGCCAGAGCGCGTGCATAACTTGTTGCCCCAGCAAGCAGCTCTCGATACGTCACTGCCGCGTCATCTTGCCGGTTCTGCATCAGGTGAATGGCTACGCGATCGGGACATGCAGCGAAGCCGTCGTGAAGTTTCGTGAAGAAAGTGGGCGCCATTTCAAAGGGATGCAAGATCATCGCGGAAGCCTCGGTTGTCATATCAGAATTTTGACCTCTATCCCCCTTGCCTCTCCACAATCAGCGCCGTTAGTTGCTCGATCGTGTCAAAGGTGTCGCGGTTGAGTTCGGTGTCATCGAGGTGCACACCAAAGGTGTCTTCGACGTACAGTCCGAGGTCAACGAGATGGAACGAATCAATCAGGCCACTGGAAATCAGGGGCGTGGTTGGGGCGATCACACGTTTGGGTTGCTGCAGAATCTCTTTGGCGATGTATTGCGCCAGCGCGGAGCGAATCTCGGTTGTCATGGTGCGTTGATTTTACCCAACTGTCCCGAAGGGATGGACAGATGTGTGATGCTGTCCGCCAGCCGGTCAGCGAGTAGCTTTGCGCCTGCTGGAGTGTAGTGCACAGCGCTGTTGGTGAACTCGCCTTGTGGCAACAGATCCCACACATCGATATAGCGCCAACTCTGCGCCGATGCCATATCGGTCATCATGGCGCGATACTGGTCGTACGCCCAGCGCGGGTAGAAGTAATTGTAGCGAATATCACTGTTGCGACCGTTGGAGCGCAGTATGGGCTCGTTGACGATCAGCAGCGGAATAGCGCCGGCTGCCTGCTTCCCGGCAGTAAGTGCATCGAACGTCAGATCGCGTGGGCCAAACGAAGGTGGTTTGATGCCGTGAAAAGTGATATCAGGCTCAAGATCAATCGCCGCCGGCTCATAATCCATTGAGGGATCCTGATCAATCCCAGTAGCGGCCCACATCACACCATATAGTTGCAGGCGCACGAGATCGGCCAGATCGCGCCGTCGACCCACAATGGTACGATCAAACAGCGTGGGCGTGATAAATTGCGGATCGTTGGGATCGAGCGCCAGTCCATAACGGCTGATTAAGTCGCGCGTCGGACTGGGATTATTCTGCAGCAAGGGATGGAACAATTGCTTGTCGGTGGGGAAGGATTCGAGCGTCACCAGCCATAAAATCGCGTCTGGTTGGATATCCGCATGCAAGGCGCGAACGAGGATGAGTACATCCTTGGTTAGCGACATGATTGGATAACCTAAGTTGTAGGCGCGCACCGTGCGACCATCGGAGGTTTTCATGTGGGCGCGGTTGATTTGCGCAGCCAGCGTGTCGGTGGGTTTAAGCAACCAGCCCCATGTAGATGAATCGCCGATGAGCAGAACGCGAAATTCATCAGCTGATTTTGGCGCTGCCATGAGTTCGTGCGAAGCCAGCATCGCATCAAGGTTGAGCACACTCACGTTGTAAGCGAGTTCCGGGTGATCACCATAGGGCAGGCGTTGGCGCCCTGGGAAGAGTATGTTGTACGCCGAAAATCGGCCGAGCACCGTCATAGGATCGATGACGCTGAAGATGAGATTGAATACGACGAATAGCACGAACGCTTTAAGCATCACACGTATTGGCATCGACCAACGGGCGCTAGTGGTTGCAGCTTGCATCCCGGTCAATTGAGATGGCTCCAATTCATTACCCTCCAATTCCCACCAGCCTGCCAAAAACCTGTATGGATAGGCTGACGCTGGGAAGCGCAAACCAAATCCATCCGAGGGCGACAAAGTGGAATGTGGCAAGGACACTGAGCGTAGTCGCCAGACGACGCCGCAAAGGCAACTCATTCTGTTCTGTGGATTCGGGATCGTCGCTTGCGTTGCGCCTGCGTTGATAGTCCGTCCAGCGGTTGTGAGCGAATAATCCGACGGCATGCCACACACTCCACGCTATGAAATTCCACGTGATGCCGTGCCACAAGCCGATCAGCAACATTGTTGTGACCTGTCCGAACAAAATGATAAAGGTGGATTGACGGAAGAAGCCCTGCTCTGGAAGGAAGGGCGTCTCTTTGGCGCTGCGCAGCGCGCGCGTGATCGGATTAAAGTAATACGCTCGGAACCATTGTGACAGCGACATGTGCCAGCTATTCCAGAACAGCGTCAGGTTGGGCTTGAAGTAAGGACGGTCGAAGTTCTCGGGCAGCTTGATCCCGAACATTCGCCCCAGCCCGATGGCGATATCGGTATAACCGCTGAAGTCAAACAGGATGCGCCACGCGTAGGCATATACGAGCACCCATGTCCAGATCGCCTGGTTTAGTCCACCGTCTCCAAGGCCCCAAAAGGAAGCAGAGCCATGAACGCCTGGTGCGGTTACCTGCGCTGCATTGATGCTGTTCAACGCGATGATTGCCAGCATATCGGCAATGACAAACTTCTTGAACACGCCGAGTAAAATGCGCCCGGCACCCGCGACTACATCGTCCATTCCAAAGGGACGTGGAGTTGTTGCAGGGGCAGGCTGGTGTGTCTGTACAAAGTTGCGGTAATCCTTGATCCAGCGATCAGCACGGTCGATCGGGCCAGCGGTGAGGGCGGGGAAAAAGATGACGTAGCTGATGAACTCGCGCAATGATAGGCCTGTAGGTACTGGTTTGCCGGGCGCGGCTGGTCGGGCTGTGACGCGGTCGCGCAAAGCAGCGATCAGGCGGAACGCGATGTAGCTGAAACCGAGCCAGCGCACATCAGATACTGCGGCTTGCGCCGTATCTTGCCCGTTCAGGCCGCGTAATATGGCGCTAAACGCTTGTGTAGCGATGTCCAGTTTTAGCACGACAAACAGCACGATCAGGCCAAGCACGATCCAGTTCAACCTGCGCGCCCGGCCACGGAAAAGGATGGCGGCACCCGCAGAGATCACAGCTACGATGAGGATGCCAACGGTAACAGTGAAGATGTCAGGCGGGCGGGTAGCCGTGATGCAGCACAATGGGTCGAAATAGCGGGTGGATGCGATCAATGCGACCACGCCAATGATGACCGCGATAGTTGGTACTGCGGTGCGCCACGCTGCTCTGTCCGGTGTGTATATGACAACCCATACAAGCGTCGTCAGAGCGAGTGATGCCGTGGGCAGCCAGAAATCGAGTGAACGGATCGGACTGGAACTCTGCAGCCAGTACAATGCCAGCGTGCTTGCAACGAGGATCACCCATCCGCGTCCTTGCACAACGCGTATCCGTATGCGGTCCCATGTGCATGCCAAACCACGGCTCGGCTTTCCATTGGGGCCTTTGGGATAGAGTAGCGCCACCATGGCTGCAAAGACGAGAATCTGCGTCAGGTTCATTTAGAAACCTTGATAAATCCACTGTGGTGCGCTGTCGGCGGTAGCAATCACCAGTGCGATCAGAATCAGGCAAATGGCAAGTGCGATCACGTTCTCGCGCGTGAACAGTCGGCGCAGCATCATTAACCCCGGCTCATCACTTCAACCGCAAACTGCAACGCGAACGCGCGTGGTTGAATAGGGCCACAACAATTGAACACCAGACCGTCAATTTCCATGTGACTTAGTCCTTCAAACAGCGACGGGCCATCGAAGATGCGCAGTTCCACGTCTTCGCCATACTTCTCCATGTAGGCTTCTGCGGCGTCATCAGAGGTAAACAGCGCAGCCAGTGCACGACCTCTCTGGTCGGGCGCAAGTGAAATGCGTAAATCGTTGTCCTCGCGCACCAAGCCGACATAATAAGCTGGGAAAGCCTTGATGATGTCATAACCCGTTTGATCGGCCAGTACGTGGTCAATGGCCTGTTCTACCTTCAGGATGCCTCCCCATTCGCGCAGCATGGAAATCTGCTCTCTGTTGTAGTGAATCTCGCTGGGCGAAAACGGATTAATGTTGACGAACTGGACATCGTCGTCCACTGCATCCCACGCGTTGTAACCGAAGATATTCTCGATGGTGTGCGTGCCCATTGCCGTCAAACCGATATGTGCGGCGCAATCGGCATAGGCTTGCTTATCGCTGAACATGAAGAAGTGAGGTTCACTTCCTCCGATGAGAATTTTGATGAACGACAGACTCCCGCCCGTGGCGTCAAGGCTCTGCTCTCCATTGGGGCTACTGGAATCGAAAAAAGCAGGAACGATCCACCCGCGATGGCTGGCCAATTCGCGCACCAACTGCGCGCCAGTCAACTGGTGCTGAAAGAACATATCAATTGCTATGCGCGGGTTGAGTGTGTCCGCCATTGATGACCTCCGCTGATCCAGGGTATAAGTGTGATTCATGAACGGGGCGATTGTACCGCCGCCACGGGTAGAATACACTCACCATGCAGGTACGCCAGCTTGCCCGGACGGCTGTGATTGTCGGTATCGCTTATGTGTTAAGCAATCTGACCGGTCTGGGGCAGCGAATCATCGTTACGTCCAGGTTTGGAACAAGCATCGAGTATGACGCTTTCAATGCCGCATTCCGCATCCCAGACTTGCTATTCAGCCTGCTGGCCGGAGGCGCACTGGCATCCGCATTCATCCCGACATTCACGGCACGGCTAAGTACTAACCAGCAACGCTCGGCGTGGCGGCTGGCGCTGGCGATTGGTGTACTCGTGCCGGCGTTCATGACCGTTATCGCCATTGTTTCGGCTTTGCTGGCGCCCGTAATCATCAAGGCGATAGTCGCGCCTGGTTTTGACGATGCGCAGGTGACCCTGACGGCTAACCTGATGCGTATGATGCTGGTATCCACCGTCATTTTCGCCATTAGTGGACTGATCATGGGCGTGTTGCAGTCGAATCAGTCCTTCCTTGCCCCGGCAATCGCGCCTTCGATATACAACCTTGGCATTGTGTTTGGCGCACTATTTCTGAGCAGCGATGGGATATCGGGTGTCGCCATCGGCGTCGTCCTTGGTGCGGTTCTGCATCTGGTTGTGCAGTTGCCGGCGCTGATCCAGTTATTACGCAGTAAAAGGCCAGAAGAGTTGCAGTCGGTCGCAGAGGCGCAACCGCAGCTACTAGCTGATATTCGCAACGTCATCAGGCTGATGGGGCCACGTGTGCTTGGCCTCGGTGCAGTGCAGATTAACCTGATAGTCACCGTTAGCCTGGCGTCGGCGATGGGAGCAGGTGCGGTGTCGGCGCTCAACATTGCTTTCGCGACGATGATCCTGCCGCAGGCTGCTATTGCGCAGGCCATCGCCACGGTACTTTTCCCCACGATCAGCGCGCATGCCGCGCGCGGCGAAAACGAGGCGATGGCCCGCGCACTCACACGAGCTATCAATGTCGTCATCGCCTTGAGCACCCCGGCAGCCATTGGACTGATTATGTTGGGTGAACCAATCATCCGCCTGCTCTTCGAACGAAACTCGTTCACTACGCAATCCACCACTTCAGTCGCCTTTGCACTCGCGTGGTACGGCGTGGGACTGGTAGGCCATTCGGTGCTTGAAGTGGTCACGCGTGGGTTTTATGCTCTGCACGACACCACCCGCCCGGTTATCCTTGCGGTGGCCAGCATGATATTGAATGTGGTGTTGAGCCTGCTCCTCGTCAGTTACTTTCGAAGTATCGATCTACCGCCATTTGGTGGACTGGCACTGGCTAACTCGCTTGCAACCGGGATTGAAACCGCCATTTTGTATGCCCTTTTGGCGCAACGCGTGCCGGAAATGAACCTTAACCAGACCCTCGTAGCTGCGGTGAAGAGTTCACTGGCCAGCGTTGTTATGGCAGTTTCGATCTGGGTATGGCTGAATCTTGCCGGCAATAGCACACTGGCCGCGCTGGTAGCCATTGCAGTTGGTATGGCGGTCTATTTTGGATCCGCATGGTTGCTTGCCAGTGATGAAACCGAGTATGCCATTACGCTCGTGCGCGCACGACTGGCACGTTATTTATAAACAAACCCATCAAATTGAGGATTAAAATGAAGGGTATCATTAATATTAGAGAAACTCATGCCTGAAGACCTGTACTTTGTAGATCCCAATATTCCGCGCGAACCCGCCGATGCTGTGAAGATCACGGATTACCGTGTCATGCCGTGGCCTGACGGCACTCGTGTCACTGTCGAGATGGGTTTGACGCCCTTTAAGGTATTCCCTGCCATGGATATCAGTATTCTGGCCACCAGCGGTGAGGTGGTGCGCGCCATTGCGCTGGTTGGTGCCGTGGAACGGCGACCCTCGCCTACCTTGCACTTGCCGCGCCTGCCCGGCGGCACCAAGCTGGCTGTATTGATTGAAATACTCGACGGTGACACGGTCACGCAACAGGTCATCGTACCTTTTGAAGTGTCAGGTCCGATTATCAAGCGTGGAGTGCCTTCCCAGGCAGGCGCCGATGCGGATTCGCGTGTTGTTGGCTTGGCAGCGACCTCTGGAGTGGACGAATGAGCGTATTAACCTCTGAAGTGCCCGTACAGGCAACCGCACGTCGCAAGGCGCTGGATGCTTTTGGCCGTCATATCCACTACCTGCGCGTGTCGTTGACCGACAAATGCAATCTGCGTTGTGTCTACTGCATGCCGGAGCAGATGACCTTCCGCCCTAACGATGAGTTGCTGACCGACGATGAGATGATTACCGCGCTGCGTGCCGCTGACATACTGGGCTTCGACAAGTACCGTTTGACGGGCGGTGAACCCACTGTGCGTCCTAATCTGGTGGGCATCGTGCGCGAAATCGGCAAACTGCCCGGCGCGCGCCAGATCACCATGACAACCAATGGTTTGAAACTGGCGAAGTTGGCGCAACCCTTGTACGACGCGGGGTTGCAACGCGTCAATGTCAGTTTGGATTCGCTCGATGAAACCAAATACCACCGTATGACCCGCTGGGGGCATGTGGCCGACGTGCTGGCTGGTATTGCGGCAGCCGAAGCCGCCGGCATGACACCGATCAAGGTGAATTGCGTCGTTATTCGTGGTTTCAACGAAGATAACCTGATCGAATTGGCACGCCTCACCTATGAGCGCGACTGGCAGGTACGCTTTCTCGAGGTGATGCCATTCGCTGATGTGGCTGAATTTCAGCAGGCGACTATGGTGACGATGGCTGAGATGATTCAGCACATTGAGGCGCACCTTGGCAAACTGACAGTATTGCGCGATGGTGAACTGGATGGCGAAGCGCGCATGTACAAGCTGGCTGGCGCACGCGGTGAAGTCGGCTTCATCAGCCCCGTCAGCGCGCCTTTCTGTGCCAGTTGCACGCGCGTCCGCTTAACTGCCGATGGTAAATTGCGCCTGTGCCTGCTTAAAGATGGCGAACTCGATCTGAGGACGCCGTTACGTCAAGGCGCGACTTCGGAGGAGCTGGCCGAGTTGATGGCACAATCTATCTATCGAAAGCCGTGGGGTCATGATCTTGCGGGCGGTACGATCCCGCTCAACCGTATCATGAGCGAGATTGGAGGCTAAATCAGGATGGAGTTGACGCATATTAACGCCAGTGGTGAAGCACATATGGTTGATGTCGGCGCAAAGGACGATACCATGCGTGCGGCTGAGGCTGTTGCGACAGTGCGGATGAATGCCGCGGCCTATGACGCCATTGTGCGCGGTAACCTGAAAAAGGGCGATGCCCTTGGTACGGCGCGCATTGCGGGCATAATGGCAGCTAAGCGCACCAGTGAACTCATCCCGTTGTGCCACCCGATTGTACTCACGAAGGTGGAAGTCCATTGTGAACCCGTCGATGGCCACATTGCCATTCGCACGCGCGTGGAATGCACCGGTAAAACTGGAGTTGAGATGGAAGCGCTTACTGCTGCCAGTGTGGCTGCACTGACTATCTACGATATGGCCAAGGTGATAGACCGCGCCATGACGATTTCCGATGTGCATTTGATCTACAAGACTGGCGGAAAAAGTGGCGACTTCGGCGGTTCAGATACAGGCTTTGGCGAGACGATACGCGGGAAATAAGCTCGGTTGTTGTCCCTACGGACGGCGGATGAAGGTGCACCGCATTTGGAATTATGCACACAACCTATGAAGATCAAATTATTCGCAACCTTAAAGGACCGCGCCGGTTCATCAGAGATCATAGCGGTTACGCCGGACAGCTTGACTGTGCATGAGTTGCGCGTCGCCGTGGCGGAGCAGTATCCGGCGCTGGCCGCGTTGATGACGCAGACCATCGTTGCAGTCAATCAGGAATTTGCGTTCAATGCCGAAACAGTGCATGCCAGTGACGAGGTCGCGTTGTTTCCGCCCGTCAGCGGAGGCGCAGACACGGGCGTCGAAGGCGTGGATTACCCCACGATACTGAGCATCACGCCCGACAAGTTGGACCTGAACGAGTTGCAGCATGCAGTGACGACCGAGTATGACGGTGCTGTGGTGATTTTCACCGGCACCGTGCGCAGATTTACGGGAGCGGAAGTGACTGACAAACTGGCCTATGAGGCGTATTGGGCCATGGCCGAAACCAAGCTGCAGCAAATTGCGCGAGAGATGCGCGCGCGTTTTAGCGATATTCACGGTATTGCGCTGGTACAGCGCGTGGGCGAAATGACACTATGTGAGCCGACAGTGGCCGTTGTAGTTGCTGCAGGTCATCGAGGTGATGGTGCGTTTGAAGCAGCGCGCTATGGCATCGACCGGCTGAAGCAGATTGTCCCCGTATGGAAAAAGGAAACCCGCCCTGATGGATCGTCGTGGATCGAAGGCGATTACACACCCGTGAAGGGCGACTAAACCAGCTTGTAACCGGAGCCGCGCATATTGATGATGCGTAGGCCCCTGTCCGGAAGACCATCGAGTTTTTGGCGCAGGCGCATGACGTGTGGTCGCAGGCGGCGCACCCCGATGACTATGTCCATATCCGGATGCATTAAAGCTTCACTGACCAGCTCGGATGCCGCCACGGTCTGTCCACGACGTGCGAGCAGCTTGCCGAAGATGCGGTTTTCGACCGCACTCAATCGAACAAAGTTGTCGCCCATGTGAATCACGCGTCCGATGGAATCCCATTCCATGGTTGGAGGCAATCTGGCAGGTATGGCTGATGGGGGGGCGTGTTTCGGTTTGATGAACATGTCCGGCGGTGAGTCAGACTGACGGCGGACAAAGGTGCTGCCAAGGTTGTGTGGTAGCGAACTGGCGTGTTCTACCAGCATACGCGCATTCAGACGCCGAACTGCTTCAGGTTCGGAGGCCAGGACGTACTCGCGCACACCGAGTTGTAATGCTTTAACTGCCGTATGAACATCGTTGCATTCCTCGTCGTAAAGGATCGTCCACGGTAACGCCATGCTGTAATCACGCAACAGTGCCAGCAAGGCGATAGCTCCTGCGCGCACACTGGCCGCAAGAATGACGACTGACGCCGGCAGATTGTTATCGGCCATCAATGCAGACAAAGTGCCTGTTGTGTGCTTGTTCTGATACCCGTCAGTATCCGCGTGACGATGGTTTTTTAACAGAAAACTGATAGCATCTCCCAGATTGTCAGCAATGACCAATTCACAACCACCGTCAACCAACCCTTGCTGAAGAGCTGCATCCAAAGTCTCGCCCGGCATTGATAAACATAAGGCGAACTTGGCCATAGTGATACCCCCTGTGTTGTGCCACGTGTAAAAGATTACTGATGATCAACGTGCATCTGTTGTTCTTTTTCCCGAGGCGCTTTTTTACCGCGCTTGGTGTAGAGCTTTTCATGACGCATGCAAAACACTACATAAACTAAGAGATATGTGTACTAATGCATCTATATTATATATCCTTTACAAAGAATAGGCACTGTGTGTGGCGTTATGAAATCATCTTTAGCAATGCGGTTTCTGTTGGTTATACCGATGGGATGTTGCGAGTTGTTGATGGATGGTAATCCATTGTAGTGGACAAGGAGTCCATAGTGGAAGAGTAATCAGAGAGGAAAGTTGAGTTGTTAACGTTTCAGCGCTACAAACATCTGCGCCGTTTTAGTTGCGATGCTGCCCCATCCAAACTGATGGCTGAGCACCGTACTCCCTGCCTCAAGCTTTGTGCGCAAATCCGTATCGCGCAACAAACGTTGCATGCCGGCAGCAAGTTCAGCTTCATTGCTTGGTGCAACAAGCAGTACGTTCTGGCCATCGAGCAGTTCTGGCAGGATGATGCGTGGCGTTGTGGTGATGATGGCTTTGCCGTGAGCCAGTGCGGCCATCAGAGTACCGCGACGGAAGGATGCCCCATCCACATAGGGCAGTGCTATACAGTCGCATGCGCTTAATGCCTCACTTACCTGCCTGTCGGTGACAAATCCAGTCTGCATCACATGACCGCGAATGCCTAGTTGAGCGGCCAATGCCAGTACTTCGTTAGCATAAGTGATGTTGGTCTGATCGCTCTCACCCGTCAATCCTCCGATCAGCAACAGGTCGGCATCTTCGCCCTGCGCGCGCAACTGCGCTAGTGCGCGCATCAATACGGCGCCACCTTTGCTGGCATTCAAGAAGCCAAAGTAGCCGATAAGATAGCGGCTGCGCGCGTAGCCCTGCGCCTGCCTCCATGCGGCAGCCGTATAGAATGCAGGCAACTGCGGCATAATGTTGCTGCCAATGGGGATCACTGACACGACTGTTTTAAGTTCGGATGATGCCGCATGTGCCATCACGGCGGACTGTGCAAGACTGGCGTGATCTTCTTCATTGGTGACGATAACGCACGACGCCGTGCGTGCCAACTCAATCACCGCGCGCCGTCGCAACCCCCCTGCTTTTGGGAAAAGATACGGCACCAGCAGGTCGTGAAACGTCACCACGATTGGACAGGTATGGCGCAGAAAGCGTGGCAGCAGGTACATCGCACCATGCATCTGATAGGCTGCTGTCTGGAACTGCAGGTTGAGGATATCGGGCTGGTATTTTGCGATGAAGGCTTTGAGTTGGTCAGCCGTGCGCCAGCCCCAACGCGCAACAAGACGATGTACCTGTACGCCAGCTTGGATTTCGTGCGCTGGTAGATGTGGCGTCACTTTGGTGATGACGTGCACCTCATGCCCCAACGTCACCAGTGCGCGCGATAATTCACGAGTGTAGTCGCCAAGCCCACCTTGCAACGGTGGGTATTCGCCTGCAATCATCGCAATACGCAGGCTCACGCCGCTATTTGTGCTGGGCGTAGGGGATGACGCGTGCATTGTCTCGCCTAACTCGTGTGCCGTTCCGATAGCCATATCAGGAATTCCTTGTTGCCATCCATGCCAAGAATCGGCGACACCATGAGTCCGCGCACATCCCATCCCAGACTGGTGCAGAACGCCGTGATGCGGTCGACGACTTCCTGGTGTACCTCTGGATCGCGCACGATGCCACCACGTCCCACCTTGTCGCGCCCTGCTTCAAACTGCGGCTTGATCAATGCCACTATGTGGCCTTCGCTCCCCTGCTCCTCCGCTCTATGGAGCCAGTCAAACACGCGCGGCAGAATCATACTGAGTGAGATGAACGAGACATCGATGACCGCGAACTGAATAGGCTCTGGCAGCGCTTCGAGGTAACGCACGTTAACCTTTTCCATGATCACTACACGCGGATCGTTGCGCAGTTTCCAGTGTAACTGGTTGTTGCCGACATCGATAGCGAAGACTTTTGCAGCGTTGCGTTGTAGCAGGCAGTCGGTGAAACCACCGGTACTGCTGCCCACATCAGCACACACCAGTCCGGTCGGATTGATTTGAAAATGATCGAGTGCGCCAGCCAGTTTCCGCCCTCCACGTGAGACGTATTGTGGCGGGTTCTGGACTGCAATATCGATATCATCGGCGAAAAGTTTCGCAGGCTGGTCGATTACCTGTGCGTTGACACGCACTTCACCGGCACGTATCAACCGTTGTGCCCAGTCGCGCGTTTCAGCCAGCCCACGTTCGACCATGATCACATCCAGGCGGCGTTTAGCAGGGGCTTTCATCGCCCATAATTCAGGCGTTCCACCAGCCGCAGCGGGAAGTGAAACGATCGCATCAAGGCCTGTGTGACTTTAATCGGGTATTCAACGCGGTGTGCCGTCCACGTTGCGGTCGCTGTATCGAGGATGGCGAACGCGGCACGTGGATCGCCGTCGCGCGGCTGGCCTACACTGCCAGGGTTGATAATGTATCTGGAGTCGCGCTTAAGCATCACCGGGACATTGACGCTGGGCATGGAAACGTGTACATTGCTAGTGCGCCCGTCGCGCACAAACACAACCGGCACATGTGTGTGACCAACCAGACAGAACGAGGCCTGCATATCGTCGAAATTCTCTTCAGCCACGTTGACATCCGTGATGTACTCCCAGATTGGTTCGCGCGGGCTGGCATGCACCAGCAGATAATCGTCTAATGGCAAAATGTCGGGGCGCGAACGCAGGAAGCTCATATTCTGCGAAGTAATGTGTTCCTGCGTCCATTCCACCACATACGCGGCCTGTTCGTGAAAGGTGTGCAGATCCAACTTGCCGATCACGGCCCAGTCGTGGTTACCCGCCAAACAAATGTGCGGCACAGTACGCAGCAGATCGATACATTCATTGGGTTCAGCGCCATAGCCGACTACATCACCCAGACACCAGACAATGTCGTAGGACAGGCCACGTGTCTTGACGTCTGTAAACACAGCCTGCAGAGCCGCCAGATTGGCATGAATATCGGAGATCACTAGACAACGCATTGATAGTACATTGTACGTGCAAGTAGCAGGCGGGACGACGTGCGGTAAGATGCCGCATCAATGACACGTAGGTCGTCCCGTACTGTATTACGAGTGATGATGATCAACCATATACTGGTATAAGCCGGTTTTAAGCACTTTCAATCCCAGCATGGCGCATTTTACACGCGCCGCAGTCAGTTGTACGCCGACCATGTCCAGCACATCTTGTCGCTCCAGCTTCTGGATGTCGGTGATGGGCTTGCCGGCTACTTCCTCCATCAACATGGAGGCCGAAGCCTGACTGATGATGCAGCCATCGCCGCTGAACGAAACATCCTCAATCTGCGTCCCGTCCGAGCTGAGTTTGATGTCGACCCGGATGCGGTCGCCACATAGTGGATTGCTCTCTTCATGTGAGATTGTGGCGTTCTCTAGCCCGCCGTGATGGCGCGGGTTCTCGTAATGGTCAAGCAGGTTATCGCGGTATAGATCTTCCATTCGTCACTTCCTCAACGTGTGTTTTGCCTTGTAGATGGCTTCAATCAACGCATCGATTTCACGCTGTTCGGTATAGATGTAAAAACTCGCCCGCGCCGTTGCTTTCAGCCCCAGCCGTATATGCAGGGGTTGCGCACAGTGGTGACCGGCGCGTATCGCCACGCCTTCGCGATCGAGCAGTGTGCCCAGATCATGCGGATGAATATCCTTGATGGTAAACGTCAACGCGCCGCCGCGAATCTCGGGATCGGTCGGGCCGATGATCGTGGCCCCGGGCACCTCGCTCATGCGTTCGATGGCGTAGGCTACGGTTTCTTTTTCGTGCGTGCGCACAGCTTCCATGCCGATCGCCGATAGATAATCGACTGCCGCGCCTAGTCCGATGGCTTCAACAAAGGCGGGCGTACCTGCCTCGAACTTGACCGGCACATCGGCCCATGTGACATCCTCAAAACTGACGCTGCCGATCATATCGCCACCGGTCATGAACGGCGGCATGGCTTCGAGCAGTTCGCGCTTGCCGTACAGTATGCCGATGCCGGTGGGACCAAGCATCTTGTGCCCCGAGAAGGCATAGAAGTCACAATCCATTGCTTGCACGTTGATGGGCATGTGCGGCGTCGACTGGCAACCGTCGACGATGACCTTTGCGCCGATGGCGTGCGCGCGGTCGATGATCGAGCGCGGGTCTGTAATCGTGCCAAGGACGTTCGAGACCTGCGCAAACGTCACCAGTTTGACCTGCGGTGTCAACAACTCGTCAAGTTTTGACAGATCAAGCGTGCCTTGCTGCGTCATCGGGATGAATTTGAGTTTGACGCCTCGTTCCTTCGCTAGCACATGCCAAGGCACAAAGTTGGCGTGATGCTCAAACTCGGTCAAAAGTACTTCGTCGCCGGCTTTCAGGAAATGCCGTCCATACGAATAGGCTACTAGATTTAGCCCTTCGGTGGCATTGCGGACGAAGATCACATTTTCCGGCGAAGGTGCGCCGATGAACTGGGCGATCTTGCACCGAGCATCATCGTACAACTCTGTCGATTGTTCACTGTTCCAGTACACGCCGCGATGCACGTTGGCATACGTCGCGCGATAAATGTGCTCCATGGCTGCGAGCACTTGCACTGGCTTCTGCGAAGAAGCCGCGCTGTCGAGAAAGACCAGCGGGCGACCGTTTACCCGCTCGTTCAATATAGGAAAATCTTTGCGAATTCGCGCTACATCCAGACTTGACATCGTACATTCCATTTATTCAATTACGTTCAACTGTAAGCGAGCCATGCCGGCGTCGCCGCAATCCACCACAAGCTGGAGTGCGCCGGCCGGCTGGCTGGCTTCAACGGGCCATATCCATGCCGCAACGCCATCCTTCCCGGCCACGCGTGTCGCTGTGCCGGGAATAGGCTCGAAGCGCGCGGCATTCGAAGTAGTGGCAAACTCGAGTGTGCGTTTTTCTGAGCTCAATGTACACACCGCGCCCGGTTTTGTCTTGATTGTCAACGCGGCTGTACCACCGGGCGTCACCTGTGATGATATCGTCAGAACACCGATGCCGCCGTTGCTGAAGAGCGCGGTGGGCGGCACATCATTTTGCTCCGGGCCGGCGCTGATGGGTGTGCGGAATGGGCGCGCGGTGCTGGTCGGTGGGTACGTTGGCGAGGCGGCAAGCGCTGTGACTGTTGCGAAAACGGCATCTGACGTCGCGCGCATGTCGGGCGTAGGTGATAAACCCGGCGCAGCCATTGACCTTGTGGAGGTTGGTGGGATGACGGGCGTGTTTGATGGGATGACATGCGGTTCTGCATCTGTACCCACAGGCGGCAGCGTTGCGACAGCCGTTGGAGGCATAGTGGACAGCGGAGACACCAGTGCTTTGGAGGTCGGTGATTCTGCCAGTGCTCCACATGCGACACATGCCATAGCGACTGCGGTTGTGATAATGGGCACGCCCCATGTTCGAATTTGACGCATTGGCATCAGTTTAACTCATGTCGCTGCCGTTTCCCGACCGAGATGCAAAAAAAGTAGGGGCGTGGTTAACGCCCCTACTTGTGACACATCGGGATAGACAAGTAGGTCTGCCCCCATGTGCAATTTCATCACCGGAAAAGCTGTATCGAAGGAGGAGACGACTACTCGGCTTCTTCTTCTTCCTTCTTGCCCTTCTCCACAACTTCGGGTTCGGATGTCTCTGCGGCAACCACTTCATCTTCCTTCACTTCGATGAAGCGTGTGACGCGCACGACTTCCTCGTGTTCATCATCCATGACTTCAATCGTTGCAGGTACCTGCAGGTCGCGCACACGGATCATTTTGTCGATGGCCAGACCGGACACATCGATCGTAATGCTCTCGATCAGGTCGCCGGGCAAGCAGCGGATGGCCAACACGTCCATCTCCTGCAGCAACACGCCCGCACCGCTCTTGACGTCGGGAGACTCGCCGACGCAGATGATGCGCACTTCGGCATGGATCTTCTCGGTCATCGACACTTCGTAAAAGTCGACGTGCTTGATGATCAGCTTGATGGCGTCCCGCTGGATTTCGCGGGTCAACACCATTTTCGGCGTTTCGATGCCAGCCACTTTGAGTGTGATCAGGCGGTTGCGGCCGGCTTTGCGCAGGATGCCGGTCAACTCTTTCAAATCCAACTGGATGCTGGTGGGGGCGATTTTGTGGCCATAGACCACCGCAGGTACTTGACCGGAGCGGCGCAATGCCTTAACACCGACGCGAACCGCGGTGCGTACCGCGGCATTCAATACGACTTCTTCTGCCATTGTTGAATCAATCCTTTCGACCGCCCATCGCCCTAGACCGGTTTTTTTACCACTGTCTGTGCTACTCACGGCCGATATCGCGATGAGTCTTATTACCCATCAGCGGCTCGCAGGTGAACTTGCCAGAGCGCGCGAATTATACCGCAGTTGGGTACGCGGTCCGGGCTGTGATTCGTGGGGTATGGTAGGTCCGGCGTTAAAAATGATTTCGGTTATAGACTTGATCCAATGGCACGTGATATCTTCTTTCAAAGTAAACTACAAGTCGGTGGACAGTCGCTTGAGATAGAGGCTGCCATCAATTACCAGAGCGCCAGTTTTGGTGTTGGCGCAGATGACATTTCACCGTGGACTTTATCGATCAACAATGGCCTGCGCGACGTGGGTCGACTTGTGGGGTACGAGGGCGCAGGCGAGAAGATCATCGCCATGCACCAATTGAAACCTGATCCATCGGCAAAACGGGCGATAGAAATTACCGTTTTTCGCGTGGATGATGTGTTGCGTGATAACAAGCTGGATGTGACTGTTTTCAATGCGTTTGAACGTTGGCTATTAAAGCGTGGCTGGCGCGGGAATGTGATCAAAAAATTGAAGTTCACCGACGCGAGCCTGGTTGTGCCGATCCGGCAAATGTGGATTGGGATGGGTTTTGAGCTTGTGCTGGGGTACGAAGGGCAGTGGGACGAGCATGTGGTGAAAAGATGGCGATGAGGGTGTGGAAAGACAAATCCCTTCACCTATGCACGAAGGATCCGATAAATAACACTTGTAATAGCGACGGGGCAGGCTAACCAGCCTGCCCCGTCGCATTACGTTTTACTTCAGTCTCTGCGCGGACCGCGGTCGCGGTAATTTCCGCCGCCGCCGCCACCACCGCCATCGCGACGTGGGCCACGATCGCCACCGCGACTACCACCGCCGCCACCACTACGGCGCGGGCCGCCGCGGCTGTCGGACTCGATGGCTTCTTCAAGCGTCATGCCTTCGAGTACGGCCTTGCGGCTTAAGCGGATCTTGCCGCCGTCGTCAATTGCCGTCACCATCACGCTGATTTCCTGGCCGAGTTCGATCTCGTCAGTGACCTGCTGTACAGGGTGATCGGACAGTTGTGATACATGCACCATGCCGTCGGTCTTGGGCGCCAGTTCAACAAACGCGCCGAAGTCAGTGATACGCACCACTTTGCCGGTATAGATGTTGCCGACCTTGATCGGCGTCGAATATGATTCGACCATCTCGCGGGCTTTTTCAGCCGACGGGCCGTCAGCCGAGGAGATGAACACGCGACCATCATCTTCGATGTCGATGCGCGCTCCAGTCTGTTCCTGAATGCTGCGGATTGTCTTTCCGCCGGGGCCAATGATCATGCCCAGTTTTTCAGGGTCAACCATGACGACCAGCATGCGCGGCGCATGACCCTTGATCTTGTTGCGCGGCTCAGGCAGTACTTCGAGCAGCTTGGCCATGATCGCCATGCGGCCTTCCTGCGCCTGTGTCAGAGCCTTCTCAAGAATCTCGGCCGTAATGCCTGCAATCTTGATGTCCATCTGCAGCGCCGTAATGCCCTTGCTGGTGCCTGCAACTTTGAAGTCCATGTCGCCGATGTGATCCTCAAGACCCTGAATGTCGCTCAGAATGGCGTAGCCACCCTTGCCATCAGTGATCAAACCCATCGCGATGCCTGCCACGGGCGCCTTGATCGGGACACCGGCGTCCATTAACGCCAGGGTGCTGCCGCATACGCTGCCCATCGAGGTGCTGCCGTTTGACGAGAGCACTTCGCTGACCACGCGTAGTGTGTAGGGGAAGCTGTCCTCATCGGGGATCACGGGTACGAGTGCGCGCTCAGCCAGTGCGCCATGGCCCACTTCGCGTCGGCTGCTGCCGCGCAATACCTTGGCTTCGCCTGTGCTGTACGGAGGGAAGTTATAGTTATGCATGTAGCGCTTCTCGTCGGTCGGGTGCAGACCATCGAGTTTTTGCGCATCTTCTTTACTACCCAGCGTAACGATGCTCAGTACCTGAGTCTCGCCGCGGGTGAACAGGCCGGCGCCATGTGCGCGTGGTGATAGATGATCGCCGACTTCACACCAGATAGCGCGGATTTGATGTGGAGTGCGTCCATCCGGGCGGATGCCGTCGCGCAGGATACGTTCGCGCACAGCCTCGCTGGTGACGTCTTTGATGACCTGATGCAGTTCGTCGGCGACGACATCGCCGATCGCCACCATCTGTGCCATCACTTCTCCCTCGATCGTGTCGAGGAAGCCACTGCGCTCAGTCTTGTCGAGTGTGGTGTCGATGACGTTATGGATACGGCTGCCGACGCGGTCGCGCACCTGCTGGTTGAATTCCTTGTTGGTGCCGAATTTCTTGTAATCGGACTTGGCCTTGCCGACTTCTGCGCGCATCGTTTCCTGCAACGCGATGTATTCCTGGATGGACTCGTGACCCAGGCGCAGCGCATTGACCATCGTAGCTTCATCCACTTCGTTCGCGCCGCACTCTACCATCACGATAGCGTCCTTAGTGCCCGCGATGCGCAGGTCGAGGTCGCTGTACTCCATTTCGGGAATCGTGGGGTTGAGAATGAACTCGCCATTGACCAGGCCGACGCGTACTGCGCCGACGGGGGTGGTGAAGGGCACGTCCGAGATCATCAACGCTGCCGATGCTGCGTTGATCGCCATCACATCGATGTCGTTGATCTGGTCATGTGAAATCGCAGTGATGATGATTTGCACATCATTGCGCAAATCCTCGGGGAACAAGGGGCGCAGCGGGCGATCGACCAGCCGGCAGATCAGAATGCCTGCTTCGGCGGGCCGGCCTTCGCGCCGGAAGAATGAACCCGGGATGCGCCCGGCTGCGTAAAGTCGCTCCTCATATTCCACGCTGAGGGGAAAAAAGTCGATGCCGTTGCGCACCTGGGTTGCCATGGTGGCGGTGGCCAAGGCGATGGTTTCGCCAATTCGAACGGTGACAGCGCCACCTGCCAGCCGTGCCAGACGACCGGTTTCCACTGTGACCTGCTTATCGCCGATCATGGCTGTATAGACATGGTTCACTGGTTTCTGTGCCGGTAGAACCATCGTCACATCATTTGATGACATATTTACTCCCAATAACTGAACTTGTGTTTCTTGTGCTCAGACCGCCACATCCATCGTGCGGTCTGTTCCGCGCTTCCCGCGCAGCTGGAGGATAGAGGTTAGAGATTGATTATCAAGGATTGAGACTAAGGACTGGAGATGAGTCTTCATCACCAATCTCTATTCTCTCATCGTCAATCTCCAATCTCCAATCTCAATCCTCCCCCACGCGGCTGGTGTCTTGCGACATTGATCAGACAGTTGTTCTTCTGGAAACGCCTGCTCTGAAGTAGCTAAATCCCCCTTTTGTTTTTGGTCGATCACTGTATCGTTCAAAATATATACAAAAAGGGCGATCTTGCGCTCGCCCTTTTAGTCCTGTCAGAGGCTCATCTGTTTACTTGCGCAAGCCAAGCTTGGCAAGGATTTCCTTGTAACGTGTCGGATTCGTTGCCATCATGTACTTTAGATGGGCGCGTCGCCGACCAACCAGGTTTAACAGACCGTGCCGGGTGCTCTGATCATGGATGTGCTGCTTCAAGTGCTCATTAAGCTGATTGATGCGCTTGGTCAGCACAGCAATTTGAACTTCTGATGAGCCTGTGTCGCCGGGTGTAACGGCAAACTGGTCCATGATCTCTTTCTTTTCACCTTTGGATAACGCCATTTTTATCTTCCTTTCCAGTTCTACGTTTCGCGTTTAACGCTTCACGTTGAATGTGCGCGGCTCCACTCCAAGGCGCAGAGTTACGCGCAGGCTTCTTAACAACAGTTTATTTTACCATGCCCAGCGTTACTTTTTCTTAAGGAGGGTTTGCCGGGCTGCGGCAGCCGCGCCGCGCAGGATGCTGACGTCCTTGAATCGTGGGCGGACAGCGGCCTCAAGCTCGGTATCTTCGGGGACGGCGGCGCGCAGGCGTATCAATTCGTTCTTCGTGAACTTCGCGATTTGATACGCCTGCGATTCAGCCAGTTGCGCCGCAGGCAGCACCCATGCCATCTCACGGCGCAGATCATCAGCCTTGCTGTGATAGGCTTTTTTGTCCCATGCCGCGGCTGAATTTTCGATGTCATCCGCCACCCGGCGCAGGTTGATTGCAACGACGGCGCAGACATCTTTGCACAGATCGCTATCCGTCAGCGTGTTGGGTAGATGGGCGTACACCAGCTCCATCACCATACGTAAGTCTTGATTTCGTTCTTTGACACTCATGAGAGGCATATTATAAAAGGCGTCGTCGCTTCTTGGTCGCAACTTGATAACAGGGTAAGCTGGTCGATACTAAGTTGAACTGGTGCATCAAGTCCGTGATTGCGTCACTGAATACTCACTTAATTCCACTAAATAGACTGTGATATGCGAATGTATCGCTATGAAATTTGGATTCACGTTATCATAAAGTGGCTATTCAAATCCCTATCCCGAAATGGAGAATGTGAGCGATGACCTCAGAATTACGGAACCTCGTAGAACGTGCGTTTGACGATGTGATGAAGATGGATATCGATGCTGTGCTTACGCGCTTTGCCGATAACTGTGTGCTGCATGATCCCCATTACCCCAATCCTCGTATGGTGGGAAAGGCGGCCATTCGCGACGGTTTGTCATGGGGTTTTGGCGCTATGCAGAAAATGGGCTTCACCATCATCACCTATTTTGAAGCAGAGAACCACACCAGCGCTGTGATTGAAGTGGATACGGCGCATGTGCTGAAGCAGGGCATGAAGCTCAATTTCCCTCAGATTTTTGTCATCGAGACCAAAGATGGCTTGATCACACGTATGCAGGCTTATGAACCCTACGGCCCGCACGGTATCAATGGTTTCGTGTTATCACTGACACGTCTGGCCCGTAAACTTTCAGGGAAATAGTGCGAATTAGGAGCGCCTTCCCGGGGTACTTGCCCGATGCACCTATTCAAAGATATCGGTCACATAACTGTGCGTCCCGAAAATCACTCGTCGCAGGCAAGCACGATGCCCTCGCGGCTGCCGATTTTCACGTGCTGCAGCAGGCCGTTGGTAACCTGATAGGTGGCCGGTGATCCGAATACCGTGGCCAGCTGCGCACCTTCTGGTATGCCATACCCTGGATGGATGACGATGTCGATGGCACTTGCCGAGCCTGAGTTCAGAATGCCAATTAACTTTTGCACGCCTAGGCTGCGCAGATATGCCACTGTATTATCTTCGGCATAGATGAATCGGAAATCACCGCCGCGTAATGCCGCGTATTTTTTGCGCAGCGTAATACTTTCACGTACATAGTTCAGCAACTCATTGTTCCACTTTGTCTGTGTGGTCCACGGGAATGTGCGCCGGCAATCAGGATCCTTGCCACCGAGCATACCGATCTCGTCGCCGTAGTAAATGCACGGTGTGCCGGGGTAGGTCATTTGCCATAGGGTCGCCAGCTTAAGCGCACTCACATCGCCTTGTGCGATGGATAGGTAGCGTGCTGTGTCGTGGCTGTCCAACAGATTCATCTGCGCGTTGTTAATCGCTTTGTCATACAAGCCAAGTGTGCTGTTGACCGTGTAGGCGAATCCCTGCGCATCCAGATTGGTCACTGGAGAGTAGCCCGCGCTGGCCGTGAGTGATTCGTCGCGCTGATCTTTGACAAAGAAGCCAATAGCGGCCTTGGTGAACAGGTAATTCATCACCGCATCAAATTGATCCCCCTGCAGCCAGCGTTGCGCCTCGTGCCAGATCTCGCCCACAATATAAGCGTCGGGGTTAATCGCCTTCACACGCCGCCGGAACTCACGCCAGAACTCGTCATCATTGATCTCGCCCGGCACGTCCAGACGCCAGCCGTCGATGCCTTGGTGCAGCCAGTACTCGGCGACATCGAAGATGAACTCTCGCACTGCCGGAAGGCGTGTGTTCAGTTTGGGTAAAGCCGGAATGCCCCACCATGCGTCGTAATTCACCGGCTTGCCTTCGTAAGCATGCAGCGGGAAACCCTTGATATGAAACCAGTCGACATACGGTGACGCAGCGCCGTTTTCAAGCGCATGGTTGAACTGATAAAACCCGCGGCTGGCATGGTTAAAGACGCCATCGATGATGACCCGAATGTCGCGCCGATGCGCGTTGTCCAGCATTTCCTTAAAGGCCTTATCACCGCCGAGGATAGGATCGACTCGAAAATAATCCTGCGTGTGGTAGCGATGATTGGCTGTGGATTGCAAAATGGGCGTGAAGTAGATGGCCGTAATGCCCAGATCCTGCAGGTAGTCGAAGTGCTCAGCAACGCCAAGCAGGTCGCCGCCCTTGAATCCATAGGTGGTGGGTTTGCTGTCCCATGGCTCCAGATTAGTAGGTTTCGCTACGCGTGAGGATTTCGCGAAGGTGTCTGGGAATATTTCGTAGAAGATAGCGTCTTTCACCCAATCTGGCGTCTTAATCATAGTTATGCTGCAATAATCACAAATACGAGGGCGCTGACCACAGCACCACCTACCGTCGATATAAAGTTGACCCAGTCATTGTTCATCCAGCGCCAACCGCGTACATAACGGTTGGAGCTGCCATTGCGTTCGATCTTGCGCTCAGTCGGCTTGTTGCGCTGATCAGAATAGTACATCACCTGTAAGGTTGCCCCCAGCAGGCTGTCAAGCAGTGACCCAGCCAGCCCGCCGATGATAGCACTCACCAGTAGACCCAGTGAGGTAATCAAAGTCGTCGAGGCCGTGTTGAACAAGACCATACTCACAGTACCCGAAGTAGTCAACGTAGTAATCTGCCCACTCAACACCAGAGTGAGGAGCCATACGATCAGGTAAGCCAGTCCGATTACGAGAGCGCCGATGGCGGCTGCCAGTGTACCAGTGACTGTAATCCCGCCGGATGTTCCCGCCTCAACTGTGCGCCTGGGGTTGGTGATCAGCCGTGGCGCCGTTGTACTCAGCACGCCGAGTTCGGTAGCCCATGTGTCAGCATTGGCCGACGCCAGCGCACCCACGGCTGCCGCTACACACAACATGCTGACGGCATCCTGTGCCTGTGCGAGCATCGCTATGCCGCCGCACACACCAAACACGGTTGCTGCACCGCCGTTTGCCAACGCCTGGCCCAGGTCACGCTGACCGCCCTTGTCAAACATGACCGCAACTCCTTCTTTGTGGCGTGCTTTGTAATGGCTCAAGGCAGATGAGGTAATGAAAAATGCCACCAATAGGAGCCCGCAGGTAAAGCCGCTCAGCCCGAAGATCAGCGTTCCGGTGATGACGGCTCCAGCCACGCCACTACGTGATAATGATTTGCGGCGATAGGCAAGCAGTCCGATGGCAGCGCTGATAGCGAGTCCGGCGATAAGGCGTATTGAAATGATGGCGACCGTTTGATTCATGTTGATGCTATATCTTGATCAAGATCAGATTTCGATAGTATAAGATTATATTCATGTGAAGAGAATTGCACCGTTTCTTTTACCACTGCTCCTGCTCTTTGTGATCGTTGTAGTATGCCCATTTCAAGATAATATGGGCAATGTGCCATTGATCGTGCACGCGCCCAATGAGAATAGATTATGATGACAAAGACTCTGAAACAATTGCTTGAATCCTTGTCAACGCAACCTGTTGAGATGATCCTACCTGAAGGCGTAGCACAAACGGAGATTACTGGCCTTACTGATGACAATCGTGGCGTCCATCCAGGCTATCTGTTTGTGGCCTATCCTGGTGTCGCCGTAGATGGTCACAAGTTCATCCCGGATGCGGTCAAGCGCGGCGCAGCGGCTATAGTCTGCGAGCGCTGGCAAGAGGGCTTGAGCATCCCACAGGTCATTGTGCCTAACAGCAGGCAGGCCTTCGCGTATTTGTGCGCTGCATGGCATGATTATCCGGGGCGCACTCTGGTGATGATCGGCATTACGGGCACCGATGGCAAGACCACGACCACTAATCTGACCTACAGTATGCTCAAGGCCGCCGGACTCCGTGTTGGCATGATCAGCACCGTCAACGCCGTCATTGGCGATCGCGTACTCGATACCGGGCTGCACACGACAACGCCGCGCGCGAACGAGATTCAGGAGTATCTGGCTCAGATGCGTGGTGCGGGGATGACACATTGCGTGCTCGAAGTGACTTCGCATGGATTGGCGCATCACCGCGTCGACGGCGTTGATTTCGATCTGGCCGTCGTGACCAACATCACGCATGAGCACCTCGATCTGCATGGTACCTATGAAGCCTACCGGGCTGCCAAAGGTCGCCTCTTTGAAATGGTCGGCGCGCATCGCAGAAGTGATCTAAGCCAAACTCATGTGACACCCACCGCCATTTTGAATGCGGATGATCCTTTCTCTTATGCCTATCTGCGCGCCATCCCCGTCCAGCGTCAGATCACGTATTCGCGAGAAGTCCAGCCAACCGTAGGACTTGGTGCGCCGGCGCCTTCAGAAGTCATTGCTCTGAGCGCCTTGCGTTATGCGCCTGATGGTATGTACGTCACATTATTCACCCCGCGCGGGCCCCTTGATGTGCGCAGCCCGTTGATTGGTGATTTCAATATCTCGAACCTGATGGCTGCAGTATCCGTAGCTATTGCGCTGGACATCCCCACTACCGCCATTCAAGCGGGCGCGGCGTCGTTTCCCGGCGTTCCGGGGCGATTAGAGCGCATTGATGTCGGGCAGACTTTTACGTCCATTGTCGACTTTGCCCACACGCCCAATGCGCTTGAACAAGCATTGCGCGCTGTGCGCGCCATCACGCCCGGTCGCTTAATCGCCGTGTTTGGTTGCGCCGGTGAGCGCGATGTGCAGAAGCGGCCGATGATGGGGCGCGTGGCGGCAGAAAACGCTGATGTCGTTGTCATCACGGCGGAAGACCCGCGTCGCGAGGTGCTGGACAACATCCTCGACGCGATGACCGCTGGCGTCGCGGCCAGCGCCTGGCCGGATGTTGAACTGCATCGCGTACCCGACCGCGGCGAAGCCATCCGAATTGCCTGCCGTTTGGCGCGTCCTGGCGATACGGTCATCGCATGTGGCAAGGGTCATGAGCAATCGATGTGCTTTGGCACAGTCGAGACACCATGGGACGATCGCATCGCCATGCGGGCTGCTCTTATGGAAATAGGCGGCTAGCGCATATAAGTGGAGAGTTGGCCGCGTAGTTGATCGATGGCAGTGCTGTTGCCGTTCTCATCCCCCATGCGGATCAGCTCACGCTTCTTCTGCGCCAACTCGGCAGCCGTTTGGATGAATTGGCGTTCTGCTTTGGTTGACAGTCGGAGGCCGGCTAGTGCATGTGATTTTGTGCTGCACAACAGGGCGTAAGCAGTCGGCGACAGGATATCGGGTATCTCGTCGCGCAGGTAGGTCTGCATCGTGTTGCGGTCGTTGCGCGCCGCAATCACGCGCAGGCACAACAACATGATCAGCAGGATCACATAGTTGCCCAGCGCCGCAAGGAGGCTGATACCGCCGGTCGGCGATGCCAGCACCATCCCGGCATTGTGCAGCATGTGTGACAACATGGCTGCACCCAGCCCCATCACGATCGCGATCACTTTAGTCGACTGGTTGTGTCGAAAGCGCGCCACACCGAATCCTATCCCCGTGAGTGACGTCCAGAAGCCGTGCATCATGCCAAAGATGATGATCCGCAAAAAGTACAACGATATCCACTCACCCCACGATGATGTTCCCATCAGATAGAAAAGGTTCTCGACATACGCAAATCCGAAACCCACTGTCGCGCCGTAGACCAGGCCGTCTACCCAACCGTCAAACTCGCGTCGCCGCAGCAGGAAGATGATAGCCACGGCGCCTGCCTTCAGCAATTCCTCGATGATAGGTCCGCTGAATGCCGTGCTGACCAGTTGCCCGCCCAGGCTCTTGTCACCCAGAATCAGCGTGACAGGGATATCGAAGATTAATTCAATGACCATTCCGGCAATAATGGCTGGCACTGCGCCCCATAAAAAAGCTGACACTAAATAGCGGGTCGGCTCTTTCTCGTAGCGATCTACACTTTGAATCAGCCGCAGATACAGGATCGTTGGTATTCCCACGGCAATCATCGTGACAACTAGTTTTAGCATGGCTAAAATTGTAATTGTGAAGGTAAACTACAGCATATTCACGATTCGATAACTATCAACATGATCCGCAACCAGGAAACCAGTTTTCTCCTTGGCGCTGTGCGCGCTGCCGAATGCGCATCTATTATGGGCTTGAGCAATATGGGCAAGTCTGCCCTGATGCGCGAGTTGTGCGAGCCAGCCGTCCACAGCACCGTCCTCGGTGACCATAGCGACGATCGGCTGTTCGTCTATGTCGATTGCAACCTGATGCCCGAACGCAGTGAGCAGGCGTTGCACGAGGTGATCTTGCGCAATGCGATTGAATCACTGCGCCGTGCAGGGGCACCGGATGGCGTGCTGGCCAGACTCGACAAGTTGTACGAGCAGGTGGTGCAGCCCCCCACGCCTATCCGCAGTCCGTTGGCTTTTAACGATGCTATCAATGTGCTGTGCAATGGTTCTGAGCGCTCTTTAGTGCTGCTGTTTGATGAATTTGACGATCCGTTCGGTAAGCTCGATGGCCGCACTTTTCTTAATCTGCGCGCCATGAAAGACCGTCTTGCTGGCGCATTAACTTACATCACGGCTACCGAACAACCGCTGGCCGATATCCGCTCTGATCGAGAAGCGACCGAGTTTATCGAATTATTCTCATCGCGCGTACAGTGGCTTGGTTTCCTGAATGCATCAGATGCGCACACGGTCGTGCTCGAGTTCGTGGCTTCCAATCATGCTTCGTGGCAGGCTGATGAAATTGAATTTGTCGTTGCACAGGCTGGAGGACACCCCGGGTTGCTACAGGCTGTTTTGGAGAGCTACATGCATGTAGCCGCGGGCGCGCCTGCCAGCACACGCCTCATGGCTTATTCGGTCGCGAAGCAGGCATTTGAAGAGGATGCATCTGTCCGTCGCGAGTGCCGTCAGTTGTGGGCGCAACTCGATGAAACTGAGCGTAGAGCGCTCATTGCATGGGCTCATGATGAAGATTCGGATGATACCGCCGTCAAGTCACTCAACACCAAACGTCTGATTCCTGTCCGTGGCGCGGCAGACACCAATCAACCGCAGGTAGGCGAGGTGTGGACTGCGTTTGTACGGCGTCACGCGTTGATCCGCCGACAGACCGAACATGGTGTGCGTGTTGATGTTGATTCTGGCGAGGTCTATGCTGACGGTCGCAGGCTGGAACAACTCACCGACCTTGAATACAAACTTATCAAATTGCTGAATGGGCGCGTGAACAAGATCGTTGACAAGTATGCCATTGTGACCGAAGTGTGGGGTGAGAGGTTCATCTCGGAAGTCGATGACGCTCGCATCGAGAAACTGGTCAGTCGCCTGCGCGCCAAGCTCGAAACCAATGCCGATGAGCCCAAGTACCTGCAGACCATTCGAGGACGTGGCTACAAGTTGGTAGCGTGAAACGCAATGAAAGAATCCAAAAACCGTCAGCGTGTCATTCGCGCCAGTGAGATAGGTCAATGGGCATATTGTTCACGGGCATGGTGGTTGGGCAGCATTAAAGGGGTGCCGTCGACTAACACGCGCGCAATGGCGCAAGGCCAGAAGGTGCATCAACAACATGGTCGGGCGGTGTGGGCTGCGAGCGCGCTGCGTAAAGTGTCCATGGTACTCTTCGCTGTAGCTGCCGTGATGCTAGTGGCCGCTCTCTTGTTCGTACGATAACTATGCTTGTCTACCTCAAACCGGTTAAACCTTATGCCTGAAAACACGCTGCGCGCACAGATCGCGCCTTTATTGACCGCACAACCTTCAGATGCGCTGGCGTCGTACTTTGCGCTTGAACATGATCCGCGCCGTACCAAACTTACCGTACGTACCGATGCGCAGGGCAAAGTGCTTGCCTTTGTGGCTGTCTGCCAGACTGGCATCGATCTGTTTCGTCCGATGGTCGTGATGCGCGGTGACGACACAACAGCGCTGCATGAGGCTCTTCGGACTGCGTTGTCTGCGGGCAGGCAATACTTGTTCAGCGCGCCGGTTACGTTGCACTCCGATCTCGAGGCTATTGCGAACCTATATGGTGAGACGCCCAATAAAATCCTGACGCTTTCTGGCGCCAACTTCAAGCCGGTTGTGAATATCCTTGTGCAGACCAGCCGAACACCTGACGGCCTGTTGCGCGCAAGCATCAAAGCGCGTGATGGATCGAATGCTGCTGAAGCCGGAGCGACATGGCAATCATCCCGCTACACCGAGGTGTTTGTGCACGTGGCTGAATCTGTGCGCAACCGCGGCCTGGGTAAAAGCGTCGTATCGGCAGTGAGTCAGGAAATTCTGGCGCAGAAACGTACGCCCATCTATATGGCATCTGTAGATAACCAGCCTTCTCTACGACTGGCGTTTCGGTTGGGCTATCAAGATACTGGCGCTTGGGAATTGAGCGGTGCGATGGGCTTGAGATAGGTGAATTGAGATTGCACGAATGGGTGGTTGGAAGGCAGGTTGTGCTGGAGTGGTTCGGTAGTGGCATGTTCACATTTTTATCTCACAGTTAGAATATGGACTTCTAAGCAATGAATCACATGAGTCCAATCTCAGATCTCTAGTCTTTTATTTTTACTGCAAGTAAGGAGTACTTAATTAGCTATGTCCAAACGCCGTGAATTGATTGAACGTCGACGCGATCAGGAACGAAAGCAGACGATGATTGCGCTGGTCGTGATAGGTGTGATTGCCATTGTGGTGATCGGTGGTGCTATCGTGCTTAGCTCGAAGGCCACCTCGACTGCTGCTACCAACGCAGCTCAGTTGCCTATTAACACCTCTGCAAACTCCGTGCCTGATATGGCTGAAGAGAATGCGCGTGCATGGGGACCGGCAGATGCGCCGATCAAAATCGAAGAATATCTTGATTACCAGTGCCCGGCCTGTGGTGCGTATAACCGCTCTTATGAAGCCAGCGTCATTGCTGCGTTTGCCAAGACCGGCAAGGTGCGATATGAGGTTCAC
>CAIQQO010000137.1 GCA_903873965.1 uncultured bacterium
CGCTGGCGTAGCTGAAGTCATCGTGAGCCAATGTGTAGTTACTCGGTAGTTCCTTGTGAACCATGTATTCCTCAGTCGCTCCATTCAAGATCGCGGCACGTTCCCATTGCGCTTCCAATCGTGCCAGCCAGCTCATCAGATTCATCACCCACGCGGCAATCTCCCAGTCGCCGCATTGGCGCTGGTAGCGCAGGCTTTCCGGCAGGCAGCGCGCCGGCAGGCTTGTTTGTCCTTGTGCCAGCATGATGGCGGACCACAAGGCTTCTGCCGTGCCGACACTGCTAATGTCGCCGTGTTCGATGTAAAACGCATCCGCCTGTTCGATATGCCGCGCAGCCTGACCATACTCTCCCATGAGGTATTCCGCCAGGCTCATGCGTGACATGGCGTCTGCTACCGCGTTTTGCATCATATAGTCCGTGCCGCCATCGCGCTCAACAAAGTCAATGGTTTCTCTGAAGGTGTCGCACGCGCGCGTGTATTGTTTTGCCGCAATGAGCTTGTGCCCATGCAAGTTGAGCAGCCCGGTAAAGCCATAGCGATCTTCCTTGTAGCGCTCAAGCCTCAATTCACGTTCACTCGCTGCCAGAGCCTTTTCGGAATCGAGGGTGTACCACCAGCCAAATGCATAGCAGACCACAAGGACATCGCCGATTTCACGCGCCAGCGCCAGCGCTTCTTGAAGATACTGAGAACCATGTATTGAGTCGCCCTGCCGACATGCAATCATGCCGAGTGCGGCCAGGGCATGGGCAATGCCATCTACAGCGCCGCACTGGCGAAAGAGACGCAGTGCTTCCTCGCCGAATTGCGCGACGCGATCCATGTGTGAGTAGACGCCCACGCGCGCCAGGATGACCAGGCACCATGCGCGCCCAACCTCATCATTTGCTTCTTTGAGCAGGGCTAGTGCTTCCGAACCGATTCTATAGGCGCCATCGGGATCACCGCATTGCCACAAGATAGAACCCTTGGTCAATAATGCCCGTGCGCGCAACTTGATCAACGGGCGGCTGTCTCGTGACCCGCTGCGCGCCAGCGCTTCGTCTACCCAGTCCAATCCCTCGGCATAGTACCCGCGGTTCCAGTAGAACGTGCGCAACCCGCCGACCAGGCGCAACATCATCTCGCCTTCATCGTCGCGCGTGCGCGCACAGGCAAAGGCGGCGCGGATGTTTTCGTATTCGGGTTCGACGGATTTCAACCATGCGTTGACCTCGTGTCCGCCGAGATCGATGTTGTCGCCGAGTAGGTTCAGGCACCAGGCCAGGTGGTGCTCGCGCATCGCGGCTGACTCGCCCCGCTCATGCAGTTTGTCGCTTGCGTAACTGCGCACCGTTTCCAACATTCGGTAGCGCATTGCGCCGGAAGTGGCTTCGCGCCTGGGTAGGGCTGATGATACGGTGAATAGCAACGACTTCTGCACAAGCCGGAGCACGATCTGCGAGCATTGTGCGACGTTAATCTCCGTTGCGCGCGACGCAGGTGTCGCGGTGATAGCGCCATCCTGCCCGACAGGGGGGAGTTTCGCGCACACGGCTTTGATGGCATCCATCGTGCACCCGCCGGCGAATATCGCCAGGCGCGTCAGCAGCGCCTTTTCAGCGGCATTGAGCATGTCATAGCTCCAGTCCAGTGTGGCGCGTAACGTTTGATGGCGCGGCAGGGCGATACGACTGCCATTGGTCAGGAGGTCGAAGCGGTTATGCAGGCCGTCAGCAATGTCGTCGACTGATAATGCCATGACGCACACCGCGGCCATCTCGATAGCGAGCGGGATGCCATCGAGTCGGATGCAAATCTGTGCCACGGAGCTCCTGTTGTCAGCGGTCAACACCCAGTCGGTATTATTGGCCATGGCGACGCGCACAAACAACTCGACCGATTCGTAATCGCGCATGTGCTCCAATGCGGGCAGGTGCGCAGGATCGGGCGCCGTCATGGATGGCACGCGCCACACGATTTCGCCCGGCATGCGCAACGGTTCACGGCTGGTCGCCAGGACGCGCAAACCGGCACATGCATGCAACAGGGCTGCAACAAGCTCAGCACATGGGTTGAGCAGGTGTTCGCAGTTATCGATGACGAGCAGGGACTGCTTGTCTTTGAGGTAGGTTGTGAGTAATTGCAGTGGTGTGAGGTTGTCGTGTTCCTGTAACCCCAGCGCCCGTGCGACGCTGTGCGCAACGAGGTCGTCATCCATCCCAGGGGGAGATGAGACGAGGGACAGGGGGCGCAGTGCCGTGTGCGGTGCTAACTCAACCAGCCAGATGCCATCGGGAGCCATCTCTGAAAATCCGTGTGCGACTTCCAACGCCAGGCGCGTTTTACCGATACCGCCGGCGCCGGTCAGTGTGAGTAAGCGGGTCTCTGGCAGCAGGCGGTTGAGTTCATCCAGCTCGTGTTCGCGCCCAATGAAACGGGATAGTGCGATGGGCAGATGGGTTGGTTGTGGGACGATTGCAGTTCCAGAAGGGCGCAGAGCCGCATCTGCGATCGCGGTGTGAGTAGGCGTGCGTGCGGTGTCTGCCAGTTTGATGAGTTGCGCCGCAGCGGATGAATCCGGGGGAAGTTGCAGTGCTTCGATAAAGGTTGCCCGCACATTGACGACGTCGGGCAGGCGCTGGTTGTTTTCCAGCCGAACGACATGCGCGCGTGAATAGCCCACGGCGAGCCCCAATTCATCCTGCGTGAGCCGGGCGCGTTGCCGGTGATATTTCAAACATTCACCAAAACTACTGAAAGTCTGTACCGTTTCCAACGACATGACACATCCTCCCGTGTCTCTACACCTGGGACAGACGCTACGACATAAGTGTTCGCAGTGCGCCTACATTCCCATAATCACCAAAGGGGTGCAGAGTCGTTATAACCGACAGCTTAATTGTGACACAATTTGACACTTTTTGTCACCTTTGGAAGAAAGGTTTTTGATAAAAGCAGATGAGACATTCGGTGTGTTCTTCAGGAGGCAAATGATGAGTATCAGGACTGGTTTATCAACTATTTTCGCGTGTATGCTTGCTGCGCCTTTCGCCGGTAGCGTTTCTGCCGCGCCGCCGATGACGTGCGATGCTACTTATGTGTCGCGCTCGCGCCATGTTTTTACGGTGAAGCCAACTGGCAGCGCCGATACGGCGAATCTGCAGTGCGCCTTTGACGCGGCTGTGGCGGCAGGCGCCGGCGCGGAGGTTCGCTTGACGCATGGAGAATTTCACACGGCGCAGATTGTTGTAAACAACTTCCACGGTCGTTGGCAGGGTGCGGGTATGGATCGCACGGTGATCATCAACCTGCCGAATCTGGTTGTGGGGGTGGGTGATTTCTATGTGAATCCACCATCAGCGTCCAACCCACATCCATTCTTGTTCTCGTTTATCAATGGCGATGTTTCCGTCTTGGACCTGGCGATTAAAATAGCTGGTGTGGAGCCGACAACCGGGTGGACGATTTATGGTTTGCCCATAATCAAATCATTGGCGGCGGCCATAGCCTTTGAGGGCAGCCATATCGATGTACATGTCGATCACATCATGGTCACAGGTGAAGTGACCAATGACTATCTCTATGGATATAACCTGTACAACGGTATCTACTATGAAGGTTTTATCGGAACATCGCCGCAACCTCCGGTGACTGGCTCCTATTATGTTACGAATTCAAAGTTCTACTCCATGGCGTCTGGAAGCCCATGGTATAACGTGGCCAACTCGAAAATCGTGATTAGCAATAACGTATATGACGGTGTTATGTCGGCATCCGAAGGCAGTGATCTGGCAAATACCACATATGAGTTCTCGCAAAACAAAGTTAACGCCGCTATAGGTGTCAGCCTGTACGATGCTTCATTCAATATGCAGTCATCCAGCCTACTCATCAAGAACAATGAGTTCCGCGGCAATATGGGGATTGATATCGAGCTGACTTTCTTCGGTGAAGAAAATAGGTGCCTGATCGAGGGCAATAACCTGCAGAAAGTCATATCGGATCCATCGATTGTTCTGGGACCGGCCACGAAGGGTTGTGTTGTTAAAGGGGTCGGTAACAAGACGAGCGTCCTCGACCTCGGCACTGGCAACACCATCATCGGCGGGAATAGGCATGACAAAGGCGACCGGCCGAAGCCGCATACGCTTATAGCGATGCACAAGTAGGTTTGGCGGCAAACCTTTCCGTTGTGTTTCTTTCATGGCTCTTGCCTCTCTTTGGGATCGAATTCGCCCCAAAGGGAGGCAGAGTCATCTTGTAAGATGGTCCGCTAAGGGTCGGATGAGGGAACAGGCGAGACAGAGTCTGGCGGTTTCCTCACTCCTTATATCCGACGGGCTTTGTATTGCAGAACCTGCCGGCAGGTTTTGCGTTTGGTTATGACGGTCCCTTCTGCACGTAGTCGACCAGCTTCGGGCAACGCTTAGTCGCCACGGGATTTTCCGCAACTATTCCCTCGAAATAGATGTGATTCGCGTTTGACTATGGTACTATGTCGTCAGGATTAATCCTGATCCGATTAGCTGCCGATTCTCAGGCAAAGGAGGTGCACACATGAAGTCGCTAGATTTAAATTTCACACGTTTTGCATGGGTGTACCTGTTGCCGTCCGTTTGATCGCTTAAATCGCGAATTTCGGGCCACGGGCGCACTGACGCCTCGTGGCCTTTTCTTTTCCACACACATTACACATTGTCATCAAGGTCACGGGCATTCTAATGCCGTGGCCGCGTTATTCCTGGTCACGGTCAGTTGTACTGTTTACAAGAATCGGAGTCACGTGACGTATAAAAAGTTGGATGCGTATCGGGTCTACCTGGCGATGGCTGCCATCTCGGCATTCGCCTTCGGTATGGCCACAACGAACATCGTCGTGTATTTTGTGCAGACCATCAAGATGGTCCCGTTGCAACTGGTGCTGATGGGTACGGCGCAGGAGGCTGCTGCGTTCATATTTGAAATCCCGACTGGCATTGTGGCTGACTATTACAGCCGCCGCTTATCGGTCATCATCGGTCAGTTCTTAATTGGAGCGAGTTTTCTGTTGATGGGGGCGTTACCTTCCTTTGTCGCAATCCTGGGCGCCCAGTTCATCATGGGCCTCGGCAACACCTTTATCAGCGGTGCGCTGGACGCCTGGATCGCGGATGAACTTGGCGTGGACAACCTGGGGCGGGTCTTTGCGCGCGCCAACCAGGCTGGCACGATCGGTTGGTTGGCCGGGATCGTGGCCAGTTCTGCGCTGGCATTGATCTGGCTGCCATTGTCAATATTGGTGGCCGGCGCTCTATTCGTGGTTCTGGGGCTGGCTTTGGCGATGTTCATGCCAGAGCAGAAATTCAAACCCGCGCGTCGCGAGCAGCTCGAACAACGCAACGGGCGTGCTTTGTGGCATGGACTGACGTCCACTTTCATGCAAGCGGTGAGATTGATACGCGGCAGCCCGCTGCTCATCATGCTGATGATGTCGTCCCTTGTGTTTGGCTCGTTCAGCGAAGGGCTTGACCGTCTATGGGAGGTTCACTTGCTCAACGACATCGGATTTCCTGTGTTTCAGCCCGTCGTGTGGTTTGGTGTGATTGCTATCGTCGCAAAGCTGCTCGATCTGCTGGTGATGGAATTCGTGCGCCGGCGCGTCGATATGAGCGCGCGCGCTAACACAGGCCGGGCGCTGCTTGTAAGTGAAGGCTTGATGGCGGCAGGTGTTGTGGCGTTCGCTTTGGCCCCTGGTTTTCTCATTGCTATGATCAGCCAGTGGTTCGTGTCGGTTATGCGCAATGTCAGCGGCCCTGTCTTTGGGACGTGGCTGAATCAAAACATCAACTCGGAAGTGCGCGCCACGGCGCTCTCCATGTCAGGGCAATCCAATGCGCTGGGCCAGACCATGGGCGGACCGGCTATCGGGGCAATCGGCACCCTATTCTCTGTTCGGACGGCTCTGGTGGTAAGTGCGCTTTTGTTGACGCCCGCGCTTGCTCTCTATGCTCGCACCGCGCGGCGCAAGGTTCCTGCGCCGGCGCAGGTGGAGGTTGAACCCGCCATTTCTCAATAACGGTTGGCATTCCGGCGAGATTGTGCGCTATACCATGATAAGTCGCGCGCCACCGCTCGTGGCATCGGCCTGTTATGCGAACACTCACGTTATGAGGGGCAGCCTGTCCTGCCCCCGGAACGTTTTGGCGTCACAACATAATGAGATATGGTTTGCAGAATGAGAGTTCAGAAGGGCAACCGGATATCATGGTTGATCCCCAGGTGAGCTCGGAAATGCCATGTGACGCGATTCTCTACAATGCCGCACATCACCCATTCAAGTTCGTTCAAGAGGGCAACCCAGCGCGCGTACGGCAGAAAGGCGGTTGCTTCCGGGTAAGTGCGCAGCAGGCGCTCTACGAACGACTCGCCGTAGTATTGCAGCAGGCACGCAAAGTCGAGTCCGGGATTGCCGTAACAGGCCTGCCCGAAGTCAATCAGCCCATTGATGCGCCGCTTGGCTGTATCGATTAATATGTGATAGGCGTGAATATCGTTGTTGATCAATACTGGCGTGTGGTCGAAGAAATCCGGGTTTCGCAAAGCGCCGTCGAGAAGATAGTCAGCATAGGATCGCTGGTATTGTGTCATGTGAGGGTAGAGTACCCGTTTCATCTCTTCGCGAAGGCCAGCGCACCAGTCACGTTCGCCGATGGGTCTATCACCCTCGGACGGAATGCTGTGCATCTGGCGCAGAAAAGAGGAGAGCTGATCTGCGATTTGTTGCTGGGTTTCGTTGTCATAGCTGGATAGCAGCCACGAGGTCATCGGCTCGCCTTCGATCAGTCGGTAGACGATGGCATCATCGCAGCGAATGACTGGATCGGGCAGCGCCAGATCGACGCGGTTGCGTAACAGCTCGAAGACGCGCAGTTCATTGGTCAATGCCTGTCTGCCTGACTCATGGCGCACGAATCGGAACACCCATGCGTCGTTAACGATGGCCACGACATTCATACCGCCGTCGTTAATCTGGCGCCCGGTGTCGATAGACAGGTCGGGGCGAAGGGATTGGATGCGACTCAGATATTCAGGTGCGATATCACTGCTCATTCCTTACGTTGTCCTCCATGGAAACGGACTCATTGATATGTGGAGTGATATGTTGCGATGACGGTGCGATCGTGTTGTGTAACGCGCTGGATAGTAACAATTTATGATTTGAAAGTCAATACCCGGTGATACACTGCCCGGAATTTGGCGCCGGCAGACCTGCCCACATGACAATGACGTGAATTGTGGGAACATGCCCTGATGGATATCACCCTGAAAATAGGAGATTCGCGATGAAGATCACTAAGATCGAAACGTTCGTTTACTGGATTAACTGGTGCAACTGGCTGTTCGTCAAAGTGTCCACCGACGAAGGGCTGTACGGCTGGGGTGAAGGTTCGCTGCATGGCGCGATTCGCTCGGTGGAGACCGCCATCCACGAACTCAGCGCGTATCTTATCGGACAAGACCCGGCGGGCGTCGAGCGTCACTGGCAGGCGATGTATCAGGCCTGGCGCTGGCGTGGCGGACCAACGCTCTTCACTGCGCTCGGCGCGCTCGATATTGCGTTGTGGGATATCGAGGGCAAGCGGCTGGGCGTGCCGGTGTATCGGTTGCTCGGTGGGCCGTTTCGCCCGCGTCTGCGCGTGTATGCCAGTCACTGGCTGGCCGGGGTGCAGACACCGGAACAGGCGCATGCCGGCGCACAAGAGGCTATACGGCGCGGATTTGGCGGCTTCAAGTGGGGACCGTTTAACCGCGAACGTCTGCGCGACAACGAGGCGCGCGAGATCGCTCGTGCCACTGACTTGATGGCCGCGGCGCGCGATGGCGCCGGTGAGTATACCGAGATCTTCGTTGAGTGCGCCGAACTGTTATCTCCGCGCAGCGCTGTGATTGCGGCGAAGGCGTTCGCCCCGTATCGCCCCGGCTGGTTTGAAGAGCCTATCCCGTTTGAAAATGCCAAGGCTATGATAGCCCTGCAACGCGAACTGCCCGTGCCGATTGCGACCGGGGAACGGTTGCTGTCGCGCTGGGAGTACCGTGAACTGATTGAAGGCGGCGGATGCAAAATCGTTCAGCCCGACGTGATGCACGCCGCAGGGATCACCGAGATGCGCAAGATTGCCGTCATGGCCGATACCTATTACATCCCGGTTGCACCGCATAATCCGGGTGGGCCGATCTGCAACCTGGCGGCCATGCACGTTGCCGCTGCCATATCGAACTTCTTCATCCTGGAACAGATGGAACAAGAGCGTGAACTGCGCGACGCACTGTGTACTAACCCGGTCCAGTACGCCGATGGTCATTTCGAGTTGCCTACTGCGCCGGGATTGGGAACCGACCTTAATCTGGAAGTGTTGAAAGCGCACGCCTTTCAACCGCAGCCGATGGCAGGTTCGAGCGAATCGCTGTGGCGGTGATAGCGCGCTCTGTATGGCAAAACCTGCCGGCAGGTGCTGCGTGTGGTGCGATGCTATTCGCGCCTGTGTCGCAGAAAGCTTCCAGCCACAACGCCACAACCCAGAATGGCGACACTCAGGGCAACCAGTGCCACTGCGCCGGGCGACAGGGGGCTGGTTGATGGGGCAGGTGTGGCCGTTGCAAATAGCTCCGATGCCAGTGTGAGCACAATCGTCGTTGCCGTGGGCGAGGGTGTCGGCGTATTGGTGGGCAGAGGCGTCGGGCTGGCGGTCATGGTCGCGGTGGGCTCAATTACGCGCACCGCGACAAACGCCACCGGCGTGTCGAACAGTGGCGTCGGGGTGGGTGCATCGGTGGGTGGCAGGCGGGTTGACTCGACGGTAGGCTGGGCTGTGGGCTGGCCCGTCGGCGTTTCTTTCGGCAAAGCGGCCGCGGTTGTGGCCGTTGCTGTTGCGGGTACAGCAGCCGCAGGTACAACGACCGGCGGCGCGACGCCCTGCTTGAATGCGCCGGCTAGTTCTCGCGTCAAATCGAGGTAGGTGTTGCCATAGCCCGTGCTTGGTTCAATCTGTGACCCTTCCATCCACTCGTTGAATGACGTGATGATTAACATATCGGGATTGCTGGCTGCCGCGCCGTTGAACGAGTTGCGGTAGAACTGGCCGCCGGCGCGGTCTTTGGCGTAGGCCCCGCCACGCCCGGGCACATGCGTGTCATCCCACCCCGGCATGGCGGTGGCCACCCACACCTTGCCGAGGCCATGCGTCAACCCGGCGAACTTGCTGGCGGTGGCGGCGAAGTTCTCGCTCCAGGCCACGTTGTACAGGTTCAAGCCGTCAAACACGTTTAACCACTGCGTCGTCACGCCCTCAGCGATCCAGATGGCGGCGTGGTTCGGGTCGGCCTGCGCCCGGATGCTGACCCACTCGTCGGGCGTGAAACGGTTGTTAGCCCAGAAGAAGATGACTGGTTTACCGCCGTAGCGCAGATAGGCCGGATGCGCGCCGAGGGTGCCGATGGCATACTTGAGGGCGTTGACCACAGCGCCGCTGTCGCCGAAGAACGGGCTATGTGTTTCGAAATCGATGGCCGCCTTGAACCCGCGCGCATTGGCGATGTCGAGCAGTTGCAGGAAATTGGATTGGGTTTGATTATTAACCCCTCCATCCGGTCCGTACCACGAGGCCACGAAGCCGTCGATGCCCGCGCCGCGCGCCTGATCGACGTGTCGCGCAATCGCAGCAGGATCGGTCGAGTTATAAGGCTGCGCCGCGATGGCAGACGTTTTACCGCCATCCCACAGGTTGCTGGAGTACCACGTGTAGTAGAAAGCCAGCACGGTACGGGCTGATTGTGCTGCAACCGGCTGCCCCGATTGTCCCGTTGTGGCAATGAGTACCAGCAGGATCGTAATTAAAGTGACAAGCGACGTTCGAATACGCACAGGCTGATTGTAACTTGACCAGCACAGCGTCACCCAATGACTTCGAGATCGGCTGGAAGTCTGCTGAAACCTGTAAAATATACCTCGCGTGTTCCCGCTGATCCGGGGCGCGACAAATCGCGGCTCCAGGATGACTCCGCCGTAATGACCAACCCAAAAGCCATAGGTTATCAGAATGTCCGTTTAGACGAGGAAGCAGAATGAATTCATTTGGCTATGTAAGGGCAGACAGTGTTGAAGAAGCTGTCGCCTTGTTGAACGCGCCGGGGCTGACCAGCCGCGTGCTGGCAGGCGGCACCGACCTGATGGTCGCCGTGCGTGCCGGCGAAACCAGCTTCGATCGCGTGGTCGATATCAGCATGATCCCCGCATTGCGCCGCATTGAGATGAACGGCGCGAGACTGCGCATCGGAGCAGCGGTCACGTTTTCCGAAATCATGCGTCACCCGCTCATTCTGCAAGGCGCGCGCTTTCTGGCCGATGCGACGCACTCGGTGCGCACGATGCAGGTGACCAATGCCGCAACGTTGGGCGGGAATGTGGCTAATGCGGCTGCTGCTGCCGATACCCCGCCGGTGCTGGTGTGCCTGGATGCCGAGGCGATCATCGCCACCCCGCAGGGAGAGCACGGTTCTGCGCCCCTGTGGGAGCGCGCGCCAGTGGCAAGCCTGTTGCGCGGGCATCTGAAGCACGCCATCCCCGCAGGCGGGTTGTTGATCGCCTTTGAGTTTGACCCCCTTGTGCCTGAGACGCGCAATACGTTTTTGAAATTGGGTCGGCGCAATGCGCTGACGATATCGCGCATTAACATAGCTGCCACAGGACGGCAGGACAACGCGGGCGCTATCGCCGATGTGCGGCTGGTGGCAGGCGCGTGTTTCTCGCGTCCGCGCCGTGCGCACGAGGTCGAGGCCATGCTGCGCGGGCAACCGCCTTCGGCAGCCTTGTTTGCCGAGGCCGGACAACTGATGATGCGCCTGATGGTGCAGGAGACTGGCCAGCGCTGGTCGACGGAATACAAGTCGCGGGCGCTGGCTGCGATGGTGGAAGAGGCGTTGGAGAATGTGTTGCCGCTGCATCCTGAAATGGCAACCGAAGCAGTAAGGGAGAGCATGCGATGAATACTCAGATCAAGTTTACGTTGAATGGCAGTCCCGTCATGGTGGAAGCCCCTGGAGAGATCAGCCTGTTGCGCCTGTTGCGCGATCATTTGAACCTGACCGGGACGAAGGAAGGTTGCGCTATTGGCGAGTGCGGCGCATGCTCCGTGCTTCTGGATGGGCGCGTGGTAAATTCGTGCCTTGTGCTGGCACCGCAGGTAAACGGGCGTGAGGTTGTCACGATTGAGGGGCTGGGTCAACAGGACGGCGCGCATAGCGCAAGTGACCTGCAGGCGGCCTTTGTCAAATATGGCGCGGTGCAATGCGGTTATTGCACGCCCGGGCTGGTGATTGCGGGCGAGGCGCTCCTGCGCAGCAATCCGATGCCCACGCGCGCAGAAATCATCGATGGTATTGCGGGCAACCTGTGTCGCTGTACGGGCTATCAGCAGATCGTCGACGCGATTGAACAGACCGCCCTCCAGCGGGCTGAGCGTACTCAGCAGCACGCGGCTGCCAAGGTGCAGGAGTAATTCATGTTGCGACACACCACTCATTGGGTCACCAAACCCGCCAACCGCGTCGATGGCCCGGACAAGGCTAACGGCAAAGCCAAATACGCCGGTGATTACCGCGTGCCCGGACAACTGGCGACGCGTGCGCTGCGCAGCCCGATCCCGCATGCGCGCATTCTACGCATCGACACGTCCGCCGCGCTCAAGGTGCCGGGCGTGCTGGCTGTCATCACTTCGGATGACTTTGTCGATCACGGGCGTTTCGGCTTTCCGGTGGCCGATAACTTCATCCTGGCCTACCAGAAGGTGCGCTATGTGGGCGAAGGCATTGCGATTGTCGCAGCCGTTGATGCTGAGGCTGCCGAAGCCGGCGTGCGCGCGATCGAACTTGACCTTGAAGCGTTGCCGGTGATCGAGGACATGGAGCAGGCGTTGCTGCCGGATGCGCCGATCATCCCGGATGTCGTCACCGAGGGTAGCAAGCACGGTCAGCCAAACATCTGCCTGACTCAGATCGTGCGCAATGGCGACCCTGAGCCGATCATCGACGCCAGCCCGGTGCAGCTTGACCAGACCTACGCGACGCCGTTTCAAGAGCATGCCTATCTCGAGCCGGAAGCCGTCTTGAGCATTCCGAACCCGGATGGCAGCGTGATTATTTATGCGTGCGACCAGAGTCCATTCAACAATCGCGGCGTCGCGGCTGCTGTGCTGGGGCTGCCGCAGGACAAGGTGCGCGTCATCCAGGCCATCGTTGGCGGGTCGTTCGGCGGCAAGGATGAGGTGGTGTATCAGATGTCGGCGCAGACGGCCAAACTGGCGCTGCTGACAAACCGCCCGGTCAGCATGGTATTCAGCCGCGAAGAGTCGATCATGGTCTCGTACAAGCGCGATGCGTCGCAGATTCGTATAAGGCTGGGCGCTGACCGCGATGGCACACTGCAGGCGGCCAGGGTCGAAGCGTGGCTGGATGGCGGCGCGTATTCGGCGGAGACGGTGTTGACCGCGTGGCGCGCTGCCATGCACCTGGCGGGCGCTTATAAGTATCAGGCCGTCAAAGGCGATGTGCATGTGCTGTATACCAACAACAACTACAGCAGCGCCTTTCGCGGCTTTGGCAACACCGAAGCCGTGGCATGCATCGAGCAGGCGATTGATGAAATAGCGGAACAGGTCGAGATCGACCCAATCGACTTGCGCCTGAAGAATATCATTGGCAAGGGCGACCAGACGATGACTGGCGCCACGTTGAACCAGGAAGTGGGCTTGCGCGCGTGCCTGGAATGGGTGCGCCAGAAGAGCGACTGGGATCGCAAGCGGCGCGAGTTCCCGCTACAGAACAAGGGGCGACGCTACCAAAAGGGCATTGGCGTGGCGTGCTATTTTCACGGCATGGGGCTGGGCGGCGAGGGCACGGACTTTGCCAACGCGACGGTCGCCATTGAGCGCGACAACTCGGTCACGCTGACGAACGGCCTAACCGACTACGGCACCGGCGCACGCACCGTGTTCACGTTGATCGCGGCAGACGTGTTGGGCGCGCGCCCCGAGCGCATCAAGGTGCTGTTGACCGATACCGAGACCGCCATCGACTCCGGCCCGACGGTCGCCAGCCGCGCCTCGGTCGTTGGCGGCAATGCCACGCGCGTCGCGGTGGAGAAGATCGCGCAGTTGCTGACCTTTGCGGCGGCCAATCTGCTGCAATGCGCGCCGGCGCAAATTCTGCGCGACAAGGAAGCCTTCATCGGCCCGGACGAAGAGCCGGTCGATTTCGACACGGTTGTGAATCATGCGCGCAAACTGGGCTATGTCCTGTCGGCGCATGGCCGCTGGCAATTGCCCGTGATCCACTGGGATTTCGCCAAAGGCACAGGCACGCCCTACGTGGGTTACACCTTCGGCGCGGCGATCGTTGAGGTCACCGTACATAGCGGCACCGGGCGCGTGCAGGCCGACCGTATCTGGGCGGCGCACGACATTGGCAAGGTGCTGTTCCCCGAAGGCGCGTATGGCCAGCTTTATGGCGGCATCACGCAAGGGCTGGGATATGGGTTGATGGAAGAGGTTGAGTTCAACCACGGCTACATCCACAACGTCAACTTCGACGACTACATCATTCCCACCGCGATGGATGTGCCGCCGATTGAGGCCACCTTCATCGAGGCGCCGTTTCACCTCGGGCCGTATGGCGCGAAGAACGTGGCTGAACCAAGTATGTTGGGCGTGGCGCCGGCGCTGGCTAATGCGGTGTATCACGCCACAGGCAAGCGCATCCGCGAACTGCCGCTGACGCCGGAACGGGTGCTGCTGGGGCATGCCTTGCATAACGACGACCACGGCGACAACTCGCGGCAGTGGCTTGGGTACGGGAAGGGGCTGGGAAACGTGCGGGTGATATAGAATGTGCCAGGATGTGTTATGTAGCAGTAAGCGATGAGACAAGTAGCTTACCGCAACTGGTTATGAACTTATGAACTTATGAACGTTGTTTTGGAAAGTGTTTAGAAAAAGGATGAATGACGATGAGTATTGATTTTGATATTACTGAAAAAGGAAGTGGCAAAGGCAGTAGTGTGGAGATTCTGCGTTATAAGCAGCTACTCGGCAGTAGCGACGCTGCAACAGCGCAAATGATTTTCTACGCCAACCAATCAGGCATGAACCTTAAGCAGGTTCGAGTTCTCTTGAGCGGTGGAGAGATCATGATGGAATCAGGCCTGCTGCATTTTATGAAGGGACACATCACGGCTGAGAACAAGATGGGGGGACTGGGTGGCCTGGCGAAGAAGATTGCGGCCAACGCGCTCACCAATGAAACGACGTTCAAGCCGAGTTATAAGGGCACGGGCGAAATCTACCTTGAACCGTCATTTGGTCATTACATCATTGTCCCGTTGAATGCAGAAGAAATGATTGTTGACAAGGGCATGTTTGTGGCGTGTGAATCCACGGTGGAAGTTGGCGTGGCGGCGCAGCGTAACATCTCATCAGCGCTTTTTGGCGGCGATGGTTTCTTTCAAACGCGGCTTTTTGGCACAGGATGGTGCGTGCTTTCCAGCCCGGTGCCGTCCAGTGAAGTCATGCGGCTAAAACTGGACAATGAGAAGCTATCCGTAGATGGCAACTTTGCGTTGCTGCGAAAGGGCAAGATTGAGTTCAAAGTGGAAAAGTCAACCAAATCGCTACTTGGCGGCGCAACAGGCGGCGAGGGTTTGCTACAGACTTTCACGGGAACCGGCGAAGTGTGGCTAGCGCCTACGCAGAGCGTTTATGCGCGATTACGATACGAAGGTCTGGGTCAATTATCACAGAGCACAGGGTCTATGGGTCAAAGCACAAAGTAATCAGTACCGGTATGTTGTTGGAGCGTTGGCAATGGAAGAGAGAGACTTATCGTTTATACCCGTTGATAACCTGCAGCCCAAGGCGTTGACGCCGGCGCAGGTGGCGCACTACAACTCGCATGGCTATGTCATGCCGCTGTCGATTTACAGCGAGGCCGAGGCGTTGGCTAATCGTCGTTATTTCGACTATCTGCTGGCTGAGATGAAGGCGCATAACGATGGGCGCGATGCGTATGCCATCAACGGGTATCACGTTCGTTGCAGAGGCTTGTGGGACATCGTCATGCACCCGCGCATCCTGGACTACGTCGAAGACCTGGTCGGCCCCAACATCATCGCGTGGGGCTCGCATTTTTTCTGCAAGCTGCCGCATGACCCCAAACATGTTCCCATGCATCAGGACGCATCTTATTGGCCGCTCTCACCCGCGCGTACGGTGACGGTGTGGCTGGCGATCGACGACGCGGACAGCCAGAACTCTGCTATGCAGTTCATTCCCGGCACGCACACGCTGGGGCACCTGGCGTGGAAAGAAACTGACAAACCCGCCGTGCTTGGCCAGGAGATCCCTGATATCGAACGGTTGGGTCAACCCGTCTTCGACACGCTCAAGGCCGGCGCGATGTCGTTACACGCCGATATGCTGGCACATGGATCAGGACCTAATACGTCCGACCGGCGGCGCTGTGGTCTGACCGTTCGCTACTGCCCGCCTAACGTTCGCGCGCTCAACCCATCGTGGGCCAGGCAGTCGATTGTGTGCCGTGGCGCCGATGCGTCGGGTCACTGGGCGAATAACCCGCGACCCGACGGCGAAGACTTGTCGCTACACGGCAAGCCGAAGTCGATTGGCGGGAATTAGTCAATCCTATAACCCACGCCCCGGACGGTCTGCAGCCGTTCCGGGTGCGAGGGGTCTTTTTCCAGTTTCTCGCGCAGCCAGCGCACGTGCACGTCCACGGTACGCGCGTCGCCGTCGAAGTCATAGCCCCACACCTGCGTGATGAGAAACTCGCGCGACAACACCGCGCCCTTGTTGCGCATCAGGGTTGCCAGCAGCTCAAATTCCTTGTGGCTGAGCTTGATCTCGCGCCCGTCCAAATACACGCGCCGTGATACCAGGTCAAGCGCAACATCGCCGCATTGCAGCCGTTCGCCATGCAGCTTGGGCGCGCGCCGTAAGGCAGCGCGCAGGCGCGCTATCAGTTCCGGCAGGCTGAATGGTTTGACGACATAGTCATCTGCGCCGCTTTCCAGCCCGATGACGCGGTCAATCTCGGCGCCGCGCGCGGTCAGAAGGATGATCGGCATTTCGGTTTCTTTGCGCAGAATGCGGCACAGCGACAGGCCATCCAGTCCTGGCAGCATGACGTCGAATACTCCGACGTCGGGCAGTTCCTGGCGCGCCATGGTCAGCGCCGTGTCGCCGTTCGAGGACTGAATCACGGTAAACCCTTCCCGGGTCATGTACTGCGCAACCAGCTCCAACAGGGTTGGATCATCTTCTACGAGCAATACTTTTGGCATGGTGTAGACGCTTGCTTACCCGCGCCCTTCACGCTGTTTTGGGCGGCTTGGGTGGTTTATAGTCGCCCAGTTCGCCTGTGACGGCAAAGATCACTCGCTCGCACAGGTTGGTGACGCGATCGGCAGAGCGCTCGAGGTTATGGGCTACCCATAGCAGGTACATCGCGCGCGTGATGGACTTTCTGTCCTGCGCCATCTGGATCAGCAAATCGCGCAAGGCCTGGTTATACAGGGCATCGACTTCGTCATCGCGCAATACGATACTGCGGGCCAATTCCACGTCCATCTTGACAAAAGCGTCGAGGGCCAGCTCCATCATGTCGCTCGCAATCGTCTGCATGTGCGGGATTTCGACCAGCGGTTTGATGGGCGCTTCGCTGCCCATGCGCAAGACGATGCCCGCGATGCCGACGGCATGATCCCCGATGCGCTCCATCTCCACCGACATGTGCATGGCGGTGATGATGCGGCGCAAGTCGCTGGCAGCAGGCTGCTGCGTGGCGATGGTCATCAGGCATGCTTCCTCGATCTTATAGCGCAGCTGGTTGATGCGCTCATCAGACGATATCACCTGATGCGCCAGATCAAGGTTGCGTTCACGCAATGCCTTGACTGAAAATCGCAGTTGGTCATTGACGAGGCTGCCCAGGCGCAGAACGTCATCACGAATGCCGTTCTGGTCGTGATCCAGCAGCGATCGGCCCGATGTACTCGATATGATACCCATTATCCAAACCTCCCGCTGACGTAGTCCTCCGTTCGTTTATCCTTTGGCTTTGTGAAGATGGTCTGAGTTTCCGAGAATTCGATCATCTCGCCGGCTCGGTCGGGACGCATCATCATCATTGCCGTAAAATCGCTGACGCGCGCTGCTTGTTGCATGTTGTGCGTCACGATGACGATAGTGTACTCCTTTTTAAGCTCCTGCATCAGCTCTTCGATTTTAATCGTTGCCACGGGATCGAGCGCCGAACACGGCTCATCCATCAACACGACTTCGGGCTCGACGGCCACAGCGCGCGCGATGCACAGGCGTTGTTGCTGGCCGCCCGACAGCGCCATGCCCGATTGCTTAAGCTTGTCTTTAACCTCGTCCCACAGGGCGGCGCGGCGCAGGCTGCGCTCCACAATGTCATCCATTTCCGATTTTGAAATGCGGCCATACAAGCGCGGGCCGAAGGCCACATTCTCATAGATCGTTTTGGGAAACGGGTTGGGGCGTTGAAACACCATGCCGATGCGGCGGCGCACGTCGACCACATCGACTCCGGGCGCGTACAGGTCTTCGCCGTCCAGTGTCACCTTGCCTTCGATGTGCGATCCTGAGACCAGATCGTTCATGCGGTTCAGAGAGCGCAGCAAGGTACTCTTGCCGCAGCCCGATGGTCCGATGATGGCCGTGATTTTGCGATCCTGCATGGGCAGGGTCACTTCAGCCACCGCGCGAAATGCGCTGTAGTAGACCGAGAGGCTCTCGGTTTTCATCTTCGGCGCAGGCGCGGCTGCGGGTCCGCGTGGCGCAGGCTCGGCACCTGCCGGCACGATGGTCATTCCAGCGGCCTGTGTGGGTTGCTCAGTCATCAAATAGTTCTCCTGAATTTTGCCCTCAAACCTATTTACTGCGCCGATTGGCGATCAAGCGCGCGCTGATATTGAGAATAAGTACGGTCAACACAATGATCATGGCGATGGCCCACGCCTGCGCGTTGCGCGTCACGTCCGGGTCCACCGCGTACTTAAAGAGCGTTAAAGGTAGTGAGGCGATGGGTCTATCCAGCGCCGTTGAAAACACGTTGCTGCCCTGCGCTGTAAATAACAGCGGCGCTGTCTCACCCGACACGCGCGCAATCGCCAGCATCAGCCCGGTGATCACGCCCGTAATGGCTGCCGGCAGCATAATGCTAAACGATGTTTTCCATTCCGACGCGCCCAATCCCAGCGAGGCTTCGCGCATCGAGCGCGGCACCAGCTTCAGCATCTCCTCGGTGGTGCGCAACACGATGGGTGTCATCATGATCGCCAGCGCAACGGCGCCGGAAATGGCGGAGTAGCTGCGCCCCGCCACAAGCAAAGTGTACACAAACAAGCCAACCACGATGGAAGGCAGGCCTGAGAGGACATCGGTGCCGAACCTTACCATCAGGCCGATGGCTGTATTAGGGTGCTGCACCACATAGAAAGCAGCCAGGATGCCGATCGGGACTGCCATCAACGAAGCCAGCCCGATCAAGATGACCGTGCCGACGATGGCATGCCAGATGCCACCGCCGCCCATCGATGTAGGTTTGAATGTCTGCGTGAGAAAGTCGAGGGTCATCGCTTGTGACCCACGCGCAAATACCTCGATCAGGATCCATACCAACGGGATCAGCGCCAACAGTGTGGCGACCCCCGTCAATCCCAGCATGACGGCGTTGACAATACGTCGCGTGTTCTCGCGTGCCTGCGATACCTGAATGCGTCGCGCACGCATGCGTTCGCGCGGGGACTGCGCCATCATGGTAGTCATTATCTGAGTTGATTTTGTGTCAGACAGGGTGCCATCTCCTTAGATCAGATTATCTGAACAAATCAGACTCTCTGATCGGGGTTGCGTCGCGATACGCTCCATACCAGCAGACGCGCCAGCAGGTTCAATAAAAGGCTCATGAAGAACAACATGAGGCCAATCTCAATCAATGCGCTGGAATACGCCGGGGTGCGGCTTTCGCCCCACTCGTTGGCGATAACGCTTGCCATCGTGTAGCCAGGACTGAGTATAGAGGTCGAGAGTTGCGCCACATTGCCGATCACCATCGTCACGGCCATCGTCTCGCCCAGCGCACGCCCCAGCCCAAGGATGACGGCGCCCAGTATGCCTGACAACGCATACGGTAACACCACTTGCCAGATCGTTTCCCATTGCGTGCTGCCCAGGCCATACGCGCCTTCGCGTTGCGCCTTGGGTACGGCCAGCAAGACATCGCGCGAAATCGCAGTAATGGTTGGGACGATCATGACAGCGAGGATTAAACCGGCGGCAAGGTAACTGGCGCCAAAGAACGGCCCCTCAAAGAGAGGAATAAAGATGCCGTGACTCTTGTCGCCAAAGGTGTTCAATAGAAATTCACCCACCGGTTTGACTACCGTGGGGATGAAGACAAAGATACCCCAGGCGCCATACACGACGCTGGGGATGGCCGCCAGCAGTTCAACGAGAAAGCCCAGCGGCGCCCGGATGCGCGGCGGGCATAATTCCGCGAGGAAAATAGCGACGCCCAGTCCTAGCGGGATAGCGATGACGAGCGCCAGTATGGAGGTGCTAATGGTACCCGCAATGAAGGGCATGGCGCCAAACAGGTCGCTGACGGGGTTCCATTCCGTGGCGGTGATAAACCCTAGCCCGTCGCTGTTGCGCGTCACGCTGGAAGCAATCCAGAGCATGACACCTACGCCAACCATTAAACCGATGACGGATAACGCCGCCAGGACGATGATGCCTTTATAGGGAATATCGCCGTGCTGCAGCGCTCGGCCGATCCGCTGATTCAGCGTTACCCGCGCTGATATTGGTCGCGCTGTTCTTAACCCTTTGCCTGTGGAGATAGAAGCCATTTTGCTATTTCATCATGGGCGCTGCCGCCCTGGTCGATCACGTTCCCTATCAGGATACCCGGTATCGTAACGCTGATTCAGAATTAGGCGCACACAAGAAATCGCCTCCCAACCGGTCGAAACCGATGGGGAGGCAAGTTGGTGCAGATTTGGATCGGTACGGTGCTTGCAATTAGTTGAGCGGTTTGCCGTTGCAGGTGATTGCCTTGGCTGCGTTCAGTGCTGTGGGCACGACATCGGCGGGCAGTGGCGCGTACAGCAGCTTGGCGGCGCGGGCGGCGGCGCCCTTGTCGGTCAGCGCCCAGTTGATGAAGCCGACGATTTTCTCCGCTTTTTTGCAGTCGGTGTAGTCCTTGTTCACGATCAGGTAGGTGAAGCCGGCGATAGGCCAGGCAGCTTCGTCTTTGGCGTTCACGATCAGCGCAGTGAGTTTGTCTGTGAACTGCGCGCCCTTGATCGCGGCCACGGTGCTGGGGATGTTGGCCTGAACCGTCTTGCCAGCGGCGTTGATTTGCTTCGCAAACAGGATGCTGTTGTTCTTGGCGTAGGCCAGTTCAACGTAGCCCACGGCGCCATTGGTGTTCTGAATGGCTGCGGACACGCCCTGGTTGCCCTTGCCGCCCTGGCCGCGCTTCAGTTTGTCGGCAGGCCATTCCACGGCTGTGCCTGCGCCGGGGCCGGCTTTCCAGTCAGCGCTGACAGCCGAGAGGAAGTTGGTGAAGATGAAGGTGGTGCCGGAGCCATCCGAGCGATGCACCACGTTGATCGGGAGATCGGGGAAGGTCACGTCGGCGTTCAATGCTGCAATCGCGGGATCATTCCAGTTTTCAATTTTGCCCAGGAAGATGTTGGCGATGACTTCTGAGTTTAATGTGATCGAGGTCGTGATGCCCTTAATGTTGTAGGCAATCACTTCTGCGCCTGCGACGGTGGGCAGCATCTGCAAACCGGGCTTCTCGGCGTAGTCCTTGTCGGTCAGTGCTGCATCGGAACCGGCGAAGTCAACGTTGCCCGCCTTGATGTCCTTGATGCCCTGGCCGGAACCGCCGCCGCCATAGTTGATCACCACGGAGGGGTCAATCTGGTTATAGGCAAAGGCCAGATCCTCGTACAACGGCTGGGGGAAGGTGGCGCCGGAGGCATTCAATTGAACGGAGCCGGGAGCATCTGCGGGCTTGGGAGCCTTGCTTGGATCGGCAGTAGCTGTCACAACAGCGACAACAGTTTCTTTTACAGTTTTCTCTACCGGAGCCGATGTTACGACGACCGTCTTTTCGACGACCTGCGCTGTAGGGGTCGCGCCGCCACAGGCAGAAAGCAACACGCTGGCTGCAAGTGCAACCGAGCTGGCGAAAGTCAGTTTGTTATTCATTGATTCCTTAACTCCTCATTACTGAGAGTCAGGTTACCAATGGCTCTTTGTCGGAATGTAAAGAACAGGTTAAGACGAGATTAAGAAGTGCGACAGTTCATCGACCACGGCCAGCGCGTTGACGTGCTGGGTGGCATCTTCACCGGTGAGGGTCGCTACGCCGGCGCGCGACATCAGGTTGATGTTCTGCCCGCGCATTTGCAGCATGCGCTTGGCTGAGGTGGCATATTTGGCGCTCACCACCAGGTCGAGCAGCGTCAGCATGCGTTGCACGCGCTCCGCCAGTTCGGGCTGCTGTTGCCAGTGGGCGCACAGCCATACCAGCAATTCGGGGTAGACATTGGCCGCGATGCACGACACGCCCGTTGCGCCATAGCGCAGCGTCGCCAGTGCGGTTGGCGTGTTGGCGTTATACAGGTTCAGGCGCGTGCCCTGTCCGGCAATCAGCTTCAATCGCATGGCTTCGGCGTCACAGGTGGTGTCTTTGTGGAATACAAAGCGGCCGGTGTGCGCCAGGTCGCCATAGGCCTGCGTCGACAGGATGCGCTTGTAGGGCGCCGGGCACTCATACAGCCCAAGGTCGATCGCGCCGGTCAAGCCCAGCAGTGCTTCCATGCGCGCCATGAAGACCGTTTCCGGCTCGCTCTCTTCGGCCAGTTGGCTGGTGACCGTCACCACGGCGCGCACGCCTGTGTCGGCCATGCGGCGGATGAATTCTGCCTGCTCGTGCACGCCGCCGCCATAGGTGCCCGTGGCTACCACCGGCACGTGCCCGTTAACCCGCGCGACGACGTGGCTTGCCAGGCGCAAGCGCTCATCGGGTGAGAGGAGATACATCTCTGACGACAGGCAGACGGCAAACAAACCGGAGACGCCTGCCTGCAGGTACCATTCGGTCAGCGCGTCCAGACTGGCCCAGTCGATGGCGCCGTCATTGTGCAGCGGCGTCAACATGACCGGCCAGACGCCGCCAGGAAGAGTGAGGGTTGGCATGGTATGTCAGATTATAGCGACGTCAGCCGAATTATCGTCATATTGGCCCGCTGCCAGCAAGTCGAGGAACACCTTGACAAGGCGCGGATCGAACTTGCTGCCCGAATTCATCTGCAGGTAAGCCACGATCTTGTCTCTGGGCCAGGCATGTCGATAGTAGCGGTCACTGGCCAGCGCGTCATACACATCGACAATCGAGAATATGCGCGCCTCCAGCGGAATCTGCTCGCCTTTGAGCCCGCGCGGATAGCCGCTGCCGTCCCAGTTTTCGTGGTGACAATACGGAATGTTCAGCGCTGGACGCAGAAAGACAATCGGCGACAGCATGTCATAGGCATATTGCGCGTGTTTGTTCATCGTATCGCGCTCGTCGGTAGTAAGATCGCCCGGCTTGGTCAGGATCGCATCGGGCACGCCCAGTTTGCCGACGTCGTGCAGCAATGCGCCGTGGCGTATGTCGGTGATATGGTCATTGCTCATACCCAGTCGGCGCGCCAGTTGCACCGTCAAATTCGTGACGCGCTGGCTATGGCCTTCTGTGCCTGTGTCGCGCAGGTCAATCGCCTTGGACCAGCCTTCGATGGTGGCCTCATAGGCCAGGCGCGTTTCGAGGTTGGTCTTTTCCAGCGAGTCGAACAGACGGGCATGGTCGATCGAAATAGCGGCCTGATCGGCCAGCGTCTCTAGAAATTCGAGCCAATCAGCGCTGAAAGCCAGCGGTTTGCGGCTGAAAACCTCGATCACACCGAGCAGTTCGCCCTTGGCAATCAGCGGCAGGCTGCAGTAGCTGACAAAACCCTCATCGGTGGCCACTTCGGCGCGGCGGAAGTCGCTGGCCTGGCGCAGGTCGGGAATGGTGAGGATGTTGTGTTGCATGGCGGCCTGACCCACTGGATCGGAATGCAGATGGACGACCATGCGCGGAATGCGACTTGAGAAGAAGCCGCGCCCTGACGAATGCTCCAGCCGCAACGTGTCGATGTTCAGCAACATAATGGCAGCCGCATCCACCTTGAGCTGGTTGGTAATGGTTTCGAGCAGGATATTCAGGCTGATGCGGACGTCCAGGGTGCTCTTGATGGCCACATCGATGCTTCTCAACGCCTGAATGCGCTGCAATTGCGTGATCGCCTGATCATAAAGTTGCACGCGGCGCAGGGTGCTTCCTGTGATCTCGCAGGCGGCAGACAGCAGACTCAGTTCGCGTTCAGAGAAGGGTTGCGGGTTGCCGCCGCGCAGTTTGCCCACAACGATCACGCCCAGGAATGCGGTTTCCGAGCGCAGGGGGGCGCATGCCACCGGCCCGAGATAGCGCGCCGCGGCCGAGCGCTTGACCTGGTGCGGTTCATGGTCGTAGTTGATCGACTGCACCGCGCGATTGTTCCGGCGCACAAAACCGGCCAGCCCCTCATCCTTGTCGATGCGGACGCCGATATCTGAGCTGAGCGGACCATCACCCACTTCCATGTTGAACTGGCCTTCTTCGCCGTAATACATGATTACCGCGCCGCAATCGGCCGCCACCAGCCGTTTGGCGTGATCGAGCCCGATGCGCATGATGGCCGGCGCGGTTTGCGCCGTTCGCATGTCCTGTGACAACGAGAACAGGATTTCCAGTTCCTCGGTTCTGCGCCGCAGATCGACCTCCATCTTGTTGCGCACGGTGAAGTCGGTGAAGGTTGCGTATACCTGATACGGGGTGGTCTCATTCGGATGGAATTGCGGGTAGGCGTTGACCAGAATCCAGTGGTGTGTGTTGTCATGCGGGTGAAAAATGCCCATCACCACATCATTCACGCGGGCGCCGGTCTGCAGTGCGACCATGGCCGGATGGGTATCGCCGGGAAAATCGGAGCCATCCTCGTGAATCGCTTTCCACCGCGGGTCGATGGATGTCCTGCCCTGCATCTGGTCAAGTGTCAGCCCCAGGATGCTGGTAGCAGCTGGGTTGGCTGCCGTGATGCGCCCGGCCGCATCCTGATATACCACGCCTTGCGCCATGGTCTCGAACAGGATGCGGAATCGTTCTTCGCTGCGTGAGAGCGCCTGAGCCGCGGTTTTTTGTTCGACGATGCTCCAGGTGAGATCGGCGAATTGGCTGACGACTTCAAGGTCATCCTGGTTGTAGTTGGTGATTTTGTTGCCAATGCCCAGCACAGCGACGATCAAATCATTGCGGAATACGGGCACGATCATCTCGCGTGTGATGGGCGAGTGTCCTTCCGGCAGCCCGATGCGATTTTCTATTGCGACGTAATCATTGTGGATGATGGCCTTGCGCTGGCGGATGCAGTCTGCCCATACGCCCGCTTGCTTGACGTTCAGGTGTCCCTGCGTCACATTCATGGCGCATTGTCGATCCAGAACGCTCGATGACCATGTTGTCTGGATAATCGTGTTTTGATCGGCGCCCAGGAAGTGACAAAAACCTATCTGGCTATCGACCAGTTCGGTGATTTTATCCAGCATTTCGCGCACCACCTCGTCCAGTGCATGCGATTCTGCGTACTGCATCAAGTACAAGCGCCCTTCCTGGATTTTCTCGGTGCGAATACGCTGGTTAACGTCAATGCCGAAACCGAAATAGCCCGCAAAAGTGCCGTCCGTGGAGTAGTAGGGACGTCCCTGGTCGATGATCCAGCGATACTCGCCGTCGTGCCGGCGTAGTCGATACAAAAGTTCCACCATGGTGCGCGTCTGAACCGCGTTTCGGTATGCGGCAAGGCACTTCGCCTGATCCGCAGGATGGATTTCGTTCAGCCAGATGTCGCAATCGGCGGTGCCTGGTCGAGAGTGCTCGGTTTCTGCCGTCCTCGTCCGACCAGTGAAAGCGAGCCATGACTGGTTGAACCAGCAAAACTCCCCGTCGGGTTGTGCCCGCCATATGAGCGCGGGTGCGTGATCCAGGATATCGACGTGTTGATCGTTTACCATAGTGTGCTATTGCAGTTCCGGTAAAAAGTTTACTTCAAGTGGCTGAGCCTACTCGACTGGTGGCCGAGAGTACTCGACTGGATTGTCGTATATACATGATTTGTGTTACATTCTAATCTGATGCAGTTAAGTCGAGATCGACGATTGGCTGTGTGAATAATGTTGACCGCGCCGTGAGGAGATTGAATTGAATGTCGGAACCAACGCTTGACATGACTATTCTCGCAAGCCTGGTGGAGACCGCTGGCGACGAGTTTGTGCGTTCGCTGATCGATGATTTTATCGCCGAGTCGGGCGAGATGATCGATGTTATGCACAAGGCACTGGCTGTGCATGACGCAGCGACACTTCATCGCGCCGCACATACTCTCAAATCAAGCGGTGGCTATCTGGGCGTCACCGCACTCACCGTCAGGGCGCGCGATCTCGAGGCCATCAGCCATGGCGGTTCTTTGGCCGATGCGAGCCTGGTATCGCAACTGTCTGGACTTGATGCTGAGTTTGAACTGGCTCGCGCGGCCTTAACCGCGTGGCAGCAAAGCGCGAGCTGATCGGCCGCCACTATGGCTCGATATCCAGCGTCCTGCCGTTGCGCGTTTGCCATAGAAACAGTATTCGGCTGATTGCCAGGCTGACCGTTGCCACCACATCGAAGCACGCCCCCAGCGAGAACACACCGACCACGCGCAACAATTGCGCCAGCAGAAAGAAGTGGACGATATCGCCGATGAGAAAGGCTTCCAGCATGTTTCTGAGCGCGCGCTGGTCGCGGCTGCGCAGGATGCGCCATCCCACCCACGTCAGCACGACCATCAACCCGCCAAACCAGCGCGCCATTTCGATGGCCAGGTCAGACTGAGGCAACTGGCCGAGGTTTGCGGTCGGCTGGCCGAGACCTGCGACCGGCGAGGTGAGTTGCGCCAGAAAATACCCTGGTAACAGGATAGCCAGCAAGGCGCTTACCAGATTCAGCAAGACTTCACCGTAATAGATGGTGCGATAGACTTTCATGGTTCCCTTAGTGTGCCAATTATAGGCTTTAGCACGTAGCGTGTTTACAGAAGTGAGATTTTAACTATATAAACGTGTCAAACGTCACTAGGTTGATTCGCAAACCCAGATATAAATAAACTACAACCATGAGTGACAATGACACGGCGAGGAAGCGGAAGGTGCTTGCGGTTTTTGATGTGCCAATCCATACGAACGCACAGAACGTGGAGCGTGTGTTTGCGGCCGGTCTGCCTCTGCTGCTGTCATTTGAAGTTCCAGTCTGCGAGCATTGCCGCGCGATTGTTCCCACCCTCGAAGATCTGGCGCGTTCGTACGTGGGCCGTGCCCTGATTGTGCGCGTGGACAACATTGAAGAAGGTGAATTGGCCGATCGCTATCGCATCACGCGCGTTCCCACGCTGCTGTTCTGGCGCGATGACAAAGAAGTGGCGAGGATTGAAGGCGCCGTTAACTACGCCACGGTGCGCCATCATCTCGAATACCTGTTATGCGGAGCGCCTGATGCTGAACCAGCGACACGCGCCGTATCACCGCCTGCGCCTGCCACAGGGCCTAGTATGCTGCTTTCAGTTGCGGCGGGCGTCGTCGCCTCTACGCTGCCGGTCGGCGCGAAGAATGGCGCCCCAGTGGCCGTCACCGATGTTACCTTTGAGACGCTGGTGCTACAATCACCGCTGCCGACGCTGGTGGATTTTTGGGCGCCGTGGTGCGGGCCATGCCGAACGATCTCGCCGATCGTGGAAGAACTGGGGCGCGAGTATGCCGGACGGCTGCGCGTGACCAAGGTGAATACTGACGAGAACCCTGCATGGGCGGGGCGGTTGGGCATCTTGGGCATTCCGACGCTGATTCTGTTCAAGCGCGGGCGCGAGGTCGATCGGATCGTTGGCGCGGCTACCAAGGCTTCCCTCCGCACCCACATCGAGCGACTGCTGGGTTAAACCAAGGATGGTTGTGCAATACCATGAATACACTCTCTGGCGACGTGCGCTCGATGCGTGACGTGGCGAAAGAAACAGGAACACCGCTTGTTGAAGCAATGATTAACGCTGTCCGCGAGCGTTTTCGACGCACCGGGCAATGGACTACGCTGCTGGCCGTGTGCCCGAACTCCGAAGCTGTGTTGAAAGCGGCCTTGGTGGCGGCGCGCGACAGCCGTGCGCCCATGCTGTTCGCTGCCACGTTGAACCAGGTTGATAACGACGCCGGCTATACGGGCTGGCGCCAGCGCGATTTTGTCGATCTGGTGCGCGCCTACAGCCGTGATATTGGATTTACCGGCTCGGCAGTGTGCTGCCTGGATCACGGCGGGCCGTGGTTGAAAGACAGGCAGCGCGTCGAAGGATATAGCTTTGATGCGGCGATGGAGGGCGTCAAGGCGTCACTCGTCGCGTGCATTGACGCCGGCTACGAGTTGTTGCACGTCGATCCGACCGTTGATGTGCGGCTGGGTCACGGCGAGATCATCGACATTCACATGGTGGCGCAGCGCACGCTCGAGCTGATCGACCACGCTGAACGCCATCGCCGCGCCGCCGATCTGCCGCGCATCTGTTACGAGGTGGGCACCGAGGAAGTGCACGGTGGGTTGGCCAATATGGACAATTTCCGTACCTTGCTCGATGATCTCAAGGCTGGATTGTTGAAGCTGGGCTATCCCGACGTGTGGCCGATCTTCGTCGTGGGGAAGGTGGGCACCGACCTGCACACGACCGAGTTCGATGCCGAGGTGGCGCGCACACTGTCACAGGCAGCTGCGGCCTACGGGTCGGTGATCAAGGGTCACTACTCAGACAACGTCAGCAATCCCGAGGCGTACCCGTTGTCGCACATGGGCGGTGCTAACGTGGGTCCCGAATTTACCGAGATTGAGTATGAGTCACTGGCAGGGCTGGAAGCGCAGGAAAGCGCGCTGGTGAGTGGTGGACATTCGCACCTGGCTGATGTGCTCGAACAAGCCGTCGAGCGCAGCGGGCGTTGGAAGAAGTGGCTGTTGCCCGACGAGGCCGGTCTGCCCTTTGCGGGACTGAGCGCCGAGCGGCGCGCCTGGCTCACCCGCACCGGCTGCCGCTACATCTGGACCGATCCACTGGTTTTGACCGCGCGCAACACCCTCAATCGCAACCTCGCCGCCGCCGGTATCGATGGCGAACAGACCGTCATCACCGCCATCGCCGACCGCATCAAGGCTTATTTCAAGGCATTTAATCTGGAGGCGACTGAGTAAGAGCGGTCATCAGCATGCATCGGGCAAAGTGACCAGCCAGATATTGTGGTCGCGCCCGCTGAAGTAAAGGATGCGGTGGCCATCGTTCGAGACGTCCCAGTCGCCATTGCCGATCTTGAAGGGCGAATCCGCGCCGGTCTCAATGATCTGGGTGCTTTGCCCGGTTGTCACATCATAGCGCCATAATTCGTTACTCGGCGCGGACAGCTTTATAGGTACGTAATACAGCCGCGTCGGGCTGCACCAGTGATACGCGCCGAAGAAGCCCGCGCGTTGCGTTCGAGCGGTGGTGAGGTCGAGTACAAACATGCCGTCCTGTGCCGCGTCGCGCGCCTGGCTGATGGCATAGGCGACGTAACGGCCGCCCGGCGCCAGTGTGAACCCGCGCGTTCGCTCTACATCGAGCAGGCGGCGCAGGCTGCCATCCGCCAGATTCAGTATGCTCAGGGTTGACGTCACATCAGTGCGATTGGCTTTGCCGCTGACCAGCATGTGAGTGGCATCGCTCAACCATGCCTGGATGCCGCCGCCGTAGAGTGTGGCCACCTTGTGTGGATTGCTGCCATCAATCCCGGCAATGTATATATCGCCACGCCGCACATCAAAGTTGCCGGAATCCTCGGCCACTGTCCAGGCTAGTTGGGTGTCATCGGGTGAGAACACCACGCGCCGCCCGCCGTCATCGACCACCCATTGCTGCCCGTCGCGCGTTCGTTCAACCACGGTACGCCCGCTCTGCAGAAAGACGTTGTAAGTCATGGCGGCATTGAAAGGCCCGAGGCGCTTGCTGAACAACTCCGGCGCGGTCAGCGGCTGTGAGATGGGCACCGACCACAATCCGGTGACGGCGCTCGGTGAAGGCTTGTCAATATACAGCACGCGTGAATCATCAGCTGAGAAAAACGGTTGCACGCAACACCCGCCCTTTGTCATTTGCGCATAGATGGGTTCCAGCACAGTGACTGGCTCTGTGTCAGTCACTGACACTGTTTCAGTGGCTGTGGCTGGCGACGGCGTGGATGCGGCTGTTGTGCCGCCATAGGTCGGTTCTATTGTTGGCGTCAGAATATGCCCGTTCTCTGCGCGCAAATTGGGAATATCGCCGATGTTGGTAGGCGTAGCCGAAACGTGTGGCAGTACAGGTGTCGCCGCAGGAGCGCATCCCGACAGCGCCAGCCCTGCCGCACACATCACCAAAATGCCAGCCCGAACCTTTTCATACCATGTCTGCATTCTTCTTACTCACTTCCAGTCATACGGCCACGTGTGTGCAAAGTCATTAATCAGCGGGCCGCCCCAGTAGATTTCCGGCTGATCCTGCATCAACTGCCATTTGCGCGGATCATCCAGGTCGCGTTGAAAGCCGCGTCCGAACGCGCCGGTGAGCGCCAGCATGTCCCAGTCGGCGTCGATGAAATTCACCGCGTTCAGGGCATGTCCCATCGTTCTGTCGCGTACTTCAAGGTGCAGATGCGGCCGCGAGGTGCAGGTCAGGTCGGGATCGCCTGTCAGGCCGATAGGGTCGCCGCGTTTTACCGCCTGGCCTGCGCGCAGATCCGAGCGTTGCACCAGATGCCCGTACAGCGACGCGTAACCATTGGTATGCAGGATGACGAGATTGTGCGGGCCGGAACCGTAGCCGAGGTAGTCGACTGCCAGCACAGAGCCATCGCCGATGGCTACCACCTGTGTCCCGCAGCGCGCGGAAAAGTCGACGCCGAAATGAATGCCTTGCCCGGAACCGTACCAGATGGTCCTGTTGGTGTAGGCGCCCGTTGTGTTGCCATACGTCCCGCCCAGCAGCCACGTCGTGGGGCCGGGTGGCGTTGCGAAGGGCAGGCCAAAGGGGGGGCGCGCGCTGGCACCATGAGCCTGCAGAGGGGTTCCTGCAAGCCACAGACTGAGCATCAACGCCAGCCCAAATAGTATTGTGATGCTTTTTTGCCTCAACTTACTTGCACCTCATGCCTCAGCCTTAGGCTATGAATATCCACTTTCAATCTCCATTCGTAAATAAAACGAAAAACAACATACTATTTATGGCATAATATTGCCATGCTCCAAGTAGACCAGCTCCTTCAGAACCGATATCTTATCATTCGTATTTTAGGCCAGGGCGGCATGGGCGCTGTATACGAGGCCCACGACAAAAGCCTGGATGTTGCGTGCGTCGTCAAGGAAATGTTGCCACCTGATCCATCGCAGGTCAGGAATATGTCGATTCAGTTTCAACGCGAAGGCAAAATCCTGGCTGGCCTGCGTCACCTCAGTCTGCCTCGTGTCACCAACTATTTTAACGAGTCGGACAACTACTACCTTGTGATGGATCTAATTGCGGGGCGCAGCCTGGAATCGCTGATTGCCGCTGCAGGCTTGCCCGAAGCGACTGTGCTCAAATACGGCGATCAGTTGTTGGATGTGCTCGAATATATCCATGCGCAGGGACTGTTGCATCGTGACATCAAACCTGCAAATATTATCATCCAACCTGATGACCGCGCCGTGCTGGTCGATTTCGGGCTGGTGAAAATTGTGACCGCCGGGCCTCAATCCACAAAGACGCTGGTCAGCGCGCTGTCGCCGCAGTACGCACCACCCGAACAATATACCGGCAATACCGATCAGCGCAGCGATCTCTATTCCCTCGCGGCGACGTTGTACCAGTCGCTGGCGGGTCATCCGCCGTCCAGTGCGACCGATCAATTGTCGGGCATCAAACTGATGCCATTGCGCCAGTTGCCACACCTGACCACGCCCGTGTCGCCGAATACCGAATACGTCTTGATGAAGGGTCTGACTCTCGACCGTAACGCACGTTATCAGGATGCGGCCACGATGCGGTCGGAGCTGGCCAAGGGGTCGGGCAAGGTGTACTCGGCAGCGCCTGCGCCGGTCAATATGAACGCGGCAACGCAGGTGTTGTCGCCGGTGATGACATCCAGCACGCCGGTGCACTCACAACGTGATCAGGGCGCGCCCACCCAGGTTTTGCGGGCCGATTTTGGCACCGGCGTTCCAGTGCCGACACCGATTGGGTCGGGCTATGGAACCGTCCGGGATGCTGGTATTCCGGTTAGCAAGCCGAAAAGCAAAACAGGCCTCATTGGCGCCGTGGCGTTGGTGCTGGTGTTGATTGCGGGCGCCGCAGTCGTCATCGCGCTGGCAGGAAAACCGGCCAATCCCGCAGCAGTGACGGCGCCCATCACGGCGAGTCCTGCAACGACAGCGAGTCCAACCACTGTCAAACCGAAAACCACGGCGACGAAGGCGGCAACAGAAACGACCGAGCCTAGCCAGACGCCCATGCCATCTGCGGCGGTGGAGCTGGTTAAGACGGCTACGCTGGCTGTATCCTCGGCGACCGTGATACCGGCGCCTTCAGTGACGCTGGTGCCGATGCCGACAGCCCTGCCGAAGGACACTGCCTTGCCAGCCGCCACGAAAGGCCCGACGGCGCCGCCGGCTGCGACGGCAGCCCCGCAATCGCCCGGCATGTTATTCCCCGCGCCCGTGTTACTGGAACCGCAAACAGGTTTTTCCTACAAGTTTCCGTATATACCGACGCTTAAGTGGTCGCCAGTGCCCGGCCTGGGGCCGGACGACTACTATCTGGTGGAGATCTCGCATCAGCAAGGTGTTGATCCGATGTATCTGAAGGACACTTCAACACCGCCCCACGATTACATCCTCGATCTTCCGCGCGACCCATATCTGTGGCAGGTAACCGTTGTACGCAAGACCGCCAATGGTTACGTCGCTGTCTCACCGCCCTCCACACAATGGGACTTCCGCTGGACCCGCCCGAAGAAAACCGCGACACCGCACCCGTAAGTCGCTGGGAGAAGAACAGCCCGTGCGCAGGGGAGTAGAGGAGACGATCTCTTTTACTCCCCTGTGTCTTTTAGTCTCGCTTGACCTTTGCCTTCAGCGTCATCTTCTCGGCCAGGATAGCGTTCCAGTCGAGGGTGGAGGCGTACTCCTTTCCGACGCGGATAAGCTCGTTAACTGCCGCGATGTCGTCCATGGCGATGTTATATGGGAGTGGCGGGTTGATGCGTGTTGTGGCGGTGGTCGCGAAATGACGCAACACCAGTTCGGTCTGCTGGCTTGCCGGAATTTCCTGGAACTCGCCAACCACCCACGTCACCCAATCGATTAGGTTATGTGGCATGGCCGGACTCGACATTAGACCGGTGCCGAGTGAGACGATAGCCGTGTCACCCGGGACATAGGCGCCGGCAGGGGAGTAATAAAACGCTTCGACGCACGCTTGATAAATCGGGTTGCCCGCGATACCCACACCGCCATCGACGCACACGCCGATACCCGGCACATCGTAGGGTTCGAAGTAGGTGGGTGCGGCAGCCGAAGCGGTGACACAATCTACCAGCCGCAGCTTGCCAGTGGTCCCTGCGTTGGCGGGATTATCGCGCACAAAATACCATGGCTTGCCGTCGGCGATGCGCGTCGCGCTGACCATGATGTCCACCGGCAATTCGTTCAACGTCACATCGCCGATATAACGATGCACCAGGTCGGCCAGAGGCTTGTTGCGGTAACGGAACGACCCCAGATCGAGCGCGAAACTGAGCATATCAAAGCGGAATACCTCACTGGCCAGGCTCTGGTACAACCCCAGCATCTTCTCGGCGCTGAGTCCGCAGGCCAGCCCTCCGCTGATGATCGCGCCGGTAGAAGTGCCGGCGAATAACGAGAACACCTCGCGCGCCGGTTTGCCCAGTTGTTTCTCAAGCTCGATGATGGCGCACAGCGGGATGATGCCCCGTATGCCGCCGCCGTCGATAGTTAACATTGCACGCTTTGACATGTCTGGTAAAACCTCCTGGAATTGAGCGTTGGGACCTGTGGCCCCATAGTCACCTGTATATCAGCAGCAGGATTGTAGCAAGAATGGCAAAACGTGATATGATGAGGCACTGTCTTTCCGCCCTCGAGCAACTGACGTTGTGTCAGCAGCTGACCAGATGTCAGCCATTATGCGGGCTCGCTTCATGCGTGTCCGCGTTTTTTTGCGAATATGACGAGGGCAGTATCCATGGAAGGAGTTAATACCTGTGACACGTACTTATGAATTAACGTTTATCGTCAAGCCGGACATCGATGCAACGACCCTAACCGGCGTTATTGAGAAAGTGAAGGAAATCATTACCGCCGAAGGTGGTAGTGTGACCAAGATAGATCAGTGGGGTTTGCGTCGCCTGATGTATCCCATTCGTAAATACCGCGAAGGCAATTATGTCTTTGCCCTAGTAGAGTTGCTTGCTCCGTCGATTGTTCGAATTGAGAATCGCCTGCGCTTGACAGAAGACGTCATTCGCTACCTGCTGATTCGCGCCGATGAGAAAGCCGTTGTGGCTGCGCCCGTCGCTGAACAGCCGGTTGTAGCCGATGTAGCAATAGAGGTGACGGCTGAAGTCGTTCCCGCGGCCACAGGCGACGCATCCTAATCGAACTATACTTAGCTGCGGTTCTGTGTGAGCCGATGAGAGGTCGTTTCCATGCGCGGATTGAATAAGGTTATGATCATTGGGCAGCTTGGGCGCGACCCTGAGATGCGCTATACGCCGAGTGGAAAGCCGGTTACGTCTTTCGCCGTTGAGACAAAGCGCACCTGGGTCACTCCCGAGGGCGATCGCCGCGAAGATAGTGAATGGTTTAATGTGGTTGCGTGGGGCAGTCTCGCCGAGATTTGTAAACAGCATCTGCTGAAAGGCCAGCAGGTTTACATCGAAGGTCGACTGCAGACGCGCGGCTGGGAAGACACCGAGGGCAAGCGCCACTATCGCACCGAAATCGTCGCTAATGAGATGGTGTTGCTGGGTGAGCGCCGACCTCATGCTTCGCATGAGGAATTCACCCAGTTTGATGAAGTGGAGCACGACGAAGGGTTCCCTTTTTAATCCTATATGGCAAAGAAGCCCATCCTGTCCCAACGTGTGCTTGAACAGCACACACACACACGCTTCGAGCGCGAACGTCGCACCCGTCAGTTCGTTATCATCGGCAGCATTGTTGTAACGGTCGTCGTCATCCTGTTGATTGCCGCTGCTGTGCTGCAGGTGCTCGTTTTTGAGCCTAACCGCGTTGTGGCCACTGTCGGCGGGCAGGATATCACCGTCAGCCAGCTGCAGTCTCGCATGAAGCTTGAATATGCTGATGCGGAATATTCGGTGTCATCGCTGGCTAACCAGATTCAGCAAATGCAGCAGTCGCAGGATGCCAATCAGGCTTTCCTGCTGCAGTTCTATCAGCAACAGTTGCAGCAGATGGCCACGCAGGTCACCGAGGATCAGATCAGCACCAAAGCGCTTGACGCGCTCGAAACTGAACTCTTGGTCGGCCAGGAAGCCAAACGTCGCAACATTGCTGCCAGCTCAGATGAAGTCGCGCAGGAGATGGAGAAATCCATCGGCTACTATCGCGTCACACTGACGCCCTATCCCACTTATACGCCTGCGCCTCCTCAGCCGACGCTCACGCCTGCGCCACTCACAGCGTCACTGGGCGTTACACTGACTACGCCGATCACGAGTTTTGCGACGGCCACGCCAGAGCCAACCGCTACCCCGCGCCTGCAACCCACCAGCGTTACCAACGCTGAACTTGATCAGGCCCGTCAGCGCGGCGAGCAGTTCTACTCGAATCTTGGCTATCCGTCGACGCAATTCACGCACATCTACGAAGCCAGCTTGCTGACACAGAAAGTACAGGCCGCTTTCGGAGAGGAAGTGCCGACACAGACGCAGCACTATCGTTATGATTATGTGCGTTTTAACACGGTCGAAACGGCAACCCTGTATGCCCAGATGCTGGCAGAGGGCAAGATCACTTTCCAGGAACTGATCACGGCTGCCAATACAATCACTCAACCTGCTCCGATTGGACTCGGTTCACAGCAGGACTGGATGAGCAAGATCAGTGTTGAAGGACAGTTTGGCAATGAAGTGTTGGCGGCGCTTGAAGGCGGCGCATTGAATGCACCCAGCGCCGTGATTACCTCACAGCTTACTGGCGGTTACTATGTGTTGCTGCCGTTGGAACGCGCCATCCGCGAGCTCGATTCATCCGATCTCAGTCAGGCGAAGAGCAAAGCCTATAGTGACTGGCTGGCGGCGTCCAAGGCGGATTTGACCAAGGTGCAGAGTAAGATAGATCCGATAACGATTGTGCCCACTGATCTCAAGAAGACCATTGCGAATTTTCAGGCGCAGTTGAATAATATCTTGCCAGGCGCTGGTGGTACGACAGATACTGTGCCTCTAACGCAATAAGCAGGGGCGAACCATTGTGTTCGCCCGGTTTGTGTTCGCTTGTGCGACGGTGACATGAGCACATTCAGTTATATGATTGGGATAATAATCAGAATAGAGACGCTTCCGGAGGGTACTACATGGGAGTCATGAATGCTGACATTGTGTCAGCCGCGGACGGTCAGGTGACTGCGCCGGTAATGGATTTATCAGATCTCGCAAGCGCGTTGCTTTCGCGGATTGACAACTTCGCGCCGACACTTCAAGCCGTTGACGTCGGCACCGTGAAGGAAGTCGGCGATGGCATTGCACGTTGCTCGGGCCTGCCCAATGTTCAGGCATCCGAGCTTGTTGAATTTACCAAGACAGGCACGCTCGGCATGGCGTTGAACCTCGACGAAACCGAGGTCGGCGTCATCATCCTGGGCGATTACCAGGCCATCGAAGAGGGCGACACTGTGCGCTCGACCGGCCGCGTTATCTCCGTGCCCGTCGGCCCAGCCTTGGTGGGACGCGTGGTTGACCCGCTTGGCCGTCCGCTGGATGGCAAAGGCCCGATTAACACGAACACCTTCCGCCCGCTGGAGCGCATTGCCCCGGGCGTGATCGACCGCGCCAATGTCGATACCCCTATGCAGACCGGCATCAAGGTCATCGATGCGGCCTTCCCGATTGGACGCGGTCAGCGCCAGTTGATCATTGGCGACCGCGGCACGGGTAAGACAGCCGTGACGATTGACACCATCATCAATCAGAAGGGCAAAGGCGTGGTGTGCATCTACGTCGCTATCGGTCAGAAGCTGGCGCAGGTGACCCGTATCGTGGCCATCCTGGAACGCTTCGGCGCGATGGAATACACCATCGTGGTTGTGGCTGCCGCATCCGATTCCGCCGCATTGCAGTACATCGCCCCTTACGCGGGCGCTGCCATGAGCGAAGAAGTCATGGAAAGCGGTATCAGTATCCCCGGATACAAAAACCGCTTCATCGATGCCTTGTGCGTCTATGACGACCTGACTAAGCACGCCTACTCTTATCGCCAGGTATCCTTGCTATTGCGCCGCCCGCCGGGACGCGAAGCTTATCCGGGCGACATTTTCTATCTGCACTCGCGTCTGCTGGAGCGCGCCGCGCGCCTCTCGCCCAACTTCGTCATCCGCAAGTCGGATGAGTCCAGCGAATGGGGCAATGGCCAGGGTGTGAATGGCAAAGTGTATGGCGGCGCGTTGGGCGAGGAAAACGCCAAGCACGATTTGAAGCAACTGGGCGCAGGCTACAAGCTGGTGCGCGATCCTGATTCAGGCGGATCGGTGACGGCATTGCCGATCATTGAGACACAGTTGGGCGACATCTCGGCTTACGTGCCTACCAACGTTATCTCGATCACAGATGGCCAGTTGTTCATGGAAACCGACCTGTTTAACGCCGGCGTCCGTCCCGCCATCAGCGTCGGCTTGAGCGTCAGTCGCGTCGGCGGCGATGCGCAGACGAAGGCCATGAAGCAGGTGGCAGGCCGCATGAAGCTGGAACTGGCGCAGTTCCGCGAGTTGCAGGCCTTCGCCAGCTTCGGAAGCGATCTGGATAAAGCAACCCTGGTGCAATTGGAGCGCGGTCGCCGTCTGACCGAGTTGCTCAAGCAGAAGCAGTACGAGCCACGCTCGCTGGCTGCCGAAGTCACCGTCATCTTCTCTGCCACGAATGGCTACCTGGACAACATCCCCGTGAGCAAAGTGGCTGTATGGGAGACGGCGTTCCTGGCCTACATGGACTCGGCCCAGCCCGATATCATGGCCACCATCCTGGCTGAAAAACGCATCAGTGATGACACCATGGCCAAACTGAAGGCGGCCATCGACAACTTCAACCGCACCTGGACTGCCTAGCACGCGCGGAGGCCGACGTCATCGCCGGCCTCCGTCGTCATTTGACATCATAAGTCTATGGCAACAGCACGAGAAATCCGCCGGCGCATCAAGAGCATCAAGAATATCCGCCAGATTACGCGCGCGCTTGAAGCGGTCAGCGCGAGCAAGGTCCGTCGCGCACAGGATCAGGTGACCTCCACCCGTCCGTATGCGGCCAAGGCACGTGAATTGCTGGCAAGCGTCGCCTCACTCGCAGGTGGTGAAGCGCGTCACCCGCTCCTCACCAGCCGCCCGCAGGTTAATACGATCTACATTTTGTTGATTTCGTCTGATCGCGGTCTGGCCGGCGCGTTCAATTCGAACGTGGCGCGCGCCGCCATGGAGTTTGCCCGTGAAAAAGGCAAACCGGTGTGTTACGTCACGATTGGCAAGAAAGGGCGCGATTACATCTATCGGCGCGGCGGCAAGCTGGTTGCCGATTTTTCCGGTCTGCCGCCACGCCCCACATTGTTGGATACGACAGGCGCCACGCGCGCCTTGATCGATGATTTTCTGACAGGCAAGGCTGACGAAGTGTACTTGGCGTATACCGAGTTTCGCAGTCGTGCCGTGCAGAAACCGGTCGTCAAGCGCTTGTTGCCGCTGGTTGCCTCCGACCTGATCTCCACCGTCACACATACCGGCCCGCGCCCTGTGTACGACTTTGAGCCAGGCCCGACCGAGATTCTGGATACGCTGCTGCCGCGCCTGACTGAGTTGCAAGTGTACCAGGCTGTGCTTGAATCGCTGGCCAGCGAGCATGCCGCCCGCATGTCCGCGATGCACAATGCCACGGAAAGCGCCTCTGACCTTATCACCAGCTACACCTTGTCGTATAACAAGGCACGCCAGCAAGGTATTACGAGCGAACTACTCGACATCTCAGGCGGTGCAGAAGCACTTGCCCAGATCATGAAAGGCAAATAGTTGCGGCGAATCGATATCGACGCATGGATGAGACGAGTCAAATGACTGAAACAGGCCGGCCACAATCGCCGGCCTCTGTTTTATCAACCGACATGCCTATGGGACGACATGTGGATCGTCCCAAAGCGCAGGCTTCCCGCCGGTACTACTCCTACCTCGGCCTTTTACTTGCCCTGGCGCTCTTTCTCGGCATCTCACTGTATCAGTTATCGTTGCCCGGTTTTTACTACGATGAAGCCCTCGATCTTGCGCCGATGCTGCAGGTGCTGCATGGCGAATCTACTGCCTTGTTGCGCGATATTGGCATCACCATCGGCAGTGTCACCTATCCTGTCATGTTGCTCGATTACATGGGCAGCTTGAATGGCTATCTCACACTGCCCTTCATGGCTATGCTGGGCCCGGGCGTGCTGGCGGCGCGCATCGAACCGATTTTCTTCTCAGCCATCACCATCATGCTTTCCTATGCCCTGGCGCGCGCGTGGTTTGGGCGCGACGTGGCATTGGTGACTGCGCTGCTTTTAGCTGTCAATCCATCCTACATCTGGTTCAGCCGCCAGGGCATCAGTGTGACATCTGTCATGACTGTTTTCTCCACCGGGAGTTTGTTGCTGATTGATGTCTGGAGGAAAAGAGCTGAAAGAAAACGACGCTCCCATCTCCCGCTTCTTGTCGCCGGTGTCTTATTGGGGCTGGGTTTGTGGGCCAAATTCCTGTTTCTGTGGTGGATAGTTGTGGTGGCGGTGGTGGCGGTGGTGTGGGTGCTGCTGCATCGCGCCGAGGATCAATCCGCCTTGCAGCCACATAGCACGGCGACTGGCCGAGTGTACTTGGCAGCACACCCGTGGTTGCGTTCTATTCTTCACAACTTGAGTCATGCTATCCGCGCTTTGCCGTGGCTGGTGATTGGATTCGCCATCGGCGCTGCGCCGCTCATCTACTTCAACCTGCACGATCTACTCAGTCAACCGTTTGATTTGCGCAATGCCTACACGCTGGGGTTGCTATTCAAGTCGCTTGGGCAAACGACTGATTATGGTGTCAACAACCTTGATGTATGGACCAACCTGGGCAAGGCCATAGCCGACTTCAACGTTTTCATGGATGGCAGTTATTTCTGGTATAACGGTGTTCCGTTCAGCAATGTCTATGCCGTGCCGGCGTTCTTCATCGCCGTGATCACGGGCAGCCTATTGGTGTTTCGTCGCCCTGCCTGGCGCAAGTGGCTGGCCTTGCTGGCGGCAATTGTTGCCACGGTCTTTATCAGCGCCTTTACGGTTTCCGGCCTGTGGGCCACGCACTTGTTTATCATTCTGCCGCTCCCGCAAATGGTTGTGGCTGCTGCGGCTGTGTGGCTGGCAAGGGCGATTGGTAGGTGGAGGCTAGAGGGCAGAGATCAGAGGTCGGATAGTAGAGGGCAGAGGGCAGAGAGGGGGAAATGGAGTGCAATTCTTAATTCTCAATCTGTGATCACGATTCTTTCTCTGCTTGTCTTTCTTGCGCTGCCATTGACGCGCGACCTGTGGGTCAGTCAGCAGCATCATGCTACACTTGGTATGACTGGCGGATCAGGACGTTTTTCAGATGCCATCTATAAACTGGCAGACCATCTGGATGCTATGCATATCGGCGTGCCTATAGCGTTGGATTGGGGTATCGAAAAGAACGTCCGGGTACTTACCAATGACCGGATACGACCAGAAGAGGTGTTTGGTTTTACGGCAGAGCCCGATGCGGTCTTTACAAATCGCATTAAAGTCCTATTAAAGGACACATCACGCCAATATGTCGTCCTATGGGATCGGTTTGCCGTTTATAATCGAAGAAAAGCGTTTACACAAATTGCGAGTGAAATGGGTTTGCAGGTGACGGAGACTTTTATCGCTCATGAGCGAAGCGGTCTACCAGTCTATGTCATGTTGCAGGCTAAATAGTAAATTTACAGCATTACAAGGAATTTCTAAGGAGAAGCTGATGTCAAGCGGAAACGGCACGGGGAATACCGGTCATGTGGTTGCAGTGAAAGGCGCTGTAGTGGATGTTGAGTTTGCGCCAAATCATCTGCCTGGAATATACGATGCGCTGGAGATCGCGCGTCCCAATCTGGGGCGTCTCGTTCTGGAAGTGCAGTCGCACCTGGGCGAGAATCGCGTGCGCGCGATTGCCATGGATACCACCGATGGATTGCGTCGTGGCGTGCCTGTGACGCAGACTGGCGCGCCGATTTCGGTGCCCGTCGGACCGGCCACACTGGGGCGCATTTTTAACGTTCTGGGTGACGTGATTGATGGCAAGCCACAGCCCAAGTCCGATATCCGGTATCAGATCCACCGTCCGGCGCCCTCCTTCGAGGAGCAGAAAGCCAGCGTCGAAATCCTTGAGACCGGCATGAAGGTGATTGACCTGATCGCGCCGCTGACCAAGGGTGGCAAGACCGGCATCTTCGGCGGCGCAGGCGTGGGCAAGACGGTGACCATTCAGGAGCTGATCAACGCGATCGCCAAGTTCCACAATGGTTACTCGGTGTTCTCAGGCGTGGGTGAACGCACGCGCGAAGGCACGCAGCTTTACCTCGAAATGAACGAGGCCGGCGTTATGGACAACCTCGTCATGATCTTCGGCCAGATGAATGAGCCTGCAGGTGTGCGCTTGCGCGCAGCCCTGACCGGCGTGACGATGGCTGAATATTTCCGCGATGAAGGGCGCGACGTGCTGCTGTTCATCGACAACATCTTCCGCTTCATCATGAGCGGTTCCGAAGTGTCGGCCTTGCTCGGACGCATGCCCAGCGCGGTAGGTTATCAGCCCACGCTGAGCACCGACATGGGCGCTTTGCAGGAACGCATCACAAGCACCAAGCGCGGTTCGATCACGTCGATGCAGGCCGTGTATGTTCCCGCCGACGACTACTCCGACCCGGCGCCTGTGGCCACCTTTGCCCACCTCGACTCGACGATCAACCTCGAACGCTCGATCAACGAAAAGGGCATTTATCCATCGGTCGACCCGCTGGCCAGTACCAGCCGAATTCTCGATCCGAATATCGTTGGCGCCGATCATTACGATACGGCGCGCGAAGTACAGCGCACCCTGCAGCGCTATAAGGACCTGCAGGACATCATCGCCATTCTCGGTGTTGACGAATTGAGCGAAGAGGACAAACTACTGGTCTCGCGCGCGCGCAAGACTGAGCGCTTCCTGGGCCAGCCCATGTTCGTGGCGAAGCGCTTCACGGGCATCGAAGGCCGCTATGTCAAGATCAAGGATACCGTTGAAGGTTTCCGCCGCATCCTGAAAGGCGATGTCGATGAAATTCCCGAAATGTATTTCTACAACAAGGGCCCGATCAGCGACGTGACCGAGGCTTACGAAGCCGACCGCGCAGCGCGCAAGTGACCGCGCAGGTGATATGAAATGCCATTGCATCTAGAGATTGTCACGAGTGAGCGGACCGTATTCGAAGGCGAAGTCGATATGGTCACCGTCCCGGGCGGCGGTGGCGAGATGGGCATATTGCCCCATCACGCGCCCGTGCTTTCAACGTTGAAAGCGGGAGAGTTGCACGTCAAGACGGCAGGACAGACGCAGGAGTTCGCCATTGGCGGCGGCTTTATCGACATTCACAACAATCGGGTGATCATTCTGGCCGACAGCGCCGAACGCGCCGATGAAATTGACCTGGCGCGGGCCGAAGCAGCGCGCATGCGTGCGCAGGATATGTTGAAGAATCCACCGCCCAACAAAGAGGATCTGATCAAGCTGGAGAATTCATACCGCAAGAGTATGGTGCGTATGAAGATAGCACAGCGACGCACCACGACTACTCATCGACAGGACTAACCGTAGTGGCGCTGCGCGGCTGCTGATTTGCACATTGCGCCACATTCATTTCTGCACCCACACTCACGGAGTTTTTGAAACACCGGAATGTGGGTGTGGCGTATTCATCAATGTCATAGCGCCAGACGTACCACATGAGCTTGCTTAGAGCGGAAATCGGAATTGACCTGGGATCGGTCAACATTGTGATCTACCTGCGGGGTAAGGGTGTTGTCATCCAGGAGCCCTCGGTGGTCGCCATCCTTTCCAACGAAC
>CAIQQO010000138.1 GCA_903873965.1 uncultured bacterium
AGCACGTGCTTCCCGGCTGCGATCGCCTTCAGCGCGAAACGCACATGAGTGCCCGGCGCGGTCAAGATAAACATCGCCTCGATATCGGCATGGTCGATCATGTCGTCGTAATCCTGATATTGCTCCGGCGCGCCAAACAAGCGCGCGCATGCCGCCGTACGGGTAGAGAAGCGATCGCACACAGCCTGCACCGTTACCGTTTCCATCTTCATTAAAAAGGGCAGGTAGTAGGCAGTCGCTACGACGCCACAACCGACGATACCCACTTTGATTTTTCGCTGTGCCATAAATCACCTTGACGCCCGGGTTACTGTTGACGCGGCGTACCAGCCTATTTAAGCATGATCGGGCACAATCGCGCGGCTGCGTCATTGTCACTGTTCTCGATTTTCCACTGTGTGCGCAGTGGCGTTCACATGTAGAATCCAGGTACCGGGAGAAACACAAACAATGGATGATAAAACAACTCTAATTCGCCGTATACGGGCCGACGAAGGCATGACATTACGGCATTTGCGCCTGAGCATGTTGACAGAATCACCGAATGCGTTTGGCGTGCCGCTGGCGATGATCCAGGCCATGACCGATGAGCAGTGGGCCGGCTCGGCCGCGCATCTGGCCACCAGTCCGAACGAGGCGTATTATTTTGCCGAACGCGACGGCGTGGTGTGCGGCACTGCCGAGTGTGAATTGTGCCCGCCACTGGTTCTGACGCATGAGCAGGTGTTGATCCTCGCGCGCGCCTTGAATGGCACTGCACCCGGCTCGAGCGATCTGGTCACGCTGGGTGTGAAGTACGGCGGCGCGGCGCAACAGTTGATGGCTGTCGGCCCGGTAAATTCTCTCGGGCTTATCATGGCGCTGTCACGCGTCGGGCTTGGCTTTTTCGATATCGTGCGTGTCGGCTCACTGGCCTATGGTTCGGCTGATCCGGCGGATACAACCGAGGCTGCGGATCGCGATGGGTTGTTTGGCCCGCAGACGGCTTACATCAGTTCGATGTGGGTCAGCCCGGAGGCGCGTGGTTGCGGCATCGGGGCGCAGCTGTTGAGCAATGCCATCGCCTACGCACGCGACAACGAGCAGCGCAGCGTCATTCTGTTTGTCACTGAAACCCAGCCGGCCGCGCGCTCATTATATGAACGCAACGCCTTTACCTACAACGGACATCGCATGCGTCTCCCGTCAAACCCAGCGCTGTGGTTATTAGGCATGTCGCGTAACGTCTAGGCGCGCCACCAGGCGCACCATGGTATTGCAGGATGCGAAACTGCGGCTATTGAATTGCAGCACTGGTGTTATACTCTAGTGAACGGATTGCATGTCGCTTGGCTGCTGATGCAGATGAACAGAATCAAGATGACTCTCTGCCAGGCGTGTTGCAGCCCGTATGGTATAGGTAGCATTAAATTCATTCACGAAAACCATGGACAAGCACTCAGGGGCAAAATCGACTGATCTGCGGCGTCGCGCAGAAGAATTAGTCGCGTCGCGGTTTTCCGATCAACCTGCAAAGTCGACCGAAGATGATCTGCGCCGTATGGTGCATGAACTGCGTGTCCGCCTGATCGAGCTCGAAATCCAGAATGACGAGCACATCAGTGAACGCAAGGAATCGTCTGCGGCGCTTCAAGAATACAAAGAGCTGTATGACCACTCGCCGGTCAGCTACGTCATTTTGCGGGATGGCAATCGGACGGGTGACTGTGCTGACCCGATCATCATGCAGGCTAATCAGACTTTCGAGCACATGATCCGGATTGATCGGAGCCTGCTGACCGACCGTCGTTTTGATATGCTGGTGGCTCCATCGGATCGGGTGACATTCTCCAGTTTCATCAAGAAAGTCTTTGCCGGCCCTACGCCACAGTATTGCGAAGTGGCGTTGCTGCGTGAATTGAATGCAACCGATGTGCTCAGGGTGCGCATGGAAGGCGCTGTATCGCATGATGGTCAGCAATGCCGGCTGGTGTTGATCGACGTGACGCAGCGCAGGCAGGCAGAGGCCGCGGTGCGCGAGTCGCGCCTGCGCCTGGCCAGCATCACGGGTGTCAACCCGATTGGTTCATGGGAATGGAACATCAAGACGGGAGATGTCATCTTCAATCAAGCGTGGGCCCAGATGCTGGGCTATACGATGGAAGAACTAGCGCCGCTCAGCATCAACACGTGGCGCAGGCTGACCCATCCTGATGACCTGAAGCACTCCGATGAATTGCTGGAGCATTACCTCGGCGAAGAACTGCCGTACTACGATTGTGAATGCCGCATGAAGCACAAAGATGGTCACTGGGTGTGGGTGCGCGATCGTGGGCGCGTCATCACGCGATCGTATGACGATCAACCGCTGTTGATGTTCGGCACGCATGTGGATATCACGGTGCAGAAAAATGCGGAACTGGCGTTGCGCGATAGTGAAGCAAGGCTGCGCGAGGTGCTGGAGAACTCGCTGGATGCTTCCTATAAACGCAACCTGCAAACCAACGACTATGAATATCTCAGCCCTGTGTTTACGCGGATTTCCGGCTATTCCCCGGATGAGATGAGGTCGATGTCGATAACCGAAGCGAGCGGTTTCATCCATCCCGATGACCTGCCGACCATCTCACGCGCGCTGAGAGCGTCCACCATGGGCGCCAGTGGTGCCACTTACGAAATGGAGTATCGGTTTAAGCACAAAGACGGCCAGTATCGCTGGTTTCTGGATCGCTACACCTTTATGCGCGATGCTGAAGACAAGCCACTCGCCATGATTGGCAGTGTGGGTGACATCACGGAGCGCAAGCGACTCGAGGCCGAATTACAGCAGCAGGCGACGACCGATGTGCTTACTGGTGTGCATAATCGACGCCATTTTCTGTACCTGGCGCGCACCGAACTGAAACGTTCGTTGCGCCTGAGATACCCGCTGGCTGTCGCCCTGATTGATATCGACAACCTGAAGCGCGTGAATGATACCTACGGCCATGCAGGCGGCGACCGGATTCTGGCGATGTTTGCGCAGGTGTGCAAGGCCAATACGCGCGACATCGATGTATTCGGGCGATTGGGCGGCGACGAGTTTGCGCTGCTGATTCAAGGGACGGATGACTGGCAGGCGTTTCACATTGTCGAACGCGTGCGGATGGCGTTGGCCGAACAACAGGTGTTGATCGACGGTCACGTTGTGACTATCACCATCAGCGCCGGCATTACGGATTTGGATCTGGATAAGGAATTTGAATCGATAGAAGCCCTGTTGGATCGGGCTGATCGGTTGCTATACCAGGCCAAAGAGGCGGGGCGCAACCGCACCTGCGTGACGGCTTCGCCATTTTGCGTCGGCGAACCGGCATAATTCTGCACGCACTGGAATGCCGGTGCTCTGATCGCTAACTAAACGTGATGCGGTTGCGCCCGCCTGTTTTGCTCTGATACATCAAGGCATCGGCGCGTTCCACCAGGGCTTCGAGGGTGTCATCATCCTTGATCAGCGTCGCGCCACCCGAAATGGTGACCTTGATATGATGCGGCCCGTGGTTGAGTTGCGATTGCTGCACCAGCATGCGCAGGCGGTTGGTCAGCTCAACGAGGACTTCCTGTGTCACACTTTGGATGATGACGATGAACTCTTCGCCACCCCAGCGAATCACGGAGTCGGAGGGGCGCAGGTTCAGCCTGAGCGTGTCGGCGACCATCTTGAGCACCAGGTCGCCGGTCTCGTGCCCGTAAGTGTCGTTGACGTGTTTGAAGTGGTCGATATCCACGAACATGAAACCGTTGGCCGGTTTGGTTATGCGGCTTTCCATCAGGCGCAGATCGATCATGGTTTCGAGGAAACGGCGATTACCCAGTTGAGTCAGGGGGTCTTTCATTGCCGCATCGCTCAACTCGTCGACCTTCTGCATCGCCTCCATCATCTGTGAGTTGTCGCTGAACGTTTCAACGGCGCCGGTGATATTGCCAGTCTCATCGTAAATGGGCGACGTGCGCACCATCACGGGCAGGCGGTAGCCGCCTGCATGATGCACAAAGACCTGCGCTTCGTGAAGAGAACCATCCGCGATGCTGGCAGAGAGAGGGCAACCTTCCAGGCACAGTTGTTTGCCCGCGCCATCCACATGCATAAGCATGTTGTCTGAGCAGTGCTGACCCATGACCTGATCGGCCTTAAAGCCGGTGATACGCTCGGCGCCGCGATTCCAGAACGTGATGCGCCGATCGGTATCGACAAAATAGACACCATCATAAAGTCCATTTAGGATCGTTTTGAAGAAGTCACTTTCATTTGCCACGTCATCACCGCCGTATATGCCTATCTATAGCAGAAAATCATTTTGTTCATCGCCATGATTAACTTGCATTATAGCCGTCAATGTTGCATGCTAACGCTATGAGGACAATGCGTGAAATGTCGTATCTTATGCAAAACCCATTCATGGTGAACAGAGGTTGGCAGATGAGCTACACCACTATCCTGTGGAAATCGTAAAATTGGCGTTATAACTGACAGTGGAGTTGCGTATATCATGAAAACATTAGCCACGCACCGTATACCGGGTCTGGTCACGACCAACCTGCAGTTCGAAGTTCCTTTGGATTACGATCGGCCTGCTGCTGAGCGCCTGTCGATTTTTGCCCGCGCCGTTGTTGCGCCCGACAAGGAGAAGGCCAACCTGCCGTGGTTGATCTTCTTGCAAGGCGGGCCGGGATTGCCTTCGCCGCGCCCGGGTGGGCGTGATGGCTGGCTGCGTCGCGCTTTGCAGAACTACCGCGTGTTGTTGCTGGACCAGCGCGGCACCGGGTTGAGCACGCCGCTGACCTGGCAGACGCTGGCGCGGCATGGCTCAGCGCGAGCGCAGGCCGATTACCTGATGCATTTCCGTTCTGATGCGATTATCGCCGACGCCGAGTTCATTCGCCGCGAGATGCTGGGCGAGGATGGGCGCTGGAGTGTGCTGGGGC
>CAIQQO010000139.1 GCA_903873965.1 uncultured bacterium
CGCTGATAGCCAGCCCCAGCCAGAATTTCCAGTTCCGTAAAATAATTATGTTATTTCCCTCTTGCCCTTGCGTTTGACAGGCAGATGCCTGGGGGTAGTTACAAGGGTTTTCGACAGGGTTTTAACCGTGCTGACGATGGCGCGGCGCTGATCAGTGTCGAGTGGGCGCAACGCGCGGGTTATTTCCACCAGGTCGGGATCCGCTTGTTTGACATCTGGCGTGTCTAGCATGTCGGCGATATCCTCATGGCCGGCCAGGCGCAACACGGTGGCGCGCTGGAGTTCCAGGTATCGCGCGAGACGCAGGGACATTTCTACATCAATCCCGTTTAACTCTTTCAAAAACGCGCGCAACGAGGGCTGTGAACAGCCAATAGCCTTGGCGGCATCGGTTTGGGTTTCTGCTAACATACCGCCCCCACGTTCTAGACGTTTAGATTCTACCAATTGGCGCAGTTGATCAAGGTCTTTCATTTTCGCAGTTGGTAAATAATCGACATGATCACCAGGACAATTACTGTAACTGTTAACTTAGTGGTGATGTATCGTTCATATCGAGATGGGACATTTGTCCGTTTGCTTTTATGGCCGGCTTTTTGGATTGCAGCGTAGAAACGCTGTTTATATTCGAGTGATGATTCACACAACCAGTTTGAAGCACACTCATAAACTACGGCACTGAGTTCTTTCTCAACTGGATAGTACCGCCTGAGTTTTGCTATGTAAGGAGCAATAACATCCGGGTAGGGTATCTTCCCGTCTTTGATCAATAGCCGAAAGTAATCATCCATCATTTGCTGTTCAGGTATATGGCTCATAGCACAATCACCTGCATTCCTTTCCGAGGCCGCCACACATACCAGATGCGCGCTGTGGGCTGTACGGCAGCGCGTTTGAGATAGTCCATGATATTACGTTGTAGCTGGTCCATCTTTTCCCCCTATGTATTTGGGTGTGGTATCTCTAAATATCTTCGCCATGCTTCTCGCGTTCTCTATAATGGCGAGCTTGTGCACGGGATCAAGCTGGTCAATGACTTTGGCCAGTTCACGGGTATAGATATCATCCGGTTCTGATTTGATATCTTCTAGTAGCGCAGCAATGTCCTCATGGCCGGCCATGCGCAGCACCATGCCGCCTGGCACGCCTAGGTATTTGGCGAGTTTCAGGCACATTTCCACGCCAATGCCCTTATAGGTGCCCTTGATGAAATGGTGCAGCGCCCCATCGGTTACGCCGATGACCTGGGCAGCCTGTACATACGTGTGATGTTGATCACCCATTTGGGCAATAATCAGATCACGCAGTTCCACTAACATATCCATAGTTACTCCACCAATTCTAGCGCTAAATGTATTGACATTGGTAAATTTTGGAGTATCCTTAGTAACTAAGAGATGCTTACAAACTATGATCCAACTGACAACAGGTGAAACCATTTTGATTCTACGGCGGCGGCTGAAACTGACACTCGCGCAGGCAGCGAAACGGTGCGGTGTGGGCAGTAAGGCGTTATGGCTGGCAGAACGGGATGCTTATACCGTGGTCAGTGAAGAAATGGTGGCCAGAATTCTGGCCGGATTGGGGCAGGCGCAAGGCACTGCTCCTACGGAGATCAATCATGGCACTGAAAATTGAAACGACAGTACGACAGTATCGACGTGTGTATCTGTATGGCGCAACCAAGTCGGGCAAAACGACGACAGCAGCCGCATTCCCGAAGCCGATCATTGCGCAGGATAGCGAGATGCGCGGCGCGGATTTTCTGCCCATGGCGCGCGTGACGATTGACACGGCACAGTCATTCACGCAGTTTGTGAGTGACCTGGCCGCTGAGAAGGAGTATCAGACCGTGGTGCTGGACGACTTCGGCAACATGATCCGGCGCTGGGTGGCCGCGAATCAGGGCAAGGGCGATCCGCGCGCAGCCTACAAGGCCGTTTATGCCGTGATCATGCCGCAGATTGCCAAGCTATTGGCGCAGCCGCGGCACCTGGTCATTACCGGACACGTGAACCGTGAGATGGAGATGCAGCCGAATGCAGCCAAGGAGCGCCCTTGGATTCACCCTAATTTGCCCGATGCGCTGGAAACGTATGTGCTGGGCATGTTCGATTTGATTTGCTACACGTACAACAACGGCCATGCGAATGGGTTGTGTTTTGAGAGCGCGACAGATCAGCGGCGCATCGTGGCGGGCAGCCGGGTGGGGCTGGCATTCACGCAGTTTGCAGCCAAGAACAATGGCATTGTGTCGCTGGACACGCTGGCGCAAGAGGTGATTAAGTGAAACTGCAACATGACCATGACGATTATGAGAATGCAGGCTATGTGTTGCGCGGATTGTTCTGGCTGGTGATGTGCATTGTGGCCGCGTTTGTGCTGGGGCTGGTGGCGAGGTGGTTGCCGTAATGGTGAACTGGTGACGACGACCCTGCTGGATGTGTTGCGCGGTGTGTTGGCGCAGGCCGGACGCAACGGCGACGCATCCGCGCAACTGGCCGGCGGGCTGGTGGTGCGGGCAACACGTATCTGGGAGGGTTGGCGCATCACGCTGGAGCGCGTGCGGGTAGAGCCTGCAGCGCATGAGGTGGCGACCATGACCACGGCAGCAAGCCTGTTGGGCTGGAAGGTGATCAAGGCGGGCAGCGAGGAGGCAGGCATGCTTAATCGCAAATGGATTGATTTAGCCAGGTGGTGATCCATGACGATGGAAGAAACAGCGTATTGCAGGACGGCTATCCGCGACTTTGAAATGTGGGCGCGGAAGGTAAACACGGACGAGCGGGCCTACTGCGAACAACAAGCCGCATACGCGAAACGACAGATGCAGATACCCGTGCAAAGGCGCATCCGCAAATTGCGACCAGGGACGTATGGCATACGGGTGCGCGAGGATTGTCGCAAGCCGTATCAGGTATGGGGCTGGGTGGATGGCGTATGGACCTATATCACAGCGGTGGAGACACTGCAATGCGCGCGCGAGATCGTGACACCACTGTGGATAGCGCGGTTTGGTGTGGCGCCGGAGTGGCATGATGAATGAGAAACCGCATGACGAAGAGGCCGAGCGCGC